>CACJBC010000005.1 GCA_902591565.1 uncultured SAR86 cluster bacterium | reverse complement strand
AAAATCATTTAATGGAGGTATTGCTGGATTAATTAATACTGATTTAGTTTTGTAAAGCTGTGCAAAATAAAGCGCATAGTAACCTCCCAATGAACTGCCCATAAACAAGATATTTGATTCAATTTCATTTATGAGATTTTTTATTTGGTTATTAGCTTTTTCAAAATCATCATCAAGGTCAGGAATCACTATGCTTGTTTGAGATGTATGATTTTCTATGAAATTCTTGAATTCTTGTGCTTTGCCAGAATCACTAGAAGATTTAAATCCATGGAAATAAAGAATAGTGCTAGACATTATTTAATAAACTACTAATTTGCTCCTTTCGTGAAATACCTGAGACAAAAATACTTTCTAACCATTCTGTTAAGAATTTATTTTGCTGAAGTTTCTCATCTATTGATTGTCTTTTTGACTGCTTCATAAAAAAAGGAAGAGGCTTTTCGCCTTGATAAGATAAAACTTCTGCTAACTTTGCATCTAAACTAATTTGTATTCTAAGAATAAAATTGCTATGGATATTTTTCTTAAATCCACTTTGCTTAGCTTCAAGAATTATCGTGTGCTTAGTTTTATTTAATACAAGAAAACTAATATTAAAAGAAGATTGATTTGGATTAATTAATTCATAAAAAATTTTATCTGACAGAAAATTATTTAATAACCTCTTAAGTCTTATGAAATTTGCCTCACATACTGCTAGGTGATGAGATGTTGCGGGCAAAGTTTTTAACATATTCAAATTCTATATTCTTTTTTTATAGGTGTATATTCGCTACAAGCTGCTAAATATTTTTTTATGCTAATTTCTTCTTCTTTACAAAAAGATTCAATGGCTGCTCTAAAATCTTCATGTAATACATAATGATATGAGTTAGAGGCCCTTGGCTCAAAACCCCTCCTAATTTTATGTTCTCCTTGAACGCCAGGATCAAAAAAGCTAATCCCATTTTTTATGCAGTATTCAATCCCTTGATAATAACAACATTCGAAATGCAAGCTATCAATATTTATTGATGAGCCCCAATGTCTTCCATAAAGAGTATCTTTGCTTTGAAAGCATAGTGATCCAGCAATTTTATTTCCTTCAAGTTCAGCAAAAAAAATAACAGGACAAAGAGCATCTTTATACTTGTGGACCAAATTAAAAAAATCAAAATTAAGATAGGGCGCCTGCATTCGTTCATGATAAGTAGATTTGTAAAATTCGTAAAAAACAAGCCAATCATCTAATGTCACATTAGTATTATCTTTTACTGAAAAACTGATTCCTGAGTCATGAATTTTCTTTCTTTCAGATTTAATATTTTTTCTTTGTCTTGAAGTAAAGATTTTAAGAAAGTCATTAAAGTTTTCATATTCTTTGTTATTCCAGACAAACCTATACCCACTTCTCTCTATAAAATTGTTTTCAATGAGAGTTTTAGCGAGTTTTTTGTCTGGAAAAAGAATGTG
Organism: uncultured SAR86 cluster bacterium; assembly: GCA_902591565.1. Lineage (GTDB taxonomy): Bacteria > Pseudomonadota > Gammaproteobacteria > Magnimaribacterales > D2472 > SCGC-AAA076-P13. The sequence goes on along the minus strand of CACJBC010000005.1, from coordinate 66,528 downwards.
CCATGTCTCTATATCATTTTTTTTCATGTAATCGATTACTGGTTTAGTAAAACTCTCGGTGTTAATAGATTGAGAAGTTATGAATTTTCTTGTCTCACAAGGAGTAAAGGGAATAGCACTAAGTAATTTTGGATAATAATCTCTATTTGCTCTTCTTAGTGCATAAGACCATTGATGATCAAAAACAAATTCTCCATGGCTATTGTTTTTTTTGTATATCGGAATAAAGCCTGAAAGATCCTCCTTTTCAGCCAGAGTTAAGTGAAATGATTGCCAGCCATTATTTTCGTTAACAGATTTACTTTGTTCCAATGCATAGAGATATTCATATGACATGAAAGGCTTATCTTTTTCATCAATGATCTGGTTGAAATCAACAGATGAAATTTCAGATAAGCTTTCAATAAATTTGCTTTTCATTTCAAGATGCCTAGATAAGAAAAATCTCAATTGCAAAGCCAATCGAAGCTATCATGCCAACCCAATTATTCATTTTGAATGATTTTAAGTATTTACCCTGATTAACAAGACTATTTTGGTAAAAATAAATACAGAACAATAGTAATAATATTGCAAGAAACAAAGGCGAAAATTGATCAATATAAAATATTAATAAAAGAGATAAATAAAATAATAAATGAAGAATCTTGCTAATTATTATTGCTTTATCTCCCCACAATATTGGAGTTGAATTAATTCCAATTAATTTATCATCTTCTATGTCCTCTAGCGCATAAATAGTATCAAAACTAATGATCCACAAAGCAGTTCCCATAAATAGAAGCAATATTGACAGAGAGAAGTTTGTTGATACAAGACTATAAGATATTAGAGTTCCTGAACCAAAGGTTATTCCCAGAAAAAATTGAGGTGCTTTTAAAAATCTTTTTGTCAGCGGGTATATTAAGATAAAAATGGCGATAAACAATGAAATTTGAACAGTTGTCTTTGGTACGAATATCAGAAGGCTCAAACAAGAAGATGCCAATATGGAGAAAAATATCCATGCGCCTTTGAGACTTACCTCACCTGTGGCAATGGGTCTATCTTTTGTTCTTGAGACTAATTTATCAAACTTATAGTCACTAATATCATTAATCACACAGCCACAAGACCTTACTAGAATTGCCCCAGCTAATACAATAAGGTAATTTTCAAAATCGATATAACCCTCGTTGAGAGCTCCCAACATAAGCCCCATTAGTGATGGCCAGAGTAAAAGATAAATGCCCACAGGCTTATCCAGCCTAGCAAGCCTTGAATAAATCATTAATTTACTAATCATCCGTATTTATTAAAAAAATTTCCATCACTGAAAATTTATAGCCTTTAACTAAATATTTTGCTTTTCTGCCCCAATACAAGCTTGAAGCGTTTTCAAATAAAGCATAAACGACTTTATCTTTAGTAAAAATATCTTTCTCAAAAAGAATATCACCAAGGGGGTTATTTCCAAGATTTCCTAGTTGTTCCAATCCGTTTGAAATTGTTTCAATGGGGATTATTGTTTGAGCAAAAACTATTGGCTCATCATTGCAAAAAAGAATAACTTCTCTTAACTTTATTTCATTAGATGTACAGTCGATGAAGTCTTTATCTTCTTGTTCTATAAAAGATAATTCATCTTGAATAAGATGAAGTTTAAATGATCCATTTTTTTTTATTCTTTTGGTTATTGGGCCATTTTCAAGTAACCACGAACGTATTTCATTTTTTGATATTTTTGATTCAATAGATTCAAAATTTTTCCAAGATGATATTTTCTTTAGCTTCATTAATTACTCGATAAATCTGATATTATAACGCCCATACTTTTAATCAAAGTAAAATTAAAAAATATGGATATGAAATTAAAAAAGTATGAATGTATTGTTTGTGGTCTAATATATGATGAAGCTTTGGGCTGGCCTGATGATGGAATAGAGCCTGGGACAAGATGGGAAGACGTGCCTGAAGATTGGTTGTGTCCAGAGTGTGGTGTTGGTAAAGAAGACTTTGATATGATTGAAATAGAATGATTGAAACTCCCAAAAATCTAACAAGTAATATTTTGCTTGGAATGTTTTTGGGTTTTGTAGTCGGTTCTCTTCTATACTATTTAAGTTTTTTCTCAGAGAGCTTCCTAAATTTCACTAAAGTATATGTCTTCAACTTAGGTAGTGCTATTTTTATAAATCTGTTAAAGCTCTTAATAGTTCCATTAGTATTCTTTTCTTTGGTATCTGGTATTTCATCACTCACCAATATGCAAAGTTTAGGCAATATAACTTTAAAGACAATTAGTCTTTATTTATCAACTACCGCTATAGCTGTTTCACTATCTCTACTTATTGGTTCAGTATTTAAACCTGGTGCAGGATATTCATCAAATATTGCACCTCCAGATCAACTTCCAAAAGGCCAGGGAATATATGAAACAATTTTAGATATTTTTCCATCAAATATCATCGAAGCTATGGCACAAAATCAGATGCTGGCAGTTGTTTTCTTTAGTATCTTATTTGGTTTTGCACTCAATAAAACAAATCATCTTACAAACAACTTTAGTGAAGCTTTTGAAAAACTAAATACTGTGTTTATGCAACTTGTGATAATGGTTATATCTTTTGCACCTATTGGTGTTTTCTGTTTAATTGGTAAATTTGTTATTACAGACGGTTTAGATATTTTTCAAGAGGCATTTAAATACGTACTTTTGCTAATAATAGTATTGTTAATTCATGCAATCTTTACGTATTCAGTTATTCTTAAGTTATTTACTAATTTAAGTTTACTTACTTTCTATAGGAAAATGAAAGACGTTGCTATATTTGCTTTTTCTACATCTTCTAGCGCAGCAACCATACCTGTAACACTAAAAACTGTTCAAAATGATTTAGGCGTAAATAAAAACGTTTCCTCTTTTGTTATTCCAGTAGGAGCTACAATAAATATGGATGGAACTGCAATCATGCAAGGCATGGCTACAGTTTTCATCGCACAGATGTCAGGAATAGATTTAACACTCTTTCAATACATTCAAGTTGTTATTTTAGCTGTAGTAACTTCGATTGGTACTGCAGCTGTTCCTTCAGCAGGAACAATAACTTTAGTAATTATTTTGCAGCAATTTGGCTTACCACTTGAGGCCATAGGAATAATTTTAGCTGTTGATAGAATCTTAGACATGCTACGCACTTCGGTTAATGTAACTGGTGATGCTGCTGTCGCATGTATTGTTGCTAATTCAGAAAACCTAATTGATAAAAATTTATTCGATAAATAAATAAAAACAAAGTCTTTTATTCAATAATTTGCTAGAATGCATCTTTTTTAAATGGGGATTAATCAATGAATAGTTTACTCTTACCACCAGTCTTAGGCGTTGTTGGAATGCTAGCAGCAGCACTTGTGTATATGCTTGTGATGAAATATCCAGACGGCGAAGATAAAGTAAAAAAGATAGGTGATCAGATTCATGCTGGAGCGCTTGCTTTTATGAAAACTGAGTATAAATATTTAACAATTTTTATTGTTGTAATAGTGCTTTTAGCTTGGTTTGCGTTAGGGCCTTATACAGCAATATCCATAGTTGTTGGAGCTATTTGTTCCTCAGTTGCTGGCTTTATAGGCATGTATGCAGCCACAAAAGCGAATGTTAGAACAGCAACAGCAGCACAAAAAGATGGTCCTGCTGCAGCTTTATCAGTCTCATTTTATGGTGGTTCAATAATGGGGTTATGTGTCGCGTCATTGGGTTTAATAGGTTTAGGAGCTTTATATTATTTTTATGTGCCAGCTGGTATTGATCCTCATAAACTAGAAGGTTTTGCAATGGGAGCGTCTGTGGTTGCTCTATTTTCAAGAGTAGGTGGTGGAATCTTCACAAAAAGTGCAGATGTTGGAGCTGATCTTGTCGGTAAGATTGAAGCTGGAATTCCTGAAGATGATCCAAGAAACCCCGGCGTTATCGCTGATAATGTTGGTGATAATGTTGGTGACGTTGCTGGAATGGGCTCTGATATATTTGAGTCATATTGTGGTTCTATGATTGCTTCTATAGCAATAGCATATACCCTTGGAAATCAAGATATGATGATGCTTCCCTTAGCATTAGCATCAACTGGTTTGATTGCATCTATTTTAGGAATATTTATAGTTAAACTTCAATCTGCAAAAGCACCTGCAAGCGCCTTGAGGTCTGGAACTCTTTTGGCCCCAGTAATATTTGTTGCGATGGCTTATTTTATTATTGCCTCTTTTGAAGAAGTTGCAATGAATGTTTGGTGGTGCGTTATAGCAGGAGCCGTTGGAGGAGTTTTAATTGGACTCATTACAGAATATTACACAGGTGGTAGCCCTGTTAAGAAAATTGCTGAATCAGGAGAAACTGGTTCTGCAACAGTGATGATTTCAGGACTATCAGTTGGAATGCAATCTGTTGTGATTCCAATTGTAATTTTAGCTGGAATTATACTTGTCTCTACTCAATTATCAGGTATTTATGGTGTTGGAATTGCTGCAGTTGGCATGCTAGCAACAGTAGGTATCACTATGGCAATCGATGCATATGGGCCTGTTGCAGATAATGCTGGCGGCATTGCTGAAATGTCAGGAATGGGTGAAGAGGTCAGAGAAATAACTGATTCACTAGATGAATTGGGAAATACCACTGCTGCAATTGGAAAAGGTTTTGCAATTGGAGCCGCTGCACTAGCTGCTCTAGCGATAATCTCGGCTTTTTCAGCTGTAGTAAGTGCTGAAAACCCTTCATTTACATTAGCTCTAACAGAGCCAATTGTTTTAGTTGGAATGTTTATTGGAGTTTGTATACCTTTCTTGGTTTCTTCAATAACAATGACGGCTGTTGGTGATGCTGCTTTTGAAATGATAAATGAAATCAGAAGGCAGTTTAGAGAAATATCTGGATTAATGGAAGGGACAGCAGAACCTGATTCAGAAAAATGTGTTGAAATTGCTACCGAGGCTGCTTTAAAAAAAATGGTATGGCCAGGAATAATTGCAGTATCAATGCCAGCAATTATTGGTTTTGGTCTCGGAGCACAAGCACTTGGAGGTATGTTAGCTGGAGGCCTTCTTGGCTGTGTATCGCTTGCTCTTATGATGGCTAATGCTGGTGGAGCATGGGATAACGCAAAGAAATTTGTTGAAAAGGGTAACTTTGGTGGCAAAGGCTCTGAAACGCATGCTGCAGCAGTTGTTGGTGATACTGTTGGCGATCCATTTAAAGACACATCAGGTCCGTCCATGAATATTTTAATAAATGTTATGGCGATCGTAAGTTTAGTTATTGCACCACTCTTAAGCATTTAATTTTTCTTATATAACAATGATCCAGAGATTCTTCTCTGGATCATGTGTAAAATTAACAAATGCGAAAAAATATCCTAATAATAGGCTATGGAGATATTGCTAAAAGGTTGACCAAAGTTCTTGGAACGGAATTTATATCTATTTATGCCATATCAAGAAACGACTCTGATAACCAAAACATAAATAAAATTAACTGGGATTGGCTATCAGACAAGATGGTTGATTTGAAAGTCAAAAATTTTGATTCAGTAATTATAATTCCAAAGCCTAGCAGTCTTGATGAGAAAGGTTACGTAGAAGGTTTTGTATTAGCAACACAAAATATTTTGAATTTACTATCAAGTGCCAATATTAACAGAGTTATTGCAGTATCTTCCACTAGGGTTTATGGCAGTAGCCATAAAGGCCTTGTTGATGAATCATCTAAAGAAATGCCATCCGATTACAGAGGAGAGCTAATTATGAAATATGAATCAGCTTTGTCTAAAATATATGGACCTAAGCTTACTATTCTTAGGTTCTCAGGTTTGTATGACAGCCAATCAAATAAAATCACACATAACAAATTACATAGAGATCAAGCTGCAAAAATCATAGCTCATTTTATGGAATATCAATCTAAAAACAGTCAAACTAATATTATTAATTGCGCTGAGGACTCAAAAATTCTTTCTTCAGAAAAAACAATTGGAAACGCCAAGTTAAAGAAAACAGGATTTAATTTTTAAAACAATTAAACTAGAACAAAAACTCTAGGCAAAATACAATAAACCTATGACATCAAGCATGACCGGCTTTGGGGATTCAAAGCAAACAAATAAAGAGACAGAAATTTACTGCGAGATTAAATCAGTCAATAATAGATTTTTAGATATCTCTATTAAGCCTAATGATATCAGTAATGAGTTAGACCTTTTTATAAGAGGTACAGTAAGTAAAAAAGTTAGAAGAAGTACTGTAGATATAAGATTAAGGTTGAAATTTCCATCTAGCAACCTTTATACAATTAATAGCAAGTCTGTAAAAAATCTGCAAAAATCAATAGACAAAATTGGATGCTTAGAAGTAAAGAATCTGGCTTTTACAGATATTAAAGATATACCTGGAATAATTAAGACAGAACAAAAAATCCAAACAAATCAAAATGCTATAAAAAAAGTTTTTAAGGAAGCTTTTAAAAATTTTCTATCGAGCAGAGCATTAGAAGGAGAAAAAATAAAAAAATTGTTCTTAATCAAAATAAATAAAATTAACAAACATGTAGCTAAGCTGGAAACTTCAAATAAAAAATTATTAAAAATAAGATCTCAATCTCTTTTAAAGAAAGTTAAAAATTTATGTGAAACAGTTGATAACGAGAGACTTGCACAAGAGGTTGCATTACTAGCACTAAAGCATGATGTTGCAGAGGAAATTGAGAGAATAAATTTTCATACTATATCTTTAAAGAAAGAGTTGATATCTAAGAGTTGTAGTGGAAAAAAAATAGATTTTATTTTGCAGGAATTATTTAGAGAAACTAGTACCTTATCGGTTAAATTGGATGCTCCAAGTTATAAGCAGATTGCTTTAGATATGAAACTATTAGTAGAGGAAATGCGAGAGCAGGCTCAGAATATTGAATAGTAAAATCGGACAGCTATTTGTCATTTCAGCACCTTCTGGAGCAGGCAAGTCTTCTTTGATTCAAAAGATTATTAATAATTTTGAAAATATTGAATTATCAATATCAGCAACAACAAGATCGCCAAGAGAGGGCGAGGTTGATGGCAAGCATTATTTTTTTGTAACTGAAAATGAGTTTAACTCAATGAAGGAAGATGATGCTTTTATAGAATATGCACTTGTACATAATTATCAATACGGTACTTTGCGTAAATATATTGATGAGAAATTAAGTAAAGGCATAAATGTAATTTGTGATATTGATGTTCAGGGTTTTAAGTTAATACAAAGAGACGGCATTGATCACACTTCAATATTTATTATTCCACCAAGCATCGAGGAGTTAGAAAAAAGACTGTTAAAAAGAGGTCTGGATTCAGAGAATGTAATAGGAACACGACTGAAAAATGCAAAAGAAGAAATAAAGTATGCAGAAGAGTTTAATTTTAGAGTGCTTAATGACAACTTTGATCAGGCCTATAAAGAAATTGTTAACATTATCATTAATGGAAAATTAATTAAAAATAAGGATAAAATAAAGATTAAGATATTAAGAGATATGTTGTCTTAATGCTCTATTAGAAATAGAATACGCTCCCTAGGAGAAATTATATGGCAAGAATTACAGTAGAAGATTGTTTACAAGTTATACCCAGTAGATTTGATCTCATTATCATGGCTTCAAAAAGAGCAAGACAGCTTACAACAACCAGTAGAGATCCATTAGTTGAGTGGGATAATGATAAACCAACATTAGTTGCACTTAGAGAAATTGAGGCAGGACTTCTTGACAAAGAAACACTCGATAGAACTCTAGAGGAAGATTTATTGTTAGATGGATTTGCAGCTCCAGGTACTGAAAATAGTGAAACAGTCGAGTAAATGAATTTTGGAGAGCTAATTTGAGTGAATCGGTTCTCCCAAATCATTTAATCAATTTTTCCGAAAAAAGTCTCTTAAAACTCCCACCATCCTTATATAAAAACTGTAAGAACTATTTAAGTTCCAAAGATATTAAAAAGATACAGAAAGCATATTCTTTTGCTTTTTATGCACACTCTGGTCAAAAAAGAAAAGACGGATCAGACTATATTACACATCCTGTTGCTGTCACAGAAATACTAGTTGATCTGAAGATGGATACTGATTCAATATGTGCAGCATTAATGCATGATGTTCTTGAAGACTGCAATGTTCAAAAAAATAATTTAGCTAAAATATTTGGCAATGATGTAGCTCATATTGTTGATGGTGTAAGTAAGCTTGGAAAGATAGATCTTAAAAATGTAGCTGATAGCAATGCCAATAATCTTCAAAAGATGGCAATGGCAATGGCAAATGATGTCAGAGTAATTTTAGTTAAATTATGTGATCGTCTTCATAATATGAGAACTATAGAGTTCATGCCAAGAAAAAAACAAATACAAAAATCAAAAGAAACCTTGGATTTATATGGACCGTTGGCTTTAAGGGTGGGGATGCAAGATATTAGAGCTGAGCTTGAGGACATAGCTTTCGAATGCATTCATCCAATGAGGGCTAAATTATTAAAAAAAGCAATCAAAACCTCAAGCGGAGGCAGAAAAAAAATAGTCCAAAAAATTAGAAAAGATCTCAAAAGAAGACTTTTATCAAATGGTGTTGATAATGCAATGGTAAAAGGTAGAGAAAAAAATATTTACAGCATTTACAGCAAAATTAAATCCAAACATAAACCATTTTCAGAAATATTAGATGTTTATGGATTTAGAATTTATGTTGATTCAGTTGACGATTGTTATAGATCCCTTGGAATAATACATAATTATTTTTCACCAATTGACAATAAGTTTAAAGACTATATAGCAATACCAAAAACTAATGGATATCAAGCCCTTCATACAAGCTTACTTGCATTAGATGCTTTCCCAATAGAAGTCCAAATTCAAACTAGAAGCATGTGGGAGACTGCTGATATGGGCATAGCAGCTCATTGGGGATATAAGATAAAAGATAACAAAGGAACAGGTACGGAGCTTCGAGCAACTAAATGGCTTTCAGGTTTAATAGATCTTCAAAAAAAATCTTCAAACCCTACTGAGTTTGCAGAATCTCTTAAAAAAGATCTTGATCCAGAAGAGGTTTATTTATTTTCTCCAAAAGGCGATATATATGCTTTGAAATCTGGAGCAACTCCTATTGATTTTGCTTATGAAGTTCATACTGGCCTAGGTGACACTATTATTGGATGTAAGGTAAATAGAAGAGAGGCCCCTCTAAATGTTGAATTAGAGAGTGGTCAAACTGTGGAAATTATTACATCCAGTCAAAAAGTTGAAGCAGATCCAGCATGGTTAAACTTTGTTGTAACAAGTAAAGCAAGAAGTGGTATAAGGGCCAAACTAAGAAGTCAAAAGATTTCATCTGCAAGAAAAGCAGGTAAATTTATGTTGGAAACTGAATTACAAAGGACTGGTAAATCATTAAAAGATTACCGAGGCAGTACATTGAAGAGAGTTCTAGATTCAATAGGTGTTACATCCTTAAATAAACTACTCACAGAATTAGGCTCAGGTAAAAGAACGGGTAATATTGTTGCTGAAAGATTTTATTCAGGTCTAAAAATCAGAAAAGAATCTGATTCCAAGAAAATAAAACCTGTGTTTATTCATGATAATCATATCGAAGGAGTTTCAGTTGTTTTTGCAAAATGTTGTAATCCTGTATATAAAGATCCTGTAATTGCTCATTCAGATACTGAAAGGGGAATTGTCATTCATCATAAAAAATGCAAACAAGTTGCACCATTTATTTCTAAGGATCCTCGATATATCCCTGGTAAGTGGGCAGAAAGCACCAAAACACATGTTTATACCGCTAAGATAAACGTAGTCACAATTGATGAAATGGGCGTATTAGCAGATCTTGTTTCGGTTTTTACAAAAGCTGGTGTAAATATCGAACAAATTAATACAAAAAATATAGATAGCACATTTGCTTCTTTTGATTTGGAGGTAGATGTAGAGGATCTTGAAGAGCTTAATAATATTATGCTCAAGGTGAGATCAAAAAAAATAACAACAAGCTGTGTAAGATTAATAAATGAAAAATGATAAACGCTAAGTTCTAATTTTAGTTACAATGCACATCAAAATAAGTTTAATAATATATTATGACAAAAAAAATTATTTTCACAGAAAAAGCTCCTAAAGCAATTGGACCTTATTCACAAGCAGTTACAGCCGGTGGATTCACATTCGTGTCAGGTCAAATTGCTATCAATCCTGAAACCGGAGATTTAATAAATACATCAATTAAAGAACAGGCAGAGCAGGTAATAAAAAATCTTACGGCAATATGTGAAGAAGCAGGTGGGTCCCTTGCTGATATTGTAAAACTTACAATTTATATTACCGATATGGATGATTTTGCAGTTGTAAATGAGTCAATGAAAAAACACTTTATAGAACCATATCCGGCAAGAGCAACAGTTGAAGTATCAGCTTTACCGCTTGGAGTAAATGTGGAAATAGATGCAGTTTTAATTAGTCATGAGTAAAAATCTTCTTTCAATAAGCGATTTATCTAAAAAAGAAATTTTAGACCTTATAGAGTTTGCGAAGAATTTCAAACAAGATGACGGCTCTTTTCGTAAAGAAGATTTATTTCCGGATAAAACTATTGCAAATGTTTTTTGTGAACCAAGTACAAGAACTAAATCCTCTTTTGAAATCGCAGCTAAAAACCTTGGTTGCTCAGTAGTAGGTTTTGACATTTCAAATTCATCTATTGAAAAAGGGGAGTCAATTTTCGAGACTGTAGATGCGCTAAGTTTAATGGGTGTAGACTTGTGCGTGCTAAGACATCCTGAATCAGTTATTAGAGATTTAGCAGAATACTTGCCTGAAATTGTATTTATAAATGGAGGAGAGGGTTCTATATCTCATCCAACTCAGGCTTTGATTGATCTAATGACGATAATTGAGCAAAAAGGTACCATAGATGATCTTAATATAGTTATTGTCGGGGATCTTGATCACTCGAGGGTAACATCATCTTTTGTTGAAGGTATCTCAAATTTCTCATTTAATTCATTAACTTTTTGTGGCCATCCAAGTATGGCTACAAAATATGCTAATCCTGTATTAGGAAGATATGAACCAGATCTTGATGCTGCACTTCATGATGCAGATGTGGTTATGACGCTAAGAATCCAATATGAAAGGTTTGAAGAAACGCTTGATCTTGATCTAGATGAATACAAACAAGCATATCAACTTACATCTGAGAAGCTTGAGCAAGCCAAAGGCGATGCAATCATTATGCATCCTGGGCCTGTAAATTATGTAGAAATTTCAGAAAGCGTGTACCAGTCTGAACAATCTGTAATTAGAAACCAGATCGCAAATGGTGTTGCCATCCGAATGGCTGTTTTATCAAGATTTTTGAGCAGCTAGGGTTTTCTTAACGGTATCAACTATTGCTATAGTTGTTTGATCAATTTCAATATTCACTAAATCTTTTTCTTCAAGTTTGTCTAAATTTGTAATTTTAAGGGTTTCAGGAATAAGATGAATGTTAAATTGGTTTTTGAAAACCTTTCCTATGGTTAAGCTACATCCGTTAATACCAATATAACCTTTCTCTAAGACATAATCCGAATAATTCTTAGAAATTGATATTTTTATATCTTTGGTATTTTCTTTCTCAAATATTTTTTTTACCTCTCCAGTAAAATGAATATGTCCTGACATAAGATGGCCACCTATTTCAGATGAAGCTTTAATTGATCTTTCTAAATTTACAATGTCACCCTTTGAAATACTTTTTAAGTTGGTTTTAAGTAATGTTTCTTCTATGACATCAAATTTAAGATTTGTAATACCATTATCTTTTGATGTAAGACAGACTCCATTTACCGAAATGCTAGCACCTTTTTTTAAGCCGTTATTAAAGTTTTTTGGTGTTGAAATATGAATGCGAATGAAATCATTAAAATTCTGTACCTTGGATACTTTTGCCTTGTGAGAAACTATGCCAGAAAACATCTATGCCCCCCATTCGTTTCTATAGCCTTGAAGTCTCTCAAGATGTGTTTCATAACCTGAGTTAGATTGAGAATATGTAATCAAAGTATCTAAATTAATTATAGATATTACTTGCATGCCAAACTCTTCTTCAAGTTCTCTTCTAGCAGAAAGATTTTCGCTTCCTTTTTCTTGTCTATCTAAGCCAACCACCATTATCTTTGGAGTTGCTCCAGTTGATTTGATCATCTTTATAGATTCTTTAGCAGCAGTGCCAGCTGATATGACATCATCAACTATAAGAACATCGCCAGAAGGGTTGTTGCCAATAATTGTTCCACCCTCACCATGATCTTTAATTTCTTTGCGATCAAATGATAAAGGATATTTAAAACCATCTTTATCAAAAATCATGGCAATTATTGAACCAAGAAAAATACCTTTATATGCAGGCCCATATATACAATCAAATTTTAAATTAGCAGCATTAATCGCATGTTTGTAGCACTCTGCAAGCTCATAAAGATATCCACCATTAAGCATTCTGGCTGCATTAAAAAAATAAGGGCTTTTTCTTCCAGATTTTAGTGTGAAGTCACCAAATTCTAGAACTTTGGCATTTAAAGATAATTCAAGAAATTTTTTTTGATAGTCTTCCACTTATTTCAAACAGGCTTTTTGTTTTTCAATAATATCAGTAATAGCAGAACTTCCAAGCTCTAACATCTGATTTAATTGATCTTTTGTGAAAGGTGCCTCCTCTGCAGTGCCCTGAATTTCTATGATTTCAAGCGATTCTGTCATAACAAGGTTTAAATCTGTTTCAGCATTACTATCCTCTTTATAATCAAGGTCAAGGATAACTTCATCATTTAATATGCCTAATGAAACTGCAGCTATATGTCGCTTAATTGCTCTATTATCGTCATGATGATTTTGTAAAGCTAAGAATAATGCGACACAACCGCCTGTAATGGAAGCAGTTCTGGTGCCTCCATCTGCTTGGATTACATCACAATCAATATTAATAGTTTTTCCTTTAATATATTTTAGATCTACCGCTTGTCTTAGCGACCTACCAATTAATCTTTGGATCTCTTGAGTTCTGCCGCTTTGCTTACCTCTTGCAGCTTCTCTACTCATTCTTTCATTGGTCGATCTAGGAAGCATGCCATATTCTGCAGTAACCCAGCCCTCGTCACTACCTTTCATCCATCTAGGGACATTAGTATCAATGGTAGCTGTACAAATTACTTTTGTATTTCCAAAAGAAACTAATACAGAGCCTTCGGCATGCATATTAACATTGGGTTCAATCGTTATATCTCTTAGTTGATTAAGCTTTCGGTCGTTGCTTCTTTCCATAATTTGATCCTATGGATGATTATCCAAATATTAAGATAAATTCTCTTTAACAATTTTGCTGACTATACCCATATCAGCTGTTCCAGCTGGGATAGAATTTTTTAGAATACCCATGACTTTACCCATATCTTGCATAGAAGTTGCACCTGATTCTGCAATGGCACTAGAAACTTTTTCAGAAATTTGAGATTCATCTAACTGCGCTGGCTTATATTTAGACAAGACATTAACTTCAAGCTGTTCTTTTTCAGCAAGATCTGATCTACCGCCATTTGTAAATTGCGCAATAGAGTCATTTCTTTGTTTAATCATTTTATTGATAATAGAGAGAGCCTTTGCATCATCAACAGTTTCTTGATTATCAATTTCAAACTTTTGAACTTCAGATTTAAACATTCTTAAAGTGTCGCGAATCATATCATCTTTATCAAGCATTGCTTGCTTAAGGTCAGATTGAATTTCAGAAAGAAGGGTCAAGATTATCTAAAAGATCTTTGTCTTGGGAAAGAAAACTTTCTATTTGATTTTCTAGCACGTTTAACCGCTGCTGCCATTAAACGCTTTCTTTTTTCAGTTGGTTTTTCATAGAACTCTCTTGCTCTGATCTCAGGGACAATTGCTGCTTTTTCGCAGGCACGCTTGAACTTTCTAAGACCAATGTCAAAATGTTCTGTTTCTTTTATTATAATTGAAGGCATAATGTGTCGCGTAGTTTAGGCTGTAATTAGAAAATTTGCAAAACATTTTATTAAAAATTTATGAAAACTTTAGGAATTGAAACTTCTTGCGATGAAACCGCTATTGCAATATATGATACTGAAAATGGCATTATTGGTGAATCTGTTTTTAGTCAGATTAAAATGCATGCTGAATATGGTGGCGTTGTCCCCGAGCTTGCATCAAGAGATCATTGTGTAAAAATTGTAACGGTTCTAAAGGAAGCTCTTGGTGATATCGATATTAATACTATTGATCAAATAGCCTACACATCAGGACCAGGACTACTGGGAGCTTTGCTAATTGGTGAGAGCTTTGCTCAGGGTCTATCAGCTGCTCTACAAATTCCATTATTGCCAATTAATCATCTAGAAGGACATTTAATGTCCCCAGTTATGGAATTTCCAGAAATACAAACTCCATATATCTCTCTTTTAGTGAGTGGTGGTCATAGCATGATTGTTGACGTTAAAGAGAGGGGCGCATATGAAATATTAGGCCAATCACAAGATGATGCTGTTGGCGAAGCTTTTGATAAAGTTGGAAAATTGCTAGATCTCCCATATCCAGGAGGACCCCATATTGAAAAACTTGCTTTAAATGGCAATCCTCATGCTTATGATTTTCCTAGGCCTATGATACATAGCGATAACCTAGATTTAAGTTTTAGCGGATTAAAAACTTCAGTTTTGTATACCGTTAGAGATATTGAAAATATGACTGATGAGATTAAAGCAGATATAGCCGCTTCTTTTCAGCAAGCCGTTATTGATGTTTTAACATGTAAAATTAAAAAAGCTGTTGAAGCAAGTGGAAGGTCTGATGTAATTATTGCTGGTGGGGTTGCTGCTAACAAAGCACTTCGTGCTGCCATAAAAGATCTAGAAAATTCATTGGGAATAAGAGTTTTTTATCCATCTTTAAAATATTGTGGTGATAATGCTGCAATGATTGCTTTTGTTGGATCTTTGAGATCTTCTGATAAGATTGAAACTAAGGCCTCTTATGTAAGAGCAAGATGGCCTTTAAGTGAATTAACTAAATGAAAGACATTATTTACATAAAAGATCTTCGAGTAAAAACAATCATAGGTATATTTGATTGGGAAAGAAAAGTTAAACAAGAGGTAAGCATTGATTTAGAGTTCCCATTTGACTGTAAAAAAGCAGCTGCAACAGATTCAATTGAAGATACAGTCGATTATAAAGCTATTGCAAAAGGCGTAATAAAATTTGTAGAAGAGTCATCTTTTCAACTTCAAGAAACTCTTGCTGAAGGGATAGCATCTTTAGTAAAAAATGAATACGGAGTTGAATCAATAAAGGTAAGGGTATCAAAACCTGGAGCTATAAGAGGCTCAAAAGATGTAGGCCTAATTATTCATAGATAATGCAATATTTCTTATCCTTAGGAAGTAACATAAATGCTGAAGCAAATATCATTTTTGCTATCGAGCAATTAAATAAAATATTAACAAATACCAAATTTTCTTCTATTCACAAAACTAAAGCCGAAGGATTTGAGGGCGATGACTTTTTAAATTTAGTAGTAGCAGGTGAGTCCGATCTTAATTTTGATGCACTTAATGAAAAGCTTAAAGATATTGAAAATAAATCTGGCAGAAAAAGAGATGTTCCTAAGTTTAGTGCTAGAACATTGGATATTGATATAGTTCTTCAAATCGACGAAGATGAAATATTGTTTGAAAGTGATGAGATAGAAAAATATTCATTTGTATCAGAACCACTAAAAGAAGTTTTATAAATGGCAAAAAAATTTACTATTAGAAAGATTCACAGATATCTGAGTATATTTATTGCTATTCAGCTTTTGCTTTGGACAGTCTCTGGAATTTATTTTGCATTTAATAAAATTGAGATGGTTAGGGGAGAGCAATATCGATTGCCTTTAGAGACCGAATACAGAATTTTTAAAAGACTTGGACAAGAGATTGTTGAAACAAATGATAATGGAGTAAAAACATACTCTACTCATCCTCAAAATTTTCCAGTTGATATGTTGTCGGCCGAAGAGGCAATAACAATTGCAAAAGAAAAAACATCGTTAAATCCTTTGAGTGTAAGCTTAATTGAAAAATTTGATAGAGGCGTTGAATACAGGGGTAGACGACTGCCTATATATAAAGTATCTACTGATACAGATGATGGAATTAATATTTATGTTGATTCTATGACAGGAGATATAGCTGCTATAAGATCTGATTCATGGAGAGCGTGGGATCTTTTATGGGCTTTACATATTATGGATTATCGAGATAGAGACAATATTAATAATTTGTTATTAAAGATATTTTCTGTTCTTGCCCTAGTTAGCTCAATTACTGGAATAATACTTTTTTTTAAAAAAACTATTTAAAGTTATTTTCTACAATTGACCATGCTCCTTGTGAAAGAGGGTAGACTTTCATTCCTCTATCTTCAGCATGCTTGCTTGATGCAGTCCCATCTCTAACCCTACCAAGAATGCCCTGGCATATGGCGCCTACTTTAAATAGGCTGAAGGCCATATAGAATTCCCAATTGGCTGATAAATCTTTTCCAGTAATTTCAGAGTACATGTCGCGGTATTCCATTTCATTTGGAATGCCCATTTCTTTTAATTTTGTATGATCATAAAAGAGTGGCTCTGTTCTCCAGGTAAGACAGTGATAGCAAAAGTCTGCAATTGGATGACCTAAAGTAGAAAGCTCCCAATCAAGAACACCTATGACTTCTTGGTTCTTCATTATCATGTTATCTAGGCGATAGTCTCCATGAACAATTGAAGTCTCATCATCATCAGGAATATTTTCTGGTAACCACTCTATAAGATTATTCATTTCAACAATATTGTCTGTCTCAGATGCTTTGTATTGTTTAGACCATCTTGAAACCTGCCTTGCGACATAATTACCAGGTTTACCATAATCCTCTAATCCAACTTTTTTGTAATCAACACTATGAAGCGCTGCAAGAGTTTTATTTTTACTTTGATAGACTTTAATCCTTTGTTCTTTTGATAGTGAGGGGAGCATATGATCCCAATAAATATCCCCATCTAAACAATCCATAACAAAAAAAGTGGTTCCAGCTACATCTTCATCCTCACAAAGACCGTAGGTTTTTGGAACAGGAACATCAGTCTGACCAAGAGCAGTGATGACTTTATGTTCTCTGTCGACCGCATGGGCTGAAGGCAGAAGCTTACCCGGTGGTTTTCTTCTTAGAACTAGATTTTTATTATCTGTGGCAATTTTGTAGGTAGGATTAGATTGACCGCCCCTAAATTGCTCTATTGATTTTATTGAACCAGCTCCAGGAACATGAGCATCAATCCATGGTTGAAGTTTTGAAGCATCTATTTTTAAATTTTCAGCAACTTCTTTTGTTCCTGAAAATATTTTTTCATATTTTTGAGCATCGGTTGTCATGAGAGTGATCTTCCTCCATCAACTTTAATAACTTGCCCAGTCATATACTTTGAACTAACAACAAACTTAACAGTGTTAGCAATATCTTTTTCAGATCCCATCTTCTTTAGCGGGATATTAGCTATTACCTTTTCCTTTTGTTCATCAGTCCAAGTTACATCAGGTGGCTCAAGCATTGCACCAGGTGCTATTGCATTAACATTAACCTCTGGAGCTAATTCTCTTGCAAGAACCTTAGTTATCGATTCTAAACCTCCTTTAGCAGAAGCGTATATAGAAAAATTTGCAACGCCTTTGCTTAAATTTGTATCCGTAATATTTACTATAGAACCCCTCGACTCAATTAACTTATCTTTTAGACCCTGAATTAAAAATAATGGACCTTTAAGATTACTTCCAATCAATTTATCCCAATGCTCTTCAGAGATTTCATCAATAGGGGTTGGATAAAAAGTTGAAGCATTGTTTACTAAAACATCGATTGAATCAAAGAATAATTTAGATTCATCAACTAATCTTTGAACATCTGATGAGATGTCTAAATTAGCTTGAATGATTTTTGCAGAGTTGGGGTTGTGAGTATTGATTTGATTTGCCAAATCTTGCGCATCCTTTTTTGAAGAATTGTAGTGAATAATAATATTCCACCCCATTTGAGAAAAAGTTAAGGCTATTTCTTTACCTATTCTTTTTGCTGCGCCAGTAATTAATATAGTTTTATTCATAAAGATTGATTAACTATTTTTTTATATATTTTATGCTTTTCTTCATAAATTTTCTCAGTTGGAATATTTTTAAGAACAGAAAAATCTGCTTCAATTGTATTTGTTAATAATCTTAATATTAAATCTTTCGAATCTGAAAGATGCGGTAGGCTGCATAAGTCACTGATCAGTGACTGATTTCTTTCCATATTAACCTTAGGTAATAAATCTATAAGTGATTCACTAGACATATCTTTGGTAATTTTTATTAAGCTCATCAAAACATCTGACGCATTTTTTTGCGCATTAGGTACTGGAAGATCGTCTCCTAAAGAAAAGTCATTGTTGACTTGAAGTTCGGCCCATCGAACCAGGTTATTTGAACTTGTATCACATATTGGAACTCTTAATTTACTAAAGAAGGGGGAGCGCAGCTCATATTTTATTATCACCTCAAAAAATATATTTGGATTTTCTGAGGTTAAGGCTCTCTCAGTCTCAGCCCATATCCTGTCAGATGACAGATTTGCTATTTCACCGGAGCTAACAATTTCTTTGAGCATTTTTTCAGTTGTCTCATCAATAGTAAAATCTTTTAAATGTTCATAAGTATGGAATCGAGCAAGCCTAATAGCCCGCAATGGATCTTCTGAGAATGCATCTGATACGTGTTTGAATATCTTCTTCTTGATGTCATTTCTGCCCCCATAGGGATCAATAATATTCCCGTCAGAGTCCTTTGCCATAGCATTTATTGTTAAATCTCTTCTCAACAGATCTTCTTCTAGCGTTACCTCTTTACCATAATAGAAATTAAAACCATGATAGCCATGACCAGTTTTCCGTTCAGTTCTTGCAAGTGCATATGCTTCTTTTGATGTTGGATGAAGGAATACAGGAAAATCTTTTCCTATGGGTGTAAAACCATTAGATACCATTTCTTCTGGCGAAGATCCGACAACAACCCAGTCTTTGTCTTTAGCTTTTTTATCCAGTAGGGCGTCTCTAACAGCTCCACCAACTTCATATATCTTCATTGTTTTTTAATTTGAAATATTTTTTTATCTTCCAATCTTATAGCTGTAAGTTTATTTCCCCAAATGCATCCTGTATCAAGCCCAATTATATTATCTATATTTGTCTTACCATTTATTGATGCCCAATGCCCAAAAACTATATTTTCATTATTTTTTAAATTCAATTTTGTTTGATTAAACCAGTGTATATATCCTTTTTTAGCAGTTTTACTTTTTACATCCAGCCTAAGTGATCCATCTTCTGATAAATATCTCATTCTTGTAAAGTAGTTAATAATTACTCTTAACCTTTTATATCCTTTTAAGTTTTCGTTCCACTTCTTCGGTGTATCCCCCCACATTTTTGCAAGAATATTTGATGCATCATTTTTTAGTGAAGCTTGAACTTCTTTTGATAATTTTTTTGCATCATCTATGCTCCAAATAAAGGGTATGCCTGCATGTGAAATCCAAAAAACCTCGTTTGTTTCTTTTATTTTAATTTCTAGAAATAAAGGAAGGGCTTTTAACCACGATTGATAATGCTTTATATTTTTTGATTCAAGAACTTTTTTAAGTGATTTATCTTTTTTTTGATGCTCTATTAGATAGAGTAAATAAAAATCATGATTGCCCAAAACTCCAGATACTGATTTTTTATTGTTAATACAGAATTCAAGAACTTTATGAGAATCTTTACCTCTATTAACTAGATCTCCAGCAAAAATTAATTGGTCTATCTCTTTATTAAATTTAATTTTTTTTAATAACGCTTCTAATTCTTTGAAGCATCCCTGAACATCACCAACTACATAATGCGCCATTTATTCTTGATACTGCTTTGTAATTTTTAAGTAATTTTCTAATGACACCTCTTCAGGCCTAAGATTTTGATTAATTTCTAATGTATCCCAGTCAAGATTAGCTTTTTTTAAATTATTTTTAATATTTTTTCTTCTTGAGGAAAATGACATATCTATAATTTTAAATAAATTATTTTTAGTTGATACATCTATATCAGTTTTTTTAGGTGAAAGCCTAATAAAGCTTGAGTTTACCTTGGGCTTAATATCAAAAGACTCAGGTGGAACATCAAATAAAATTTGGATATTAAAAAATGCAGATAGTTTGACTGAAAGCTTGCCCCAATTTTTTGTACCAACAACTCCATTAATTTTTTCTGCTACTTCTTTTTGAACAAGAAAATGCATATCTTCAATCACGTTATGCCAGTCGATAAATTTCAAAATTATTTGAGTTGAAATATTGTAGGGAAGATTACCAATTACTCTGTATCTTTTATCTTCTAAAAAATTTAATGGCGTGGATAAAATATCTCCTTGAAAAAATTCAAATTTTGCAGGTCCTGTAAATTGTTTTGAAAGATAGTCGATATTATTTTTATCAATATCAATTGCCTTAATAGAAATACCATCTTGGTTTAAAACGTTTGTTAGAGCTCCCATACCAGGACCTATTTCAAAAAAATTTGAGTTAGTCTGCGGCGATATCGCTTGTCCCATCTCAAAAATTATTGCTGGATCAGATAGATAATTTTGTCCAAATTTTCTTCTAGTATCTCTCGAAATCATTAAATTATTTTTTTAGCAATTTTTATTGCCTCTTTAAGAGATGATGTATCAGATTTTGAAGTCCCTGCAATATCTAATGCTACTCCGTGGTCAACAGATGTTCTAATAATTGGAACTCCTAAGGTAATATTAGTTGTTGAACCAAAGCTCAGAGCTTTAATAACTGGCAAAACTTGATCATGATACATACCAAGATAAGCATCAGTATCATTTAATATTTTTTTTGTAAAAGCTGTATCTGCCGATTTTGGATAGGATATATCAATTTTTTTTCGTCTTAACTCTTTAACAGCAGGTATTAAAATATCTTTTTCTTCTGAACCAATTTTTCCTCCTTCTCCAGCATGTGGATTTAATCCAAGTAGAGTAATTTTTGGATTTTTAATTTTAAATTTATTTTTTAGCTCATCATTGAGAATTTTTGCTTTAGAGATAATTAATTTTTTAGTTATAGCTTTTGCAACATTTTTAAGCGGAAGGTGGGTTGTTGCCAATGCTACTTTAAGCTTATCTGAGCCGAGTAACATTAATACATCATCGCTTTCAGTCTTTTTTTGAATATATTCTGTATGTCCTTGGAATTTCTTATTAATTGAAATAATGTTTTCTTTACTTATTGGGCCGGTTACAAGAGCAATTTTTTTATCATTGAGCGCATTATCAATACCGAAATCTAGATTTTGTAAAACATAATCTGCATTTGATGTGTAAAGCTTGCCAGGTGTTAAGTCATTGCATTTAGTCACACAAAGAACTTGAATATAATTTTTTTTATTTATTCGTAAATTTTTTAAATCATTTATTTGCAATAACTTGATCTTTTTGCCTAATTTACTGGCCCTATCTGCTAGCAATATAGGATCTGCAAGACAAACAATAGGAAGTTTAATATCTGTCCAAAATTTGGAGGTACAAAGTTGAATTATAAGGTCCGGCCCAATTCCTGAAGGCTCACCAGGAGAGTATATAATTTTTTTCAATCTAGTTCTTTGAATTCAACAAAGGCTTCTGCTCTTATTGAGCGCAAGGTATTTTCAAGCTCTTCATCAAATTTCCTATCATATAAAATCTGATATGCTTGATCTTTAATTAAGTCTCTTGTCATATCATAATTTCTAGTATCAATAACTTCTAAAAAATGAAAACCAAATTGAGTTTCAAAGATATCTGAAATCGTACCGGGCTCTATTTCAATCATAACTTTTTCAAACTCTTCAGCAAAAACTCCTTTACCGTGCCAACCTAACTCACCGCCACTTTTTGCAGAACCAGGGTCTTCAGAGTGTTTGTTTGCCAATTCTGCAAAATCTTGGCCTTCAATAATTTTTTGTCTAATTCCTTCTAATTCTTTTTTTGTAGCAACAGTATCTCGAATAGTTGATGGTGTTAATAATATATGCCTTGTTAACCATTGATCTTCGTATTGTACGAATGCACCTTTTTTATCTTCTATTTTAAGAATGTGATATCCTGCTCCACTTTTTAAGGGTGGAGTAACAAAGCCAACTGGTTGAAGGTTGATTGCCGTTGCAAAAAGATTAGGCATATCCATTGCCTTTTTCCATTCCATCAAGCCATTATTTTTTTTGTAAGTATTTGCTGGTTCATTTATTGCAAGAGACTCGAAAGAGGAACCGCTTTGCACTTTTTCATATATCTCTTGGGCTTTATCTTCGTTTTTTACTAATATTTGTCTTATCAAGAGGTCTGGTTCGAGCTCCCTTAAAGATTCATTGGTTTCTAAAAAAGCAGCAAATTCTTTTTCAGTAATATCAATTTCAGCTCCAACTCTGCCTCTTTGTACCCGTTGTATTAAGATCTGTTTTCTAACATCTTCTCTAAAATCAATATAAGAACCACTATCTTCTTCAACAAAACTAATAAACTCTTCTAGAGTGTAATTATTATTCGCAGCGATTCTCGAGATAGTAGCGTTCAATTCCTCATCGCTAATTTTTATTCCATATCTAACTGCAAGTTGTAATTGCAGCTCTTCAATTATTAAGCTTTCAATAACTTGCTCTCTCAGAATTGATATATCTGGCTTAGGAATATTTTGTTGATCATATCTACTGATTATATCTTCAAGCTCTCTTTTGACTTGAGACTCCATTATTATTCCGTCATCAACAATAACAGCTACTCTATCCAATATTTCAATTGCAGAAAAAAGACTAGATGATAAAAAAAATGTTGTAATAAAGGTAAATCGTTTCATAAGTTTTTATTAATAATTAAATAAAGAGCTTTTAAATAATTTATTCATTTTATCAAAAGAAGAATTAAGTCCTTTTAATTCGAATTCAAAATTAATCCTGCCCTTATTCTCAATAGCGATTCTATTATCCCATGCATCTTGAAGGTATTGATACACAATTTCCTCATTTTGGTGAAATTTAGAAAAATTCCTGTCAGATCCAGTAATTCTTAATGCTAGACAACAATTTTCATATTCTATGCCCACAAGACTCTCTATATTCTGGTTAGAGCTATGATCTCTTTTAAGCCTTGCAATAAATTTAAAATTTGGACTCATACTGATATCTGCAAAAACTTCTGAATAATCCATTTCGATATTGAAATCACCAGCCATTCTTCTGAATCGGTGAGCATAACCTATATCACCTGATTTAAGTTTATGCTTTAGAGTAATTCCACCAAGAGGCATTTTTTTTTGATCTTTGATATAGCTACCATAACCCATAATCATTGTATTCATGCTTGGCATCCATGAAGCCATTATTACCATAGGGCCCTCGTCCATATTCATTTCCATCATAGAATCCATTTGGTTCATTGAGTTCATTGTTGGACTAATCCATACCTTTCTCTCTTTAAGATAATATTTCTTTGAAATATTTAAAGATGCCTTTTTCATTCCTTTTTTTATTTTGGAGTAATCAATACTTAGTGTGTAAAAGCTTTGATCTCCAATTCTATCCATTCCTGAAAATCTATCATTAATAAATAACTCATTATTTGGAGATATCTCATTACTATCAAAGATAGGGTTGTTCTCTTGATTTCTGTAGGCTGTATAACCAAAGATAAGTCTTGGCTTTAAGACATTGATTGAAGAACCGTTGTTATTAACATAAATAGAGCTCATATCTATAAGAGCATTTGGTACGTTGACAGTTTGAGTCTTTTTTAATGAGTGAGAAAGACTATAGTCAACACTTTTTATGCCAATTTTTGATAGGACATTGAAACCATTTATATTAAAAATTTTAGATACACTAAGGTCTGAAAAAATTCTTTGACCCTCATCAGGATTTTCAATTAATCTTAAGTAATTATTGTCCATTGTTTGATAGCCAAAATATCCATGAATCGTATTAGCCTTAAATGTTGCGATATCTAAATTTTCAGAAATGAAAAATCCATTTATATTTTTTCTGTATTTTATATTTAGAGCAGGCGATTTTTTATATCCATTTGTGAGAATAGGGTTAAGTGACTGGTAGGCTTGATGTTCTATTGTTAGCTTTGTATTTTTAAATCTTGTTTGAATGGAGATATTTTGATTCAAGTTTTGAATCCTTCTGTTGCCAAATGATGTTAAATCTCCAGGTATATCTCTTAAAATTAGGTCATCTGAAGATTTTGACCAATCAATACTTATAGTTGAATGATTTAAATTTAGTACATCATTAAATTTATATATCCATCTAGAAGAATTAGAATTTAAAGTTTCTTCTTTAAATTCATCGTCTTTATTAAAATATATGACATCTAGATTTCTGAAATTGTTATTTTTTCCATGAATTTCCCTGTAATTAATCTCAAGACCCAAACCTCTTTTAGCAATATGTCTTGGAGCAAATGTGATATCCGACTTATTGGAAATGACTTTGTAATAGGGAATCATTAAATCAATGCCATCTGAAGAATAAGATATTGATGGCTCCAAAAAACCACTCATTCGCTCATCTGAAGTAGCAAATGGAACATAAGGGAATGCAAAAATTGTCGAACCGGCTGCTTTGATTTTTATATTTTTTGCCAAACCTCTATTTGTCATAGAATTTAGGGCTATCTCATCAGCTTGAAGCAACCAGCCTTTTTCAGGATTCGAGCAAGATGACATAGAAGCATCAAGTAAATTTATAGTTTCATCAAGATTGCCCTCTAAGCTATCAAAATTAAAAACTAGATTTCTTTCTTGTGAAAATGCAATGCCTTTACTAAGAGCAATAGAATTATCATCTTTATTTAAATACCCATCTTCAGATTTAAAATAAAAATTTGTAAGGAAAATTTCTCCAGAATTTGAAAATTTTACTTTTCCATTATCTCTATCTAGCTCAGCATTTTGTGCTTTTAAAAGTCCTTCAGGAAAATCCAGCGAAACATTCCCATACAAAACTAATCTTTTGTCATCAGTAATTTGAAATTTATCAGAATTTATTTCTAAATCTTCATTTTTTTTAACTTTCCCAACATTTGAAAGATAGGAAATACATGAAAGAGTATTTTCTTTAGATTGAACAAGAACATCATCCACCAAAAAGTCTCCATTTGAATGGATTGAAAAAATTGCGCCTAATAAAACAGGCAGGAGATGTAATTTTTTCATCTTTCTATTCTATACCTCATAGCTTTGAAAGAGTATTTTAAGAAAAGTTCTATTCTTTTTTTGAATTTATATATTCTTCAAGTTGATACATATGATCTTTTCCAAAAAAGATTTGATCATCGATTAAAAAAGTTGGGATACCGAAAGCACCTTTTTCAACTGCCCAAGAGGTATTAGCAATTAGTTCATCTTTGCACTCCTTGGTCTCGATAATCTCAAAAATTTTTGTATGGTCTATTCCGTCCTTTTTAAGGGCCTGCTCAAGAACTTCTTTTTCTTGAATATTTAAATTTTTTTCCCACATTCCTGACATAGTACATTCAACATATTCTTTAAAAATATTAAGCTTTTTAGCAGCAATTGCTCCTCTTTGAATTAGCAAAGAGTTTTGAGGGAAATAAGAATTATTTTTAAACTGATCAAGTTTATGTTTTTGTATAAATCTATTCATTTCAATAAAAAAATAATCTGCTTTATTTTTCACATCTGCATTAGCTATTAGAGGTGGAGTATTGTTAGTAAGTTTAAATATTCCTCCAGCAAGACAAGGGATATAATTAAATGATGTATTTGTTCTTTTTTCAAATTCAGGTATAACTTTGTGCGCAAGGTAGCCATTAGGTGTGGCGACGTCATATATAAAGTCAACTATCATTTGAGTTACAATTTTGTAAGGTAAAAACAATTAAACAACGATATGACAGATTTTTCAAAATATTCTGCAATTATTATAGGCGCTGGAGATGCAACAGGATCAGCGCTTTGTAAGAAATTCGCTTTAGGTGGTTACAAAGTTTGTGCTGTAAGAAGACCAGGTAATTTAGATAAATTCAAAAAACTTGAAAATGATATTAAAGAAATAGATGGATGGATCAAATGTTTTGGAGTTGATGCAAGAGAAGAAGAATCTATTCAAGGTTTATTTAAGCAAGTAGAAGAGGAAGTTGCTCCTATTGATGTAGTAATTTTTAATCCTGGTGCAAATGTTTTTTTTCCAATTGAAGAAACGACCTCAAGAGTTTTTAGAAAAGTATGGGAGATGGCAGCTTTTGGAGGTTTTCTTTCTGGTAGAGAGGCCGCAAAGTACATGAAAAAAAGAAACAGAGGCAGTATATTTTTTACAGGTGCCACAGCTTCTATGAGAGGGAGTTCTGGTTTTTCTGCTTTTTCAAGTGCTAAATTTGCTCTTAGAGCATTAGCTCAAAGTATGGCAAGAGAATTAGGACCTCAGGGAATTCATGTTGCACATTTTGTAATTGATGGCGCAATAGATACTGCTTTTATTAAAGAAACTTTTCCTGATATATATGCTCTCAAGGAAAAAGACGGTATCCTTCAACCAGAGGCTATTGCTGATGCTTATTGGTTTGTTCATACTCAACACAGAAGTGCATGGACCCATGAATTAGATTTAAGGCCATATATGGAAAAGTTTTAATAATTAAGGAAGAAGTTATGAGTTTAAAAGACAAAGTTATATTTATATCTGGTGGCAGCAGAGGTATTGGTTTGGCTATGGCAAAAAAAGCAGCTCAAGATGGCGCTAAAATTGTGATAGCAGCAAAAACTGCTGACCCACATCCAAAATTACCTGGGACTATATATACAGCTGCAGATGAAATTGTTGAGGCGGGTGGAGATGCCTTGCCCATTATTTGTGATATTAGAAGCGAAGACAATGTTCGAGATGCTATAAATAAAGCGGTTGATCATTTTGGCGGCATAGATATTTGTATTAACAATGCTTCTGCAATCCAGTTAACAAATGTCAAAGATACAGAAATGAAACGATATGATCTCATGCATCAAATTAATGGAAGAGGCACCTATATGGTAAGTAAATATTGTTTACCGCATTTAGAGAAGGCATCAAATCCTCATATTCTAAATTTATCTCCGCCTTTAGATATGCACCCAAAATGGTTTGCTGGCACTGTTGCATACTCAATGGCTAAATACACCATGAGCATGTGTGTTCTGGGTATGGCTCAAGAATTTGCTGATAGAGGTATAGCTGTCAATGCTCTTTGGCCTAGAACAGCAATAGCAACTGCTGCAGTTCAAAATCATCTTGGTGGTGATGAAATTATGAGACTATCTAGAAATGTAGATATTATGGCTGATGCTGCATATGAAATTTTAACTAAAGATTCTAAGACCTTTACTGGAAATTTTTGTATTGATGACTTAGTTCTTCATGAAGCTGGAGTAACAGATTTTTCACAATATGCTAATGTTCCGTATGGGGAGCTCATGCCTGACTTCTTTGTTCCTGATGACACTCCTGTACCAGATGAAGTTAAAAATAGTTAATTGAATAAAGAAGCAGCATTAGAACTAGCAAAAAAAACTGGCCTTAATGCCATTGATGTTGATATTTTAAAGCTTGAGGCAAGCGGAAGAGAGTATTATAGATTATATTTTGATAAGGAAGAGTCTTTGGTTATGTGCTATCTCGATCCAAAAAAAGATAACCATACTAAATTTCTTCATGTATCAAATTTTTTTACAAACCTAAGCATTAATTCTCCTGAAATTATTTTGGCTAATCAAGCTGTTGGAGTAATTGTTCAAGAAGATCTAGGAGATAAATGCTTAATAGATATTGATCTCAATGAAAACCCTGAACTGCTGAAGCAGTCAGTTGAGATTCTATCTAAAATTCAAACAGCTCATATTCCTCAAATAGATAAACTTGATGAAGAATCTTTGATGATGCAAATGGAAACAATTCAATCTATTTTTTTAGAAAAATTTTTATCTTGTGAAAAATTAAAGGAGCTAGAAAATCTTCAAGCCAGAGCCTTTTCTAAATTATCCGAACAACCATGGATGAATTGCCATTTTGATTTTGAAAGAAGAAACCTAATGGTAGATTCTAGTAATGAAATTGCAGTAATAGATTTTCAGGATTTATGCATTGGCCCTGTTGGTATAGATTTAGCTGGAATAATAGTAGACCACTATATTTCTTATTCTGATCAATTAATTGATAACGCTCTCAAACATTACGTTCAGTGTTTGCAGTTAGATGTTTCTGTTAAAGATGTTAATGAATGGTTAAGGTGGGGCGGTATTCAACGTAATATGAGAATTTTAGGCACCCTTAGCAATTTATATATTCAGGATAATAGAACTTTTAGATTAAAGGATTTACCTGGAATTCTTGAAAATTTAATTACTTTAATACCCAATGATGAATTTATGTCCTTAAAAGAGCATTTAAGTTCTGCTGTTATGCCAAAACTACATAAGGAGTTAGAGGCTTTATGAAAGCTATGATTCTCGCAGCCGGATATGGCAAAAGAATGATGCCCCTTACAGAAAATGTACCAAAGCCATTATTAAAAATTGGCAATGAGTCCCTCATCGAAAGAAATATAAATGCTTTATTAGCTGCGGGATTCAATGACATTATAATTAATGTCTCCTATCTTGGAAGCATGATCAAAAAACACGTTTTAGAGATTTTCCCAAACGCAAATATTAGTTTTTCTGAAGAAGAAATTCCTCTTGGAACGGGAGGGGGAGTTCTTAATGCTATTGGGTTGCTTGGAAAAGATCCCTTTTTGCTTATTAATGCTGACATTTATCATCAAATCAATTTAAAGGATATAAGGCAAGATGTTGATATTGCTCATTTGATTGGTGTAGAGAATCCCGATCACAATGTTGATGGAGATTTTTCAATTAATGCTGATGAAGTATTCATTAGCAATAATTTAAATGAATGCACATGGAGCGGCATATCGATTATCAACCCAATAATATTTGATGAATTAAAAATAGAAGATGCGCCATTTGATATATGGAAATCTATACTTGTTGAGTACGTTCAAAAAAATAAAGTTACCGGTGAATTTACAGACTCTACTTGGATAGATACTGGTACTATTGATCGTTTAGAGCTTGCTAATAAAACCTATAAAGACGAAAATTAACTCATGAGTGAAAGTAAATATATTATTGCACCATCAATTCTCTCTGCTAATTTTGCAACGCTAGGTGAAGAAGTTGTAAATGTTCTTAATGCTGGGGCAGATTGGATACATTTTGATGTTATGGATAATCATTATGTGCCCAATTTAACTATTGGACCTATGGTATGTAAATCCTTAAGGGATTTTGGTGTAAAAGAATTTATTGATGTTCACTTAATGATAGATCCTGTTGATGAATTAGCACAAAGTTTTATAAAAGCTGGAGCTGATCTGATTAGTTTTCATCCTGAAGCTTCAAAGCATGTTCATAGATCAATTCATGCAATAAAAGATCAAGATTGCAAAGCTGGCTTAGTTTTCAATCCAGCATCTTCTCTAGATATATTAGAAAACGTAATCGAAGATCTAGATTTAGTTTTAATAATGAGTGTCAATCCTGGGTTTGGGGGTCAATCATTTATTCATAGTTCTTTAGATAAAATAGAAAAAGTTAGAAAAATGATAGATGAAACAGGTAAAGATATTCGTCTTGAGGTTGATGGCGGAATTAATAACGATACTATTAATCTTGCAGCAAAAGCTGGAGCTGATACATTTGTAGCTGGATCAGCTATCTTTAATACTGATAATTATGAGCAGACTATTAGCACGCTCCGCGCTCAAATTACTTAGTCTTTCTTTTTTAATTTCTTTAAATATTTCTGATGAAAGTGAAGGCTTTATCTTTTTAGAAAAATATTTATCACAAATAGAAGTTGTTTCTAGCCCAGAAGATAGAAAAATTGGCTTAATGTATAGGAAAAGTCTTCCCGATGATAGCGGTATGATTTTTGCTTGGGACAGAAAAAAAATTCAATGTATGTGGATGAGGAACACATCAATACCATTAAGTGTTGCTTATATCAAAGATACAGGTGAAATAATAGGTATTTATGATATGGTGCCCTTATCAAGGAAGTCAGTATGCTCTAAAAAGCCTGTTTTATATGCATTAGAAGTAAATAAAGGCTGGTTTAAAAAAAATGGATTTCATGTTGGCGACTTTATTAACATAAACGCAGTTATACAAAATGCTAAGTAAGGAAGAGTTTCAAGCACATATTGATTCAGGATTTAATATTATTCCTGTTGTTGAGAGCTTGCCGGTTGAAAATCAAACACCCTTAACTTTATATTCTCAGGTATCAAAAAAGAATAATACATTTCTACTTGAGTCTGTTGAAGGTGGAGATAGGTGGTCACAGTACTCAATCATTGGGTTTAATTGCTCAGATACTATAAAGGTTACTGGAAATGTTGTTGAATTAAAGAATAGTAACAAGGTAACTTCTATTACTTCAGATGACCCATTGGGCGAGATACAGAAAATTACATCAAGTTTTAAATCACCTAATGTTATTGATTTACCAAGATTTCATGGCGGGTTCGTAGGTTTTTTTGCATATGAAAGTGCACGATACGCTGAAAAAAGAATTTCAGATCTTTCATCCAAGGGATCTAAATTTAACAAACATATGCCTGAAATTTTTTTAGTTAAAGCAGAGCAATTAGTTGTATACGACAATTTTAATAATTCTGCTCAAGTTATTTTTAATGCTGACCCAGCCAAACATTCATATGATGTTGTTCAAGAACAAATTAATGAAATGAAGGCATACTTTTCATCTAGTTCTAATTTAGAAGAATTAAAATTTAAAGAACCAAAGGGCTCTATGAAATTTGAATCAAATTTTAAAAAAGAAGAATACCTAGATGCTGTAAATACAATAAAAAATTATATTAAAGAAGGTGATGTATTTCAGGTTGTCCTTGCTCAGGATTTTTACTCTAAGTTTGATTTAGATCCTTTTCATTTATATAGAGCCATTAGAAAGCTTAATCCTTCTCCCTATATGTACTACCTAGACCTTGAAGAGTGCCAAGTGGTGGGATCTTCACCTGAGATTTTGGTGAGACTTGAAGATACTAAATTGACTCTAAGGCCAATTGCTGGAACAAGAAAGAGGGGTAAGGACTTAGAAGAAGATAAACAAAATGAAGAAGACTTGTTAAATGATCCAAAAGAGTTGGCTGAGCACCTTATGCTCATTGATTTAGGAAGAAATGATGTTGGTAGAGTTTCAGAAATAGGCTCAGTAAAAGTGACAGATAAAATGGTTATTGAAAAATATTCTCATGTCATGCATATAGTCTCAAATGTAGAAGGCACTCTTTCGAAGGATCTCAATTATCTTGACGCGCTAAAAGCTTCATTGCCAGCGGGGACATTATCTGGTGCGCCGAAAATTAGAGCTATGGAAATAATCAATGAATTAGAACCCAGTTCAAGAGGTATATACGGTGGTGCTATAGGATATATTTCTTGGAATGGGAATATAGATACAGCAATTGCCATAAGAACTGCTGTTATAAAAGATAACAAAATTCATGTAGGTGCTGGCGCTGGAATAGTTGCTGACTCAGTCCCAGAAAATGAATGGTTGGAATGTATTCAAAAATCTAAAGCCTTTATAGACGCGCTGGAAATGATCTCATGATATTAGTAATAGATAATTATGATAGTTTCACATATAACCTTGTCCACTATGTGGGTGAATGTGGTAAGGAAGTATTAGTTGTTAGAAATGATGAAATTTCAATAGAAGGAATTGAGGACCTAAATCCAGAAAAAATAGTAATTTCACCAGGACCTTGTACGCCAAATGAAGCGGGAATATCTGTAAAGTTAATTCAAGAAGCAAAAGTTCCAATACTTGGAGTATGTCTTGGACATCAATCTATAGGTGCTGCTTTCGGAGGCAAAATTATAAAAGCGCCAGAAATTATTCATGGAAAGTTATCTAAAATTTCACACAATCAGGAAGGTATTTTTAATGGCATAGAGAGCCCTTATTCGGTGGTTCGTTATCATAGTCTTGTAATAGAAAAAGATTCTCTGCCAAACCAGCTTGAAATTACTGCAGTATTAGAAGAAAACCCAGATGTTATTATGGCAATTGAACATAAAGATAAACCAATTTATGGAGTTCAATTTCATCCTGAATCTATTGAAACAGGGCACGGCATGAAGCTTATTAAAAATTTTTTAGAGTTATGATTAAGGAGATTCTTAACAAATTAAGTAGAAAGGAAGATCTTTCAAATCAAGAAATGCAGGATGTTGTAAATCACATTATGTGTGGTGAAGTCGAAGATAATGACATAGAAAGTTTTCTTTTAGCCTTAAATGAAAAAGGGATTCAAGAGCCAGAAATAACAGCTGCAGCTACCGTTATGAGAGAAAAATCTCTTAAGTTTGATATAGGGGATGGAACTCATATAGACACCTGTGGTACCGGAGGAACCGGACTCCATACTTTTAATTGCTCAACCGCTTCATCTTTTGTTGCTGCTGCTGGCGGAGCATCGATAACAAAACATGGAAATAAAGCCATTTCTAGTAAATCTGGTAGCGCTGACTTTCTAACAGAAGCTGGCGCAGACATAACTCACGATAGAAATAAATTGCTCAATGTGTTTAATCAGGTTGGCTTTATCTTTCTTTTTGCACCCTTGCACCATGAATCAATGAAATACGTAATGCCAGCAAGACAACGAATAGGCAAGAAAACAATCTTTAATTTATTGGGACCACACACCAACCCCTGTGGGGCAAGAAGACAAATAATCGGAGTTTATGACAATAATCTTTTAAGTACCTTTTCAAGAGTTGCAAAAAATTTAGACATGGAGCATGTCATGGTAGTTCATGGGGAAGATGGTTTGGATGAAATAAGTATAACCGGCCCTACGAATGTATCCGAATACAAAGATTTTAAAATAAATGAATATGCAATATGTCCTGAAGATTTTGGAATAGCCTCTGCTCCATTTGAGGATATTGCTGCTCAATCATCTGAAGAAAGTTTAAGGATGGTGCAAGAAGCTTTTGCTGGAGAAAAATCTGCAGTTCAAGATATGATTGCTCTCAATTCAGGTGCAGCTCTTTATATTGCGAGAAAGGTAGACTCAATAAGTGAGGGAGTAGAGCTATCATTTGATTTAATGAATAATGGAAAAGCTGCTGACAAATTAGCAGCCTATGTAAGGGTTTCAAATATCTAATGACTATTCTTGATGAAATTGTAGAAAACACTAAGACAAAATTAGTCCAAAAAAAGATAGACTTACCTGTTGAAAATATTTTGGATCAACTAAAAAAAACACAGCTTCCTAAAGCAAATTTTAAGAATAATATAATTGGCAAAGACCAGGCCGTCATTGCAGAAATAAAAAAAGCTTCGCCCAGCGCAGGCATAATAGACACCAATTTTGATCCAGTTAAAAAAGCAAAAGAATATGAGTCCTTTGGTGCTTCAGCGCTCTCAATTCTTACTGAAGAAGATTACTTTCAAGGAAGTGTTGAATACCTTAAGGAAGTAAAAAAGATAACCAATCTGCCAATACTAAGAAAAGACTTTATGGTAGATGAGTATCAAATTTATGAAGCTAAATTAATAGGCGCCGATTGCATTCTTCTTATAGCAAGTGTTCTTGATGATGTTCAAATAAAAGATTTTGTTAATTTAGCAGAAGAATTGGAGCTAGATTACTTAATTGAAGTGCATGATTTAGATGAGTTAAAAAGAGTTCAGGCTCATAAGAATGCCATTATTGGAGTAAATAATAGAAATCTAAAAACCTTTGAGGTTGATCTAAATAATTCCATTAATCTTAGGGAAGAATTTCAAGCAGATAATATTTTTGTTGCTGAGTCTGGCATTAAAAATCAATCCGATATTGATTTACTCAAAGAAAATAACATTCACGTATTTCTTATTGGCGAGAGCCTGATGAGAGGAGATTTTGCTTGAAGCTAAGAGAGTGGCAAGCAAAAGCATTTCCCCTATGGTGGGCAAAAAAAAGAGGTATTGTTAAAGTAGTTACGGGGGGTGGTAAAACAGTTTTTGCCATTCATTGCCTAGCTAAGTATCTAGAAGAAAACAAAGACCATTCAATTTTTATTGTCGTTCCATCCATAGCTTTACTAGATCAATGGTATGAAGGATTACAAAAAGATTTTAATGAGAAAAACATTGCTTTAAACGGAGGTGGAGAACATTTAGAACATCTCTCAAGAATAAATATATCCACCATTGATTCTGTAAAAAATATTATTGAACAATTTGATGCATCAAAAACTCTTCTTATTGTTGATGAGTGTCACAAAATTGGTACTGAAAAAAGGGGAGAAATTCTAACCAATAATTGGCACGCAACTTTAGGCCTTTCGGCAACACCTGAAAGAGATTACGACGATAATTTTTATATCATTATTAGAAAAATACTTGGAGACATTATCTTTGATTATGACTATATAGATGCAAGAGAAGATGAAGTAATAGTTAACTTCAAACTTTTATATGCCTATGCAGCTATGACTCAGGATGAAGAGGAAAAATATAAGAAGTTTACAAAAAGCATTCAAAGAAGAGCAGCCACCATAGGTGGAAATGATATGAATGACTATCCTTTAAAAATGTTAATTTTTAATAGAGCTAGAATGGTAAAAAATTCTAAAAATAGAATTCCTTTCGGAATTGAATTACTGCAAAAACATAAAAGAGATAGTTGGATTGTGTTCACCGAGAATAAAAAACAAGCAAAAGAGTTTAATGAAATTATTAATACCAAAGGATATAAATCAGCAATTTATAATACTGACTTGGACAACGCTGAAAGGGAAGAAAATTTAAATAATTTTAAAAATGGGAATTTAAATGTTCTGGTTAGTTGTACAGCTCTTGATGAGGGATTTGATATGCCAGAAGCAGATGGAGCAATGATACTTAGCGCTTCATCATCTAAAAGACAAAGAATCCAAAGAATGGGGAGGGTACTAAGAATCACAGCTAATAAGCAAAATGCGTTAATAGTTACTGTATATTCCTCTAAAACCGAGTTTGATAAATTAAGAGAAGAATCCAATAGGTATAAGCTTGAGGGCGTGCCTATTAAATGGCAGCAGATGAAAGCTCAGTAATTATATATCAGCACTTCTTTCATTTTCGTTCTTCCCTTCTTGGTACCAGAAATATTTGTAGCTTGTTCTACAGATTGGAATTTCCATTGTGGCCCAACAAATAATTCCCTAACATTAGGAAGATCAAAATTTGAAAATAGTATTTTATTATTTTTTGATAACTCATTTAACTTACTCACCAAATCGCCCAAATCATCCGGCGAGAAAACGTCTTTTCCATACTCTCTGAATGAATTTTCTTTGATATATGGCGGATCCACATATATGAAATCATTTTCCTTAACACCACTTAAAGTATCTAAAAAACTTTGTTGTTTGATATTTGCATTTGAAAGAACTTCTGAAAAATAAACAAAATCATCTTGACTAAAAGGCAGCCATGATGAACTTCTTTTGCCAACAGGTACATTAAATTTCCCAGAGCTATTTTCTCTATAAATACCGTTATAACAGGTTCTATTTAAATAAAGAAATAATTCAGGCTTGGGAGATCTGTTGAATTCATCTCTTCGTAAATAATATGTTTCCTCAGAATGACTATCGATAAGTTTTTTTACATCAAGATATAAGCTTTTTGGGTCCTCTTTTAATGCTTTAAAACAATTTATTAAATGCTCATTAATATCAGAGATACATGCATTCTTTGGCCTCAATAGAAAAAAAATTGAACCGCCTCCCAAAAAGGGCTCAAAGTATGTATTATATTTAATAGTAAATAAGTGTGGATGTCTCTTGAACAACCATTTTTTTGAGCCAGCCCACTTTATAATCATAAGCAAATTATAAATGATTGAAATTAAAGATGAATTAAAAGGTTGGCTCGTAGATGCAACAGATGAGATTAGACTTGAGGAGATAAGGTTTAAAAAAAGAGCCTGGTTGAAATCTAAATCAAGACTTCCAAATATTCACGGCTATAGATTTGAATTGGAAATTTGGAATTTTTTTCTTGAGCTTAAACCAAAATATATTAGCAATCTAAATCACTCAGCAATTTTTGATCTTTCTAAGATATCTAATAAAAATGCCCCAAAGGTAAATGATGAGATAGTTGAAGCATATAAAGAAAAACCTCAAACAGATATTGTAGTAATATTTGATCGCCATATATTTATTATTGAATGCAAGGCCACCAAAGGCAATCTGAGTCATTCAGAGTTAATGGATAGAACAAAAGATGTTAATGGTCTGCGTACATATAAAGATTTAAGAATTAAGGAGTTATTTGGTGATGATACCTTAATCCCTCTTCACATGGTGTGCTCAAAAGGTTTTAACTCTTCAAATAAAGATCACAAAGAATTTTTATCAAAACATCAAATAATTTTATTTTCTGAAAAATATAGAAACTATATAGATACTGTTAGAAAAGAAAGTCAAAGTCCTGAATTTGCATATATCCAACTTTTAGGATTTTTTAGAAAAGATAAGCCAGACTATGGAACTAAGACGTCTATAGATTCTTTCCATTCAAAATCTGGCAAAAATAAAAAACATGATGTTTATACTTTTTCAATATCACCAGATGAAATGTTGAAGATATCTACAGTATCCCACCAAGCAAAATCATTAATTTTTGATGAAGATGATCGAACTACTGAGTATTATCAAAGGTTATTAAAAAAAGGTAGAGTTAAAGATATCTCTAACTGGCTTAGCGAAAATCAAAATCCTTTTCCAAATAATATTTTAGTTAGCTATAGAGGAGCATCTAAATTGGTGTGGGAGAAGAATCCAATCAAAGATAACGAAAAAGGTATGGGGAAATCTGTTGGAGTTTTAAAGTTTGATGCTTGTCCAGGAACTTTTCATGTTATTGATGGACAGCATAGGTTATTTAGTTATACAGGCATAGAAAAAAAACCTGGCAGCGTAAGAGAAACTCATCGTTTAATAGTAACGGTTTTTGATGGGATGAGCCCATCAGAAGAGGCGGATATGTTTTTAGAAGTTAATGAAAAAGCACAACCAATATCACCGGCACTTATTATGGAAATACAGTATGCTTCACAGAAAGTATTTTTAAGAAATTTAGCAAATTCGATTGTGTTTAATCTTAGAGATAATGTTAATTCTAGTGTTTACAAAAAGATTAATCGTGCAGATGGTGAAGGATCAAGGGGCGGACTTAGTCCAAAGGATATACAAACTAATATATTATCTATGAGCTTTCTTGGCGGGGAACTCAATTATCATAAGTCTTATTTCTGGAGTAAAAACGGTGCCAAGAATTGGGAAGATTTAGAAGAATGCTCAAAATTAGTTTCCGATCACATCATTAATTTATTAAATATAGTTATGAAAAAAAATGAATCTTTATGGTTCAAGCCATCTGCTGCTGAAAAAAAAGCTGGCAAGGAAGGTTTCTTACAAAACATAGTTTTTGGTGGTTTGCTCGGCGTTATAGATAGGGCAACATCTGTTGTGACAAAATCTGATAGGCCAGATGTTGAAGATATTTCTGATGCATGTAAACAATATTTCCAAACACTAGCCAATGGTATAAAAAATGATGATCCTAAAGAGCTATCAACAAAAACCCTAAATCCAGGTTTTTATGAAAAAGGAGCATCTGGAGCAAAACAAGCTACCGCATATATGGTATACAGATATCTTTCAAAAAAACATCCAGAGTTAATTGATCAACATGATGAAGCAAGATTAACCTTGATAGGAGATCCTGAAAGAAGCAAAGAGGAAATGGAAGTTCTTGATAAATGGCGTAAAGGCATGCTTAGAGAAATTTCAACTTACCCTAACAAAATAAAAAAACTTACTAAAAAAACAAGGGACATTAAAGGGAGAAGATATCATAATATGATGAAACTTCTCATTCAGGCATTATTCGCTAGAAAAGCTCATCTCAACGGCGATCCATGGAATGCCTTAATTGTTCCAAATAATCTGCATAAAAAAGATGAGTATGAAATGCGTATTAATGGAAAAACAATAAAAGTCAAAACTGGCTATAAAAAAGATTGGATAGACTTTCAAAGTGAGGTTGAAAAAGCAGGAGCTAATTATGATGAAGTATCTGCTTTTGAAATGATTGAAGGCAAAGATTTATCATTGTTACTTTCTTGTCCAGAACTAATAAGAAAGTCAGTGCCCAAGCTTTCTAGTTCTCAAAGTTCTGCCAAAGAACAAATAGAAGATACTATTGATTTTATATATAAAAATTTGCTTATTCTGCCCGGAGACAAAAAAATTAATAAAGATGCAAAGCCAAAAGATACAGATGATATTTGGAAAGAGGGGACTAAATATATAGACACCTTTTATGAATTTAGAAACTATGGTACTGGTGAGAGTTTAGACGAGACACATATGCCGGGAATAAATAAGCTTGAAGCATTATTAGGTTCAAAAAAAGATTTATTTGATGATTATGAAAAAAAATTCAAAGAAATGCTTTTAAGCGTTCATGAAACTCTCGAGCTAGATAAAAGAAAGGTTGACGAGGCAATTAACAGCTAACAATTTATTTAAATTCATTAGCATTAATTGTTTTTAAGCCAATTTCCTGCCATTGTTTCAGAAGCTCCTCATCATTGTCTATACAATAAAGAATTTGGTCTGCTTCAAAATTGGATTCAAAAATTTCTTTTTTAACTTTTAATTTATTATTCTTATCATTATTTTTTCTCATCAAAACTTTTAGCTCAAAATTAAAATATTCTTTTAACCATAAGCTTGTACTATAGCGATATTTTTCTGGTCTTCCTGTAAGAAAAACTATGTCTATACCAGCTTTATATTCATCGATTACTTTATTAATGATTGGAAAAATTGGCTCATCATTTATTAACTCTGAAAAAAATCCATCCCAATCTTTTTTGCCTTCAAGAAAATGTTGACGGTGATCATTGTTGGCAATAGTTCCATCAATATCACATAGGATTATTTTTTTCATATTTTCTTACTAGTATGAGAGATAGATTTTTTAGATATGAGCACTTGTAGATGTCATAACCTTTGCGGTGTATTTCATAATCTTTTTTGTAGGTATCTCTAATTCTTCTCCACCGTTCTCTACTGCTTGTTGGGCATGGGTATCTTCATCTTCACGCATAGTTTTTAGTATTTCTATTGTTGCTTTATCTTTTGAAGATATTTTATTGAGGTGTTTATCTAAATGAACCACTACTTGTTTTTCAGTCTCTTCAACAAAACCTAAGCTGACCTTTTCTCCATACCTACCAAAAATTGCACCTATAGCAAAGGAGCCCGCATACCAAATTGGATTTAGTAACGAACCTTTACCATCAAGCTCATCTAATCTTTTTTTACACCAAACCAGATGATCTGTTTCTTCTTCTCCCGCTTCAATTAAATGTTCTTTAATTTTTTGATCTTTACATACAAACGCTTGGCCTCTGTATAAAGCTTGTGCAGCCACTTCTCCTGCAAGATTAACTCTCATCATCTGTACAGATCGTTCTTTTTCATTCTGAGTAAGACTCTCATTATTAGTTTCAATATTATCTGCAGGATAAGATCTTCCAGTTCCTGATTTTTTATTTGACAGTGTTTTTAATGCTATATCAAATTCATTAACAATGTTATTAATTAAGCTCATTTAATTCCTTTAAAACCAATATCTCTTCTACAAAAAGCACCCTCAAAGGATACTTGGTCAACAAGATTATATGCTTTCGCTTGCGCTTCCTTCAAGTTGTCACCTAGAGCTGTTGCACAAAAAACTCTTCCACCAGAGGTTAAAACCTCTTTATTAGAAAGTTTAGTTCCAGCGTGAAATAGTTTTGTTTCACTTTCGCTATTTTTAGGAAGTGAAACCAATTTATTAGATTCATAACTTTCAGGATAACCTTTCGATGCAATTACAACTCCACAAGAATGTTTTTCAGTCCATTCAATCTGATGAGATTCGAGCTCGTCATTTATTGCGGCCAGGCAGAGTTCCACCAAGCTTGATTTGAGTCTCAATAAAATTGGTTGAGTTTCAGGATCCCCAAATCTGCAGTTAAATTCTAAAACTTTTATTTCACCATTCTTAATCATTAAACCTGCATATAGAAATCCTAAGTAGGGTGATCCTTCAGAAATAAGGCCATGCATTGTTGGTTTCATAACCTCATTAATAATTTTTTGATGAATAGTTTCATCCACAATTGGAGCAGGGGAGTATGCACCCATGCCGCCTGTATTTAGACCAACATCACCTTCACCTACAGCTTTATGATCTTGGCTGGTTGCTAAAGGTATAATTTTGTCCTTACTTACAACAGCAATAAAACTAGCTTCCTCTCCCTCCAAAAAATCTTCGATTACAACACTACTACCAGCCTCACCAAATGTTTGATCTTTAAATATACTATCGAGCGCATTCACTGCTTCTTCTTTTGAATTACAAATAATTACACCCTTACCTGCAGCTAAACCATCAGCTTTAACCACGGTTGGATATTCGATCTCATTAAGATGAGTAAGTGCTGCATCATATGAATCAAAAGCTGCATAGCCCGCAGTAGGTATCCCATATTTAATAAAGAAATCTTTTGAGAATGTTTTTGAGCCTTCAAGTTGCGCAGCTGCTTCAGAGGGACCAAAAGTATTGATATCATTGGCTTGAAGAAAATCAGTCATACCCATAACAAGAGGCTGTTCAGGACCAATAATTACAAGAGCAATATTTTCGTTCTTGCAAAAATCTGCTATTTCTTCAAAGTTATTTAAATCAAGCGAAATATTTTCTAACTTTTCTTCTAACGCTGTCCCAGCGTTACCCGGACAGACAAAAACTTTAGTCACTGCCTCATCTTGTGAGGACTTCCATGCTAGAGCATGTTCTCTCCCTCCTGAGCCAATGACTAGAACTTTCATTAGTGTCTAAAGTGTCTTGTGCTTGTGAATACCATCGCGATGTCGTTTTCATTTGCAGCTGCAATTACTTCATCATCTCTTATGGATCCGCCAGGCTGAATGATTGAAGAGATTCCACTTGAAGCAGCCTTATCTATGCCATCTCTAAAAGGAAAAAATGCATCAGAAGCCATAGAAGCACCTTTAACCTCTAACCCTTCTTCTTTAGCTTTTAAGTTCGCAATATCAGCACTAATAACTCTGCTCATTTGGCCAGCACCAATACCTATTGTCTGTCGGTTTTTTACATAAACTATGGCATTACTCTTAACAAATTTAGCAACCCTCCAAGCAAACATTAGATCATTTAATTCTTCTGGTGTTGGTTCTCTTTTTGTTACACATTTTAAGTCTTCTCTAGGAACAACATAGCTATCATCTGATTGAATTAGAATTCCTCCAGATACTTTTTTAATCATTCCTGGATAGGGATTATCTTGCTCAAGATCAACTTTGAGAACTCTAACATTTTTCTTTTTAGCAAATTCAGCCAATGCACCTTCTTCATAATCAGTTGCCAAAATAACTTCAACGAATTGCCTAGTATTTATTTCTTTAGCTGTTTTTGTATCTAATGTTCTATTTAATGCAATGATTCCACCAAATGCTGATGTTGGATCGGTTTTAAATGCTAAATCATAGGCACTATAGATATCAT
Source organism: uncultured SAR86 cluster bacterium (assembly GCA_902591565.1). Taxonomy (GTDB): domain Bacteria; phylum Pseudomonadota; class Gammaproteobacteria; order Magnimaribacterales; family D2472; genus SCGC-AAA076-P13. Next base: position 24,637 of record CACJBC010000005.1, on the reverse strand, counting down.
CTGATTCTGCAACTCCGCAAGGATTTGCATGTTTAATAATTACGCATGCCGGATCATCAAATGCTCGAACACACTCCCATGCCGCATCAGCGTCTACTATATTGTTATAGGATAATTCTTTGCCTTGCAAGATGTCAGCATTAGCGATGTTTTTGTGTTGCAAATTAGAGAAGGTAAAAAGGTTTGCCGTTTGATGAGGGTTTTCGCCATATCTTAAAGAAGAACTTTTCTCAAAACTATAATTCGGTATTAAGTTATCAGATTCTTCTTTTAGATAATTTGAGATAGAAAGGTTGTAATCAGCCATTGTCTCAAATACTTTTTGAGATAATTCTTTTCTAAAGTCATATGAAATGCCATCACCATTTTCCCATTCCTCAATTAACCTTGAATAATCAGAAGGGTTTGATACAACAGCAACGTCCTTAAAATTTTTGGCAGCTGACCTAATCATAGTTGGACCGCCAATATCTATTTTTTCAATTGCCTCATCAAAAGAACAATCTTGGGCAATCGTTTCTTTAAATGGGTAAAGGTTAACTACAACTAAATCAATCAGCTCATAGCCTCTCTCTTGAAGAACATCCATATCTTGATCACGTCTTGCAAGGATCCCAGCATGAATTTTTGGATGCAAAGTTTTAACTCTTCCATCCATCATCTCTTCAAATCCAGTAAAGTCAGAAACCTCGACAACTTCAGATGTAATTTCTTTTATTGCTTTGTAGGTACCGCCTGTAGAAAGCATTTTTACTTCTTTTGAAACTAGAAATTTAATCAGTTCCTCTAGACCTGATTTATCTGAGAGACTTATGAGTGCTGTTTTTGGCTTTATTGAATGCATTATTTAATATTATATTTTTTTAATTTTGTTCTAAGGGTTGTTCTATTCATTCCAAGGATTCTTGCACTTTTTGACTGATTATTATTAGCAAATTTCATCACTGCATCTAAAAGCGGGGGCTCGACTTCATTCAGCACAAGTTGATAAACATCAATGGGCATATTTTTTTGATCTAGTTGCTTGAAATATCTTTTCATAGCTTTTCTAACCTCATCCTTTAGTGGTTTTTTAGAATAGCTATCAAATGATTTCTTTTTATTTCCCAAATGAATTTATAAAATTAATAAGAAGAAATATCAGTTTACAGTTGTTTAAAAATTGCTCAATAGATTTTTAGAGATTTATTATAGTTTTTTTCTCATCGCCAAGAGAGATGCTTTTAACCTCTTTATTCTCAAAAGTAATTTTAGTTACAGATACGTAATTAGGATAAAAGTACATGAGCACATTATTTTTAAGAAGTGAACCTACTAAGGCATTAATAACCATGAAATGGGTAAATACAATTGTATTGAGCGAAACATTGAGAGAATCCTTTATAATAGCATCTCTCCAATTTAGTATAGAATCAGGCAAATCTCTGATTTCGGTATGCATAATGTTTGTTAGCCAAGCTTTTTTTTGAGAATTATCAATATCATCTGATGGAATCTCAGAGTAAGCATTATTTATTATCAATTCCTTATTAAATTTTTTAATCAATGGTTCTGCTGTCATTTTTGCTCTTGATTTTGGGCTTGATACAAAATTGTATGAATCTAGTGACTTCAGCATCTCATTATTTATCAATGATGCTGATTGTTTAATGCCTAATTCGCTTAAACCAGGGTCTGGATGCTTGCCCCAACTTTCTGAAGCTTCTCCATGCCTTACTAATAAAAGATTTATCTCTGACATTTATCTTCAACCTATAGCTATAATGATATTGTGAGAATCCATAGAATATATTGTAAATTAGTATCAGAAACAAATAATGTCTTTAAAATAGATCAGGCTCAATCACTGCACTTAACAAAAGTGCTTAGATTAGATGTTAATGACGAAGTTGAAGTATTTGATGGTCATGGTTCTTCTGCAATTTGTAAGATATTAGAATCTAATAGATATTCAGTTTCTCTTGAAAGAGTTTCTGATATAAAAACAAGTAAAGCTCCAATCAATAGACTTGGTTTTATACTGCCATTTATTAAGAAAGAAAATTTTCATTTTATGATTCAGAAGCTATGCGAAATTGGAGCTACGGAATTCATTTTTTATAAGCCTGATTTAATTGATCAAAGTATTGCAAAAAAAGATTTATCAAAAATTTATAGCAAATCTGGAGAAGTTATTATTTCAGCCTGTAAGCAGTGCGGTTCAAATTTTTTACCAATTACAAGCTTTGTATCTTCACTAGGTGACGCTACAAAAAAACTTGATCAAAGTTCAACAAAATATGTATTTGATATTGAAGCAAGTGATATTTTTGATGTTAGTTCAGTTAAATCAAATAATATTTTTATAATAACTGGAGCAGAGTCCGGATTCTCAGAATCTGAAATTAATCATATGCACGAAAAAGATTTTAGCTTTAAACTGATATCAAAAAATATTCTTAGAGCAGAAACAGCGCCTCTTGTGATAGCATCTTTAATTCAAAACCATTTTGATAAGATTTAATAATGACTAAAAAAGTACTCTTCATCACAGATCCGATGAAAGAACTGAAGCCTAGTAAAGATACATCTGTGTTTATGATGGAAGAGGCTATTTCGTTTGGTTACAAAGTTTATCAAGCAGAAATGAAGCACTTATATTCTGATGAGGGTTATGTTTTTGTTGATGCTCGAAATATAATTGAGATCGGAGCAAGCCAAGTTGAAGGAATCAGAAAAGAACGAATTCAGGTTTCAGAATTTTTGTATACCTTTATGAGGAAAGATCCTCCAGTAGATATTGATTACATTAACGCTCTTCATTTATTAGGTCTTGCAGAGACACAAGGAGCAAATATATTTAATAAGCCAAACTCTATTAAAGAGTTCAATGAAAAAATATTTGCACTTCATTTCAAAGAGTTTATTCCTAGAACATTAGTTACATCAAATCTTGAAAAAGTAATTAATTTCCAAGCTAATCATGAAATTATTATTGTTAAGCCTTTGGATGGTATGGGTGGTGAATCTATTTTTAAAATGGAGGACATGGAAGAGGAAAACTTAGATATTTTATTGGACATGACAGAAGATGAGACCACTCAGATTGTAGTACAAGAATTCATTCCTGAAATTTATCAAGGAGATTTTAGAATCCTAGTTATTCATGGAAAACCTTTTGAAAAGACTCTAGCAAGAATACCACAGGGTGAGAGCTTTAAAGGTAATTTAGCAGCTGGTGGCAAGGGCGTTGTGATGGATATTAATGAAAGACAAAAAAATGTTGCAGAGATTGTTGGAAAATTTCTTGTTTCTAAAGGAATAAATTTTGCTGGTATAGATATGATTGGCGACTATTTGACTGAAATTAATATAACAAGCCCTACATGCGCAAGAGAAATATACAAGCAGTCTGGCAAAAATCCAATACAAGAATATTTTTCTAAACTATGAGTTCGATATTGGCAAATCAAAGAGTTAGTAAAAGGTCTTTAACACTCAATAAATCTTTTTTATTGTCTATATTTTTCCATACAATACTTATTTTTGGAGTTACATTTACCACTTTTTATAAAATACCACTTATAGATGAATCGCCAATTATTAATGTTAAATTTGCAAATTCTTCTCAGGATTCTATTGGTGAATTAAATGAATCTGTAAACAATACTTTTAAATCAAATAATTCCAAAGAGGGTACCTTTACCAAAAAAGTAGAAAGAAAAATATACCAAGCTCAAAAGGTAAAAAAACTTCAAGCAAACTCTACTGTTACCAATGAAGAAGCAATGTATTTAAATTTATGGCAAAGGGAAATCGAGTCTGTTGGAGATGAGCTAATAGCTGCAAATGATATTGAATATATAGATAGCAAGGTTCAAGTAATGGCAACAATAGATTCATTTGGAAATCTTATAAAATCAGAAATCTTAATCTCTTCAGGAAATGTTTATGTCGACAAAATGGCAATAGACATTCTTGAAAGAGCAGCTCCTTTTGCTCCATTTGATCCAAAGATGATAAATGAGTACGGTATTCTAGAAATAATTAGAGATTGGAATTTCACCCCAAGATAATGCAAATTGTATCCTTTGATTTCGGTATAAAAAAGATTGGTGTCGCAGTGGGGCAGACAAAAACCAGAACCTCATCACCGCTTGAGATTGTTTTTAATAAAAATAACAAAATAAACTGGAATAGCATTCAATCTATAGTCGAAGAGTGGAGGCCTGAACTTATTCTAGTTGGCAAGCCTTTAAATATGGATGGAACAGATAGTGATATGATGAAGAAAGTTGATATTTTTTTTAAAAAGTTAAAAAAAATTACCAATATCCCGTGTGAATACATAGACGAAAGATTAACAAGTTTTGAAGCAAGACAAAATCTTATAGAATTAAAAACTGATCTAGTAGATGCACAGGCTGCAAAAATACTGATTGATAATTGGCTGAGTGAAAATTAATAAATATGTCTATACCATCAAGTTTTATTGACCGACTACTTTCTACGGTGAGTATTGTTGATATTATCAATAGAAGAGTTCAGCTTGAGCGATCTGGAGGTCGATATAAAGCTAAGTGCCCCTTTCATGGTGATGGTAATGAGAAAACACCATCATTTGTAGTATATGAAGAAACGGGTTCCTATCATTGCTTTGCCTGTAAAGCTTCAGGGAATGCTATTAACTTTTTAAGAGAATATGATGGTATTGATTTTATGGAATCAGTTGAACTATTAGCTGCTTCTGTCGGCATGGAAGTGCCGAAACAAGAAAAGCCAATAGATTTATCAGATGCTATTAGCATAAATGCTAAGGCAACTGAAATTTTTAAAGACCAACTAAAGGGGCCTAAAGGAAAAGATGCAGTTGACTATTTAAAAGCAAGGGGGATAAGTGGTGAAACTGCAAAATTTTTTGAGTTAGGCTATTCAATTGAAAAAAATCCATCCCTCTATAGCATCTTGTCTCCACAATATAACCAAAATGATCTAGAAGATTCTGGTCTTTTTGGAACTAATGATAATGGGGAGATGTACGATCGTTTCAGGGATAGATTGATGTTCCCAATAAGAAATATTAAAGGAGAGCATATAGCCTTTGGAGGAAGACTAATTGCTGATAAAGACAATCAAGCAAAATATTTAAATTCACCTGAAACAAAAACTTACAAGAAAAAATATGAGCTTTATGGTCTCTATGAAGCAAGACTCATAGAAAAAAGACCTAAGGCTCTCTTTTTAGTTGAGGGCTACATGGATGTCATTGGACTACATCAATACGGAATAAAAAATGCTATTGCTTCCTCTGGTACCGCTTTTACTCCAGAACAACTTCGCAAAATTCTAAGTTATACCAATGATATTTTTGTTGTGTTTGATGGAGACGAGGCTGGTCAAAAGGCATCGTGGAGAGCAGTTGAAAATGCTTTACCATTACTTAGAGAGGATGTGCGAATGAGCTTTATATTTTTAAAGCCTGGTGATGATCCTGATAGTTTTATAAAAAATAAAGGCAAAGATGCCTTTTTAAAGCTAGCAGATGAAGCTATCTCTTTTTCAGAATACTTTTTGGATACCATCAAAAAGGAAGACGATCTCTCATCAATTGAGGGAAGGTCAAGAGTTGCTCAGTTTGCAGTTCCTCTAGTTGATAAAATCGTAAATCCAATATTAAGAGAGGCTTATATTAGTGAGATTGGGCATATTTGTGATTTAGATTTTAGAAAATTACTTAATGGCGTTGTTAATATAGTTCCAGAAAATGTAAAACAAGAAGAACCAGTAAAAAAAGTTCCAGCGTCTGTCATTAGAAAGTCAGTATTGGGCGTTTTTACAGTTTTAATTCAATATCCTAAGTTAGCGGATGAAAGATCTTTTAATCTAATTACAAAAGATTCAAAATTTTTATTTTTACATGATGTTAGAAACTTTTATAAAGATAATCCAATGGCTTCACCTTCAATACTTTTTGAACAAATAGAAAATGAAAAAATAAAAAATCTATTTGGAGAAGCATTAGTTTCTGAGATAAAACTATCAGAGGAAAATGCAAAAAAAATGCTTATTGATTGTATTGGCATAATTTCAAAATCTGAAAAAGATAGGCAGGAAATATTAAAAGAAAAGTATAATATGCAGGAAATAACATCTGCTGAAAAAAGAGAACTACAACAGATAATCCTTAAAAAGGATGTAATGTCAGAAGAAGATCAGATTTTATTAAAAAATTTAAGCTCTAAATAGATTGAAATAATGAAATTCATCACCAAATAGAGCTAATACATTTGGAGTACAAGAATTCGTGGATAAACTAAGTAAAAAAGGTTCAAAGATAGCCGAACTTATTGAAAAGGGAAGAGAGCAAGGTTACTTAACTTATGCAGATGTTAATGATCATTTGCCTGAAGACATATCTGATCCTGACCAGGTTGATGAAATAATTGGAATGATCAATGATTTAGGTCTGCAAGTTCATGAAACTGCTCCGGATGCAGATGATTTATTACTTGCTGAGTCTGAAGATTCAGACGATATTGCCCTTGAGCAAGCTGCTGAAGCCCTTGCAGCTGTTGAGAATGAAACAGGTAGAACAACTGATCCTGTTCGAATGTACATGAGAGAAATGGGAACTGTTGATCTATTGACTCGTGAAGGTGAGATTGAGATTGCAAAAAGAATAGAAGAAGGCATGAGAGATCTCCTTTCTGCAAGCGTCTATTATCCTAAAACCGTTGAGTACGTCATTGAATATCATCAAATGGTAAAAGATGGCGAGAAAAAAATTAATGATTTTCTAACAGGGTTCTTAGAAGAGATGGAAGAAGTTCCATCTGCTGGCCCTGGAAGTCAAAGAGCAAAAGAAGAAGCTGAAGCAGCTGAAGAGTCTGATGAAGAAGCATCTTCAGGTCCAGATATGCAGGAAGTCCAGAGAAGAATGACAAATTTGAAGCGTCAATATAATAAGACTCAAAAAGTTATTGAATCTAAAGGTAGACACTCAAAAGAAGCTAATGCTGAATTCAAAAAATTAAGTGAAATATTTCAGTTCCTTAAGTTTAGTCCAAGAATGTTTGATGATATTGCAACTATAGCAAGATCAGGTTTGAGTAGAATTAGAGAAAAAGAGAAAGCTATACAAGAACAGCTCGTAAGAAATGCGCGCATGCCAAGAAAAGACTTTTTAGCGAGCTATGCTGAAAACTTAACAAAAGTCAGATGGGTAGATTCTCTCATGAAGGAAAAGAAATATAAGAAAGACCTTCTAGAGAAAGTAAAACAGGATGTAATCATTGCTCAAAAAGATATTATTGATCTTGAGCAAAGAGTTGGACTCAGCGTTAAAGAAATTAAAGAAATTAATAGAAGCATGTCTATGGGCGAAACCAAGATGAGAAGAGCTAAAAAAGACATGGTTGAAGCAAACCTTAGGCTTGTTATTTCAATAGCTAAAAAATATACGAACAGAGGACTCCAATTTTTAGATCTTATCCAAGAGGGAAACATTGGTCTTATGAAAGCTGTTGATAAATTTGAATATAGAAGAGGCTATAAATTTTCTACATACGCAACTTGGTGGATTAGGCAAGCTATTACAAGATCTATCGCTGACCAAGCAAGAACAATTAGAATACCAGTTCATATGATTGAGACAATCAACAAACTCAATAGAGTATCTCGACAAATGATGCAAGACATGGGAAGAGAACCAACACCTGAAGAGTTAAGCAAAGAGCTTGATATGCCAGAAGATAAAGTTCGTAAAGTTTTAAAAATTGCAAAAGAACCAATTTCAACTGAAACACCTATAGGTGATGATGAAGATTCAAGCCTAGGTGATTTCATTGAAGACACAGTTATTGAATCGCCACTAGAAAATGCAACTGAAGAAAGTTTACATTTTGCCACTGATGATGTCTTAGCATCATTAACAGCCAGAGAAGCTAAGGTACTCAGAATGAGGTTTGGCATTGGAATGAATACTGATCATACACTTGAAGAAGTCGGTAAACAGTTTGATGTTACAAGAGAAAGAATTCGTCAGATTGAAGCAAAAGCTTTAAGAAAACTAAGACATCCAAGTCGATCAAGTCATTTAAAAAGCTTTCTAGACGAATAAATTCATTAACTCATTTATACGACTAAATCTAGGGACAAGTATACTTCCTTAAATTTTTTTATCTTATATAATGAATCGCTCTGAATTTAAGAATTTAAAGGGCCTGTAGCTCAGTTGGTTAGAGCAGTGGACTCATAATCCATTGGTCGGAGGTTCGAGTCCTCCCGGGCCCACCATTTAAAAGCTGACTCTGTTTTTTGAAAAAGGGGATACGACAGCAGGATTTGTAGCATGGTAGAGCGGGTAGTTTGCCCTGCTGCCGTAGTATGTAAACTGCATTAATCAACTTACTTTCTCATTAAAACTTACCAATGTGTTATTCAAGTTACGTTTTGGTATAAATTTGTGAATTAAACGAAATTGGCTATCAATCTTTGTGAATAACTATTTTTAACTTCCTGCCAGAGGTGTAATCAATCATTTGCTGTATGCTTACTTGTGATTGATAAGAAAGTCTCACATATCCATTACCATGACTAAGATAAATAAATGCCGGCTCATCAAAATACAAACTTAAATTAGGAAGATGACTCCATCTTTGCTCTTTATCATCAAAGCCTTTTTCTGGATCAAGATAATCACCTTTTTTGTACCTAGCTAAAAAACCTTGAACGCTTCCAGATGCTACAACTTCTTCATCAATCTCAGGGATCCAAAGTATTTGATTGCCATATGTTAAATCATCATTTACAAAATCCATGCCATTCAATTCAACAATTACAGTCTTGATTTCATGTGAAAATATTAATGAAGAAAAAATTGTAAAAGAAATAAATACAAAAGATTTCATTTATTATTCCGTAAATAACAAGAACTATATTTAATCTCGGATGTGTATCTTTACTGTTAAGTTAGTGTAAAAATTTTGAATTAAATTGTGTCACTAGGAACTAAAAATTGTCTGGGCTTATTTTAGTGCATGAATTCCTTTAAGGCGTAGTTGGGATCTACTCTATAAATTTTTTAAACTACTTTAAATAAATTTGTTTATATAATGCATAGGCTAATATTCCTCCAATACACTGAGCAATACAAAATAAAAAAACATTTTCTGGACTTATGCCCGCAAAAGTATCAGAAAACATTCTGCTTATTGATGCTGCGGGGTTTGCAAATGATGTTGAAGATGTAAACCAGTATGCTGCTCCGATATACGCTGCAACTGATGAGGCTATATTTTTAGAAGATGAAATCAAGATAATTAAGATCAATCCAAATGTTGCAAAAATTTCGCTTACAAAAATATTTGCTCCAGATCTTTGATTAACTGAAAATTGAATTACATCCAGGCCAAATAAATAGTTTACTAATAAAACCCCAAGTGTTGCTCCAATTATTTGTAAAAAAGCATAAATAATTAGGTCTTTGAAAGATAATCTGCCATTTAAAAACATTACCATTGAAACAACAGGATTGAAGTTAGCGCTATATTTTTGAAAAGTAACAATCAAAAAATAAAGTGCAAAAACTGTAGCTATTGTATTGGTCAAAAGAATAACTCCATCATTATTAGGGCTCAAGTTTTGACCCATAATCCCAGATCCTACTACTGCTGCAAATAAAAATCCTGTACCAATAAACTCAGAAAAATATTTTTGTATGTTCATGATTTCCTTTATGTATAAAAATTAATTTATAAACTAACACCTTATTGTGACATTATTTTCACAAAATCAAGATATAAAAGAAAATATGCAAAGAAGATCATTTCTAAAATTTTTTACTTTCTTATTAACTTTTTTTAGTTTTAGGCTAAGTTCAAGTAATAACAACGAAAAAATATTATTCAATCATGGAGTTGCAAGTGGTGATCCTACAAATACGAATGTAATCATTTGGACGCGAATAACAAAAATCTCTAATACATCAATTAATGTGAATTGGGAGATATCAGATGACAAAAACTTTCAAAAAATTATATCTTCAGGAAAAGCAAAAGCTTTAGCTTATAAAGATTTTACTGTAAAGGTTGACGTAAGAATTCCTAAAAAATACAACGGTACGCAAATTTTTTATAGATTCATTTGTAATAATTACTTTTCTCCTGTTGGTTCCACTATTACCTTGCCTATTCACAATCCAGATCTTTTTAATATAGCATTTTGCAGTTGCTCAAATTATCCCGCTGGATTTTTTAATGCTTATAAGGAGATAGCTAAAAATAAAGATATTGATCTTGTTCTTCACTTAGGTGACTACTTATATGAATACGAAAAAGATGGCTATGCATCTGAGAATTCAAATGAATTAAATAGAGTTAGTATTCCATCAAATGAGCTAATTTCTCTAAAAGATTACAGGCTTAGACATGCTCAATACAAAACAGATCAAGACCTACAGTTGCTGCATAAAAACAAACCAATGATTGTTGTTTGGGATGATCATGAGTTTACTAATAATACGTGGAAAAGCGGAGCAGAAAATCATTCAATAAATGAAGGAAGTTTTCTTAGCAGAAAGATAAACGCCTTAAAAGCCTATTATGAATGGATGCCGATAAGAGAAAGCAATAATAAAACAAATATTTGGAGAAGTTTTGAGGTAGGAAACTTATTTCAATTATTAATGTTAGATACAAGACTGATCTCAAGAGATAAACAACTGGATATAAATGATTTTTTTGCAGACGGTGTGTTTGAATATGAATCCTATAAAAAGGCTCTAAAAAAACCAAGAAAACTTTTAGGTAATAAACAATTTAACTGGATTAAAAATACACTTGATAAGAAGTACAAGTGGTCAATATTTGGTCAGCAAATATTAATTGGACCTCAATATTTGCCTGATGCACTTAAAAAAATTGATAAATCATTAGTTCCCGAATATATGCACATATATCTACAACTAGCTGGAAAAAAACTACCTTGGAATACTGATCAGTGGGATGGTTATCCAAAAGAAAGAGAAAAATTTTATAAAATAATTCAGAACTCACAATCAAATATTATTTTAGCTGGCGATACTCATTCATCTTGGCTATCTAACTTATATGACCATAAAGAAAATTTTATAGGCATCGAGATAGGGGCTCCATCGATATCATCGCCAAATGGAGTTGATTTATTTGGAGATTATGCCAACCAAATCGATAATCAATATCTAGACGAAAACGATAATTTAATTTATACAAATAGTTCTTTTAAAGGTTATGCTCTTTTGTCACTACAAAAAGAAAGTGCAAGAGTTATTTATAAATACGTATCAACAGTAAAATCTTATGATTATAAGAATTTTGAATCACCTGTTTTTGATATTAAACATAATCAACCTATTAAAATTAATAATTAGTTAAAAGTTATTTTAATCACAATTAATTTCAAAAAATTTGCATTAATTTACATTATCTCAATCTAGATTTAACAAAATTTTTGTTTAATCATCACGATTTCGAATAATTTTTTTGGAGAGAAATTGTGAGATATTCGCTAGATATAACTAATTTTTTGATTATGTCGTGTTATGGATTTCTATTTTAAAATTTATCAACCTTTAAAAAAAGTTCTTAAATTTTTACACAAATGTAATTAGGATGAAATACACATGAAACATAATGTTTCAATGATAAAATACAAATCAATATTTCTTTCCGATATTCATCTTGGCTCTAAAGGCTGTCAGGCAAAATCTTTATATAATTTTTTAAAGAAGCATGAATGCGAAAATCTTTTTTTAGTTGGGGATATTATTGATTGTTGGAGACTAAAATCTAAGCTTTATTGGCCTCAAGAACATGTAGATGTAATTAGAAATATATTATCAATGTCTAAAAATGGAACCAAAGTAAAATATATTACTGGAAATCATGATGATCTTTTAAGGCTTTATCAGCCATTGAATCTTGGAAATATTGAGCTTATAGAAGAGTATGAGTATGTTTCAGTTAAAGGTAAAAAACTTTTAATTATTCATGGAGATCAGTTTGATATAGTTACTAGATATGGTCGTCATTTATCAATACTTGGTGACAAAATTTATACCGTTTTATTATCTCTCAATAAAATACTAAATTATTTTCGAGCAAGACTTGGTTATGGACATTGGTCTTTATCGAAGTATTTAAAAGATAAAGCAAAACAATTAGTCAATAAAGCTTCTGATTATGAGGAAAGCTTAGTCAAAGAGTGTAAATCTAGAGGTTTTGATGGAATAGTTTGTGGCCATATTCATAAAGCAGAAATTAAATTAATTGATGGCATAGATTATTTTAATACTGGTGACTGGGTTGAATCTGTAACTGCTTTAGTTGAGGACCATAACGGACAATTTAAGTTGATTGATTGGGCTGCAATTGAAAATCAAGAAATTAAGTTATTAAGAGCCTCTTAGTTATGAAAATTTTAATAATTACAGATGCATGGCATCCTCAGGTTAATGGAGTTGTTACTACACTATCAAACGTTACCAAAGAATTGGCGAAAGCAGGCTATCAAGCTGATATCGTAGAACCAAGCTTATTTAAATCAATACCCTTACCAGGTTATCACGAAATTAATATAGCCATTGAGACCAATCAGTTAAAAAACTTCATTCTTGATGAAACTTATGACGCTATCCATATTGCAACAGAGGGACCATTAGGTCTTAGAGCAAGAATATTGTGTAAAAAACATAAAATAAAATTTACCTCAGCTATCCATACTAAATTTCCAGAATATCTCAAGGCAAGAATAAGTTTTCCTATTGAAATCACCTATAGCTATTTAAAATGGTTTCATAGTGGAGCCATAAATACACTTGTAAATACATCTTCACAGAAAGATGAATTAATTCAAAGAGGTTTTAAAAATCTTAAGACTTGGAGTAGAGCTATAGATTTAGATATTTTTAAGCCAAGAACTTCTCCAGTAGATTATGATTATTTGCTTTATGTTGGAAGGGTTTCTCATGAAAAAAGCATTGAAGATTTTTTAAAAATAAAATCTCATTTAAAAAAGGTAGTTATTGGTAAAGGACCCCAGTTATCACAACTTAAAAGCAAATATCCAGACGCACTTTTTCTTGGTTATAAGTATAAAGAAGATCTAGCACAATGGTATTCCGGAGCTTCATGCTTCGTTTTTCCGTCAAAGACAGATACCTATGGAATTGTGATGATTGAATCTTTAGCATGTGGAACTCCTGTAGCTGCATATCCTGTGACTGGCCCAATAGATTTAATTCAAAATAATTTGAATGGATATTTATCTGACGATCTCGAATATGCAATACATGAAGCAATCAAGGTTAACTCTAATTCTTGCATTAGATTTGCTGAAAAGCACTCATGGAAAAAGGTAACTAATCAGTTTCTAGAAGCCTTAAGCCCTATAAAAAATAAAAAAGAAATTGCCGCTTAAGGCATTTAAGATAAATAGGTGACTCATAATCCATTGGTTGGAGGTTCGAGTCCTCCCGGGCCCACCATTTATGAATGCGTTTAAAAATCTTTTTCTATTGAAATCTCTAATAGAATCATCTAATTTGTAATCTAATATTCAGGGGAAGCTTAATGCAAAATTTAATAAATGAATCTTTTACTTTGCCTTGTGGTCAGGTTATCAAAAATCGAGTTTGCAAAGCAGCAATGACAGAACGTATTGCTAAAGGTAATAATCTTGCACATCAAGGTCATGCAAATCTTTACGAGAGATGGGCAGAGGGCAATATAGGTATTTCTCTTACTGGAAATGTTCAAGTTGACCGAAGAAATCTTGAAGGACCAGCAAATGTTGCGATAGATCAAAATAATTATAAAGATCAACTTGACGCTTTAAATACATGGGCAAGAGCAGGAACAAAAAACAATACACAATTATGGATGCAAATCTCTCATGCTGGTAGACAAACGCCTGGTGAAATAAATTCTTCACCCCTGGCGCCTTCAGATATTGGACTAAAGATTCCTGGTAAGAATTTTGGTACCCCAACACCTATGACTGAGGAAGATATTCTTGATTTAATTGATAGATTTGTTTTTGCTGCAAAAATAGCAAGGGATACAGGTTTTACCGGTGTGCAATTTCATTCTGCTCATGGATATCTTTTATCTGAATTTTTATCACCAGACATTAATAATAGAACTGATGCATGGGGCGGCAGCATAGAAAATAGAGCAAGAATTCATTTAGAAATTATTAAGAGATGTAGACAAGAAGTTGGTGAAGATTTTCCTATTTCAGTTAAATTAAATTCTGCAGACTTTCAGAAAGGTGGATTCAGTCCAGATGAGAGTATAAAGGTAGCCCAAATGCTAGAAAATGCAGGAGTAGATATTATTGAAATTTCTGGAGGAACATACGAACAGCCTAAGCTTATTGGTGTAGAAGCATCTATTAACGCTAAAAGAAGTGAAAAAAGAAAAGAAAGTACCATTGCTCGCGAGGCTTATTTTCTTGAATATGCTCAAGATATTAGAAAAGCAGTTTCTATACCTTTGATGGTTACAGGTGGTTTCAGAACTAGGGAAGGTATTAATGATGCTTTACAAAGTAATGTTTGCCAAATAGTTGGTATTGGCAGGCCTCTATGTGCAGACCCATATTGCATAAAAAAAATGATATCTGGAGAGTTAGAAACATTACCAAGTTTTGAGAAAACTCTATCCTTAGGGCCATCCATATTATCTCCTTCAAGCCCATTTACTTTAATAAAAGTAATCAATGCATTTGCTTCAATGGCATGGTTTTATCAGCAAATTAAAAATATGGCCAAAGGGCTTATGCCTAACCAAGAGCAAAAACTTTTTAATGCTTTTATGGCTGATTTGAAAGCTGACAAACTTGCTTTAAAAGATTATTTGAATAGTAAATAATTCTTTAATTTGCACAGAAATTGCTCATAAATCAATAGTTCAAAAGTTTTGTTATATAACCCAATTGTGGCATTCTTTTATTTGAGTAAATATCAAACGAAGTAACATGATTTCAAAATTTTTAAGAAGCTTTATGTCTCGCCGTACAATTTTTGCCAAGTTAAGAAATAAATTTATGAATACTTATGCAAGCTATGAACTTGTAAAAGAGGCGCGAGTTAAATTTGAAGCTGAAAGACAAAAATTATCTGCGCCACATACAGTAATTTATTTCCATAAAGTTGATGATCCATATTCAGCCTTAACAATTGAATACGTGGATAAAATTATTTCATCGTATGATGTGGTTTTAAAGAATATTTTGGTTGGTGAAGAAAATCCAGAAACTATTCACGAACCAACTTTGTACACTGACTATTGTTTAAGAGATGTAAACCGTATTGCACATTATTATGGGGTTGAATTCTCATCAAATTCATACCCTAAAAAAAACTTAGTCAATTTAGCAAACTCGATTTTGACTGCAGTAGACGAAACAGATTTTGTAGCTATTGCTAAAAAAGTTAGTAAATTGCTATGGCTTCATGATCAAAAATCTTTAGAAGAGCTTGCCCTCAAATATCAAGCAAGCCCTGATACAGTTATTAAAAGATTAGAACAAGGTAATACCTTAAGAAATGAGAAAGATTACTATTTTGGATCAGCTTTTTATTATGGAAAAGAGCTTTATTGGGGAGTTGATCGAATTAACTACTTAGAGGAAAGGCTAGATGAATTAGGATTAAGAAAAGATCCTACACATGAATCAATGTGCATACCTTTAATAAAAGCACCACAAAAGCTTGAAAGTAAAACTAAATTTAATCTTTATTACTATCCATCTTTAAACAGTCCATATACTTTTGTAAGCATTAAAGGGGTAAGAGAAATATGTACTGATTACCCAATTAATTTAATAACCAAGCCAGTTTTACCAATGCTAATGCGTAAAATGAATATTCCAAATTTTAAAGCTAAATATCTTATTTCTGATGCAGCTAGAGAAGGACTTAAGAAGAATAATCCCATTGGTAAGATTTATTCTCCAATAGGAAAGCCAGCCAGAAAAGCTTATTCTTTATTTCCTATTATTGATGAGGCAGGAAAAGGTTTTGAATATATTAATGAATTACTAATAGCATCATTTTATGATGGCGTTAATATTGGTAAGGATGAGTATTTAAAGGATACGGTAAAAAAGTTAGGCCTTGATTGGAATATTATTTCTAAAAAACTTGGGAGCAATAATTGGAAAAAAGTTTTAGATAATAATCTAAAAGATATGTACTCAGGTAATTGTTGGGGTGTTCCAAGTTTCAAAATAACTGATTCAAATGATAAAAATCCATATTTTGTTTGGGGTCAGGACAGAATGTGGCTTATAAAAGAAGAGATTTATAGAAGAACTAATTTTTAGACATTAATTCATCTTATTCTTATTTACTTAAGATTTCTGCATAAACCTTACTAGAACCATCATTAAATAAAATAAGAATATCATAAGGAGTGAATCTATCATCAAACTCCATACCAGGTGATCCCATCGGCATTCCTGGGACAGACAGGCCTATAGCATTAGGATGATCTTCTGATAAAAATTGAGTTATGTATTTTACCGGTATATGGCCTTCGAAGATAAATCCGTTAGTAGAAACTGTTGTATGACAAGACCTGTATTCTGGTTTTATAGCATACATTTTTTTAATATCTTCTAGGTTTTTATGGTCTTGAGTATGAACATTGAAACCATTATCTTTTGCATGCTTAACCCATTCTTTACAACAGCCACATGTTGGTGTTTTATGAGTTAGTAGCATTGTTTTAATATCTGTATTAGCAATAGATTTCTGTTGGAACATCAATAGAGCTAATGAAAATATTACTAATTGAAGATGTTTTTTATTCATAGAATTGACCAAGTAATTATTTATTTATTTTAATAATAGTAATTTATTTTAACTTTTTATAGTAAAAATTTTTCGAATTTTTTATGTAAAAATTACCAAAATATTTTGATTTACAAAGATAAAAAAATGTCGTTTAATTTGGTAAATGTTAATAATTTACATGGGGGGTAAATATGACACATCCTAATCATCCAAATGTAGACCAAAGTGATAGAGTCGTCCCAATAAACTTAAGACAAAGCGGACGAACTAAAACTGAGTTATTAATTTCTACAAGAGTAAGGAAATCGCCATTTTGGCATCTTTCACATGAGGCAGGTTGTTGGAGAGCAACAGTATATAATCGTATTTATCATCCAAGAGGTTATGTAAAACCAGAAGATGGTGGAGCTATGGTTGAGTATGATGCTCTTGTTAACAGAGTAACCATGTGGAATGTTGCTGTTGAGAGGCAAATAAGAGTTAAGGGCCCTGATGCAGAGGCATTTACTGATTATGTTATTACTCGTGATGCTACAAAAATTGAGCCTATGCACGGCAAATATGCAATTTTATGTAATGAAAAAGGTGGAATTCTTAATGACCCAGTTTTATTAAGATTATCGGCAGATGAGTTTTGGTTTTCTATTTCAGATAGTGATCTTTTACTTTGGCTACAAGGAGTAAATGTTGCTAAAAAATATAATGTTGAAATTGATGAAATTGATGTTTGCCCTGTGCAAATTCAAGGCCCCTTATCAGAGGATTTAATGGCCAAATTGGCTGGAGAAGAGCTGAGAGAAATTCCATATTATGGCTTAATGGAGACTAAGGTTGGTGGAGCTGATTGTGTTATTAGTCAAACTGGTTTTACTGGAGAAAAAGGATACGAAATTTATGTGCGTGATGCTCATGAAAATGCTGAAAAAATGTGGAATGCTGTTCTTGAAGCTGGTGAAGAATTTGGTCTAATGGTAATAGCACCAGCTCACCATAGAAGAATTGCTGCAGGCATTTTATCATGGGGACAAGACTTAGATCATGAGACATCTCCATTTCAAGTTAATTTAAGCTATCAAGTTCCTAGAAACAAAAAATCTGATTACATTGGGAAAGAGGAACTTGAAAGACAAAGAGCAATTATTGATGAAGATAAGGCCCCATTTAAAATGAAAATGGTAGGCATTACCCTTGGCGGAAAAGAAATCACAGACTATGCTCCTGATTTTTGGCTTGTCACAGATACAGAAGATAATGAAGTTGGCTATGTAACCTCTCCATGGTGGTCACCTGAACTAGAGACTAATATTGCTCTTGCATGGGTTCCATGGGACCAATCTGAGGTAGGAACAAAATTTAAAGTTAAATTGCCAGATGAATATTCCGTTGAGTCAGGAGTTCCCGTTGATGCTGAGATTGTAGATGTTCCATTTAGAGAGTCAGTTAACCCAAATAAACGAGAGGTGCAAGCTGCCAAAGGATTGGATTATGCTGACTAATTAAATACATAATTTAATAATGTTTAGAGCCCTTATGGGCTCTTTTTATTTGTATGAAAATTATCATGCTTTGAAGAGATATTATGGCAGAATTATTATATGAGCTTTGCTTTTAGCCAGTATGATGTTTGACGTCACAATAGTTGGCGCAGGTGTCGTAGGCTTATCTATTGCAAAATTTTGCAGTGAGCGAGGTTTTTCTGTAGTAGTGCTTGAACAAGAATCCAGAGCTGGAGAAGGTATCTCTTCAAGAAATTCTGGAGTCATTCATGCTGGAATATACTATCCAAAACATTCTCTTAAAACTAAATTCTGCATCTCAGGGAACAAAATTCTTTATGAGTATGCAAAGCATAAAAGAATTAACCACAAAAAAATTGGTAAATATATTATTGCTACATGCAATGAAGATGTTGATAAACTTCAAAATATATATGAAAAAGGTATTGAAAATTCTGTTCCATTAGATTTTCTTTCTACAAAAACAATTAAAGAGATTTATCCTGAGCTTATTATTGAAGCAGCAATTTACTCACCCAATTCTGGAATTATTGATGTGCCTGAATTGATATCTGCATTAGAGGGAGATATTCAACACAGCCATGGATTGATTTCATATAAGACTAAATTTGTTTCTGCCAGCAAGAAAAAATCTGGATTTCATATTTTATGCAATGACGGCGATGAATTTTCAATAGAGACGAGATATCTTATAAATGCATCTGGTCTTTATTCTGATGTAATTTCAAAAAAAATAGATGTTCTAGATGATAGGCATATTAAGTCAGTAAAGTATGCTAAAGGACATTACTTTAAATATAGCGGCAAACATCCTTTTAATAATTTAATTTATCCACTTGCAAATGAATATTCTTCAGGCTTGCATGTTGGCTTTGATCTTTCTGGTCAGATCAGATTCGGTCCAGATATATCATGGGTTGAAGAGATAGATTTCACTTTTGATGAAAGTTTAAAAGATAATTTTCTAAATTCTATTAAAAGTTATTGGCCCGAAATAGATTCAAGTAAACTTTATCCAGATTATGTAGGTATTAGGCCTAAAATACAAAATCATAATGAAAAAATGAGAGATTTCTCAATTATTGATAGTACGGTTCACGGTATTGATGGACTTATTAATATTCAAGGCATCGAAAGTCCAGGAGTGACTAGCTGTTTATCAATCGGAGAGTATGTAACTAAATTAATTAAGAGCTAAGATGAATCTTTAATTTATCTTTAAACTGATCCAAAATTTCTTCTTCAATCAAGTGCCTCATATTAGAAATAACTATCAGATTACTATTTGGAATAAGTTTGTTCATAAATTTAGAGTTTTCTACTTTAAGCACTGGATCCTCTTGTCCATGAATTAAAAGCGTTTTTGCTTTTATAGATTTAACTTTTTTTATTCTGTTTTTTGAAGAAAGTATCGCAGTCAATTGTCGGGCATATCCAAAACCGTCTTTAACATCTTTAATTCTATTAAAATTATTTATAGTATCTTCTCTAAATTTTGGAGTATCTATATCTTTTCCTTCCATACCAATTAGACCAACCCACTTTAATTCTCTTTGATAGACCTGATCCATAGTTGGGTTAATAGTTTTTGACCTATTAACCATCATCTCTCTAACTTCTTTTGAAGCTCCATTCAAAGGACTGGGCACAGAAGCTGTGGAGGCAATCAAAGTAAATGTCTTTATTCGATCAGGATACTTAGCACAAATAATTTGGCTTATCATTCCACCCATTGATGTTCCTAAGATATGTGCTTTTTCAATTCCTAAGTGATCTAAAAGCTTTATACCGTCCTCAGCCATATCATTCAAGCTATACTCAGACTTAATTGGTAATCGAAAAAAATATCTTAGGTAGCCAAAAACGATAGATGGTTTCTTTTTAAATCTTGTTGATAAACCAGAATCTCTATTATCAAAAGTAATAGGCCTAAAGTTATTCTGTAAAAGAAAATTAATTAAGTGTTCTGGCCAATGCACTAACTGAGCTCCCAACCCATGAACTAAAAGAACTGGTGTAGCCTCTTTTGGCCCATAATCTCTATAAAATATTCTTACTCCGTTATGCTCTGAATATCCTTCCCTATAGTCCATAGGACTAGTCTTACATATTTTATGCATGCAATACATATATTTTTCATATACATTAGAAACTTTAGCGATTAAATAATTTTAAATGAATAGAGTTTTACATTTACTTCAAACTAACAAACTTAGGGCTGCATATGGAATTGGTGATTATGCAATATGTCTTTATTGGAGCGGGGTAGGTTTTTATCTATTATATTTTTATACCGATGTAGTTGGAATCTCACCATTAATGGCAGGCTGGATTTATGCTTTAGGAATTGCTTGGGATGCTGTAACAGATCCTTTTATGGGTTATATAGCTGAGAGAACTAGAACAAAAATGGGAAGTTATAGACCTTATATTTATTATGGTTCTATCCCATTAGCTTTATCATTTGCTCTACTTCTATGGGTACCTCCATATGAGGGCCTGTTTTTATTTATTTTTCTATTATTGGTGAATTTAATTCATAGAACTTGTTTCACTATTGTTAGTGTTCCTTATTCCTCATTAACGGCAAGGATTACAGATGATAGTGATGAAAGAACAAAGCTTACAACTGGAAGAATGCTTTTTGCATCTCTTGGAACAACTACGATTACTTTTCTTGGTTTTCCACTTGTTTTTTTGCTTGGTTCAGGCGAAGAGGCTACTGGTTTCTTGGTTCTTGGTTTAATTGCTGGTTTTGCTGCAGTAATAATTCTTTCAATTACAGTGAAATATGTTAGAGAAAGACCTTTTAAATATAGCAAAAAAGATTTACCCAGTTTTAGAAATGTCTCTAAGTCAGTCGCAAGTAATTACCCATTTTGGATAGTATTTTTTGCTATTCTTTTTTTAATTTCGACTTTTCTAATGTTTAATAATAATCTGATATATTTTATTAAATATGCGTTAAATCTTCATGAATATCAGGGACTATTATTAGGATTTCTAAATGCATCAACTTTTATTGGAATATTCTTTTGGGCTTTCTTGACAATATTTATAGGTAAGAAATATACATGGATGATTTCAATGGCATGTTTATTTATGGGCTTCACTTTTTTTTATTTTTATCCAATTACAGGATTTATAGAGCTTCTGTTTATCCTTATTTTTATTGGTTTTGCTAATGGTGCCACTGGTGTTTTATTTTGGTCAATGCTCCCAGATACAATTGAATATGGTGAATGGAAGACTGGCATAAGAACTGAGTCGTCATTGTATGGTTTTATGACTTTTGCTCAAAAAGGAGCAATAGCATTTGCTGCAGTAATTTTAGGAATAATACTAACGAAGATAGGTTTTGAACCTAATGAAATTCAGACTGAGCAAACCTTAGAATCCTTAAAAAATTTAATGTCACTCATTCCTCTTATTGGAGTTTTTATAAGTTTTGTTTTGGTATATTTTTACCCAATTGATAGAGAGTTCCATAAAAAGTTGATTGATGAGATTAATTTAAGCAAGCTAAAAAATGTCTAAGGTTAGATGGGGCATTATTGGGACTGGCTCAATAGCCAACGCTTTCGCGCATTCAATAAAGCATTGCAATCATTCAGAGTTAATTTCTGTTTTTGGAAGAAATAAAGAGACACTTCAAACATTTTCTCAGAAATTCCATATTACTGGTATAAATGATATTGGTGAACTAGTTGCATCAACCGTAATAGATGCAATTTATATTGCAACACCTCACAGTTCACATTTTGAATATGCATTGAAAGCAATAAATAACAACAAACATGTCCTATGTGAAAAGCCAATCGCAATGAACCATATTGAAAGTATGGTCCTATTTGGACTGGCTAAAGATCATGGAGTTTTCTTAATGGAAGCTTATATGTACAGAACACACCCACAAACTTTTAACATTCTTAAAAATATTGAGCGCTTATGTGGTACTGATGAAAAAGTAGAAATTAATTCTTCGTTTGGCTTTCAAGCAGAAATACCCAAAGACCATAGACTAAGAAACCCCATATTGGGAGGCGGAGCTATTATGGACGTTGGCTGCTACCCATTATCAATGAGTAAATTATTAGCAGGACGTATATTAAATAAACCATATGCAGATCCAATAAGTATAGAGGCTATTGGCAATCTAGATGAGACTGGTGTTGATAGTAATTCAAAAGCTCGTATTTTATTTTCAGAAAATATTGAAGCTAATATTTCATGTGCTATCAATGAGGAATATGAAAATAATTTAGAAATTATTAGTGGCGACTATAAGTTAAGTGTTAGCCAACCATGGCACTGTGGTCAATTTCAAGACGGATATTCTTCAATTAAAGTTTATTCAAAAAATAAACTTGTTGATGAAATTTCTTACAATGATGAGGTTGGACTTTTTACAAGAGAAATTGATCATGCTTCTGAATGCATTCTTAACAACAAATTAGAATCTGATTTAATCTCTCATGCTGATTCTCAAAGCATAATGTTATGGCTTGATAAATGGAGAAAAGAGCTTGGCATTAAATGTCCTCATGAATTAAAAGAGAATTCACATCTTATTAAATCAAAGTTTTTTTCCACTCAAAACAAAAGACTTGAAGAAGTAAAAATTGATGGATTTGATAAAGATTTTTCTAGATTAGCCCTTGGTTGCGATAATCAAACTTCAGAGATTCATGCTTTTGCAATGTTTGATTATTTTTATGGAGCAGGAGGCAGAGTATTTGATACAGCATATATTTACAACAATGGTATGGGGGATAAATATTTAGGAAATTGGATTAATTCTAGAGGTATTCAAGATGAAATTATAGTTTTGGGAAAAGGAGCCCATACACCAGATTGCAAACCCGAGTGCATTAAACCTCAAATCATTAAATCATTAGAAAGATTAAATCTTGATAAAATAGATATTTATTGCCTCCATAGAGATAACAACGATATACCAGCATCTGAATTTGTTGATGCTCTTGACCAGATTAAAGCTGAAGGTCTCATTCATAAAATCGGGGCATCTAATTGGACGCTAGAAAGATTTAAGCAAGCCAGAGACATTGCTTCTAACGAAAACAAAGAACCTTTCACTGTCTTAAGCAATAATTTTAGTCTTGCAGAAATGATTGATCCTGTTTGGCCTGGATGTGTAGCTATTGATAATAATTTTTTAGATTATATTGATCAAAATAATATTATGTTGTTTCCGTGGTCAAGCACTGCAAGAGGTTTTTTTATTAAGAAAAAAGAAATAGCTACAAGTGGTCATTTTTCAAATCCATCTATAGATGAAGAAAAAAGAGTTTGGTATAGCGAAGCAAATCTAAAAAAAAGGGAGATTTGTTTTAACATTGCAGCTGAAAGAAATATTGAACCAATTGAGATAGCTCTTGCGTACGTAATTCAATCTTCAAGGAAAATATTTCCGCTTATTGGGCCCAGAACTATAAATGAATTAAATAGTTCTATTTTTGCTACGAGCATTAATTTATCAGATGCAGAAATTAAACTACTAACTATAACTTAATTCTTTCAATCAGTTTAATATCCCTTGACGAAGATCCTATTAAAATATCATATTCTTTATATTTAATATCCCAGTCGTTTTTTGATAAATCCCATGAGGAGAAATTTCTTTTACATAACACAATTTCAATTTCTTTGGACTCGCCTGGATTTAAAAATGTTTTATCGAAACCCTGAAGTGTTTTAATTGGTTCATCATTATCACTTTCATTTGGCTGCACATAACATTGTGAAGTCTCAGAACCGGCAGTATCTCCAGTGTTTTTAACAATATATGAACAAATAAAACTATTATTTATATTCCTTTTAATTTTTAAGTTGGAATATTCAAATTCTGTATAAGATAAGCCGTGACCAAATGGGAAAAGGGGTTCAACTAAATTCTTGTCATACCATTTATAGCCTACTAATAATTTTTCATCATAATCCATTTGTAAATTTTTTCCGGGATAAGATTTAAAAGCAGGAGTATCTGAGAGGTTAACTGGAAATGTTGTTGGCAACTTTCCGGATGGGTTTATGGCCCCTGTTAAAATATCAACAAGAGCATTGCCATATTCTTGACCTGCATACCATGATTGAATAACAGCTTTCGCTTTGCTAATCCATGGCATGTTGATTGGTGAGCCAGTATTTAAAACAATAATTGTATTAGGATTTATTTCTAATACTTTTTCAATAAGTTCATTTTGCTTACCAGGAAGATTAAAATCTATTCTGTCATTCCCCTCAGTTTCCCAGTCTGAGTTCGTACCAACCATTAATACTAATT
>CACJBC010000004.1 GCA_902591565.1 uncultured SAR86 cluster bacterium | reverse complement strand
AAAATCGTCTTTAGAAACAGAGCAAGAAACATCTCAGCACCTTAATTATATTAAAGAACTAAATTTAGCTTCAACGATTATAAGAAGAGATTTTAGACAAATTGTAAATGTTACTTCAAAGGATTTTTATGGCAATCAAATGTATGGGACTTTTATAAGCCCAATAAACTCTCAAAGTTTAATGTTTAACTCAAATATAAAATCTTTATCTGATGAGGTCTCTCCAATAAAAAGAATTCGATACGAATTTGAAAATAAAACGCTTAATAGAAAACAATATTTTTCAACCAATCCTTATGATCAAGATGATTATACTAGTATTGAATTAATAGATAACATTGATGATCTTAAATTAACATTTCTTTATGAAAATGCATGGCACGAATCATGGCCAATCAGCCTAATAACATCCAAAAAAATACCTACGTTAATTAAAATTGAATTTTCGAAGCAAAATAAAGATTATTCATGGATCATTGATCCAAACATAAGTTATGCAATACAGAACTAAAGGTGTTGTTTTGATATCTGTTCTTTTGATAGTGTTGTTGCTTTCATCAATAGCAATGCTTATTGGAAATAATTACTTTGTTTCATTTAAAAGAGCCCAGTACAATGAATTTCAAACCATATCATTAAATATATTTAGAAATATTGAATCATTAGCACTTAAAAAAATAGATAACGAATTAAGGTTTAACTCAAAAGTTCATGCTAGAAACAATCCATTATTCTTGAATGATTTCTTTTTTGAATTAAACCAAGGATCTGTAAAAGCAAAAATAATTGATGCTGCAAATTGTTTTAATATTAATTCCCTAGTTCAACAATCAAAAAATGAATTTAATCCCAATAATCAGAATATTAAAGTATTTTTAAAATTAATGAGTCTTTATGAGGTTGAACCAAACTTAGCTGATGAAGCAGTTGATCAAATTATTGATTGGATAGATACCAACTCCAACCCAAGGGCATTTGGCTTAGAAGATTACTATTACTCAGGACCATTAAATAATCCAAAAGAATACACTGGCAGCAGATTGTTTCATGATCTTGCTGAGATTAAGAGCTTGCCTGCTATTCAAAAAATAGGATGGAATTTATTTAAGGATAATTTTTGTGCAATGCCAGACAACCTTCTAAAACTTAATATCAATTCACTTAAAAGTGCTGATTACATGTTACTGGCCTCTATATTTGAGAATATGCAATATAAAGATGCTCAATATATATTAGATAACATTCCAGATGAGGGTTTTAAAAGTACTTCAGATTTTAAACAATCTTTTCCTTCATATGAGTTTGATGAGGGGATAATGCATATTGATTTTTCATCTTCTAGCTTTATACTTTTTACAACTTTTACATATGATAGTTTTTCTGCAGATTCTAATAGCAGAATTTATTATGGAGCCAACAAAAATAGCTATATTATTTCAAGAACTTATAATGGTATCTAAATGAATTTTTATATTGCACATATTCTTACTTCTAATTGTGACGAAATTCATTTACATAATGCAACCGATAAGAACGAGCCCAAAAAAACACTCAACTCGATTAAGGAGCTGTTTAACATTAAAAATGTAGAGCAGCTTTTAGTATTAATCCCAGCATCAGAAGTTACCTCATATAAATTTATAAAAAACAAATCTCTTGCTGATCAAATTAATGTTGCAAACTTTATTTCTGATATTGAAATAAATCTTATAGATTCAGTTTCTGATAATGAATATGTTCTTTCAGATGAGGCTGCTTATGTTGTAAATAAAAACTTTATAACTAATCTAAATGAGCAATTAAGTCATCTAAATTATAAAGTTATTATAACTCCAGAATACCTTATTAATTCATCTGAGCATTATGACTCAATAACTCAAATAGAAAATACTTTTATGTTTTCATATAAAGATAAAACTGGTTTTGCTGTTTCTGATGACAATTTAAATCAATACTTAGATATCGTATCTAATGATAAACCTGACTTTAATCCTAAGATATTTAGTGCTGATGAGAATCTTAATAATAAATATAAATCTTCTAAGGCAAGCAAAAAATTTGATCTACAAGATGTGAGTATAGAAAAAATAAAATCTTTACCTAATCTTTTTAAAATGAATTTAACTCTTAGTTTAATGATTAAAAAGATGAATTTTACAAAAACTCAATTGGCTGCATCAATTTTGTCTCTTTTTTTAATCTCATTTACACCTTACTATTTAATTTACAAGAATAATAATCAATCTCAAATCTATAAAGATGCAACTTTAGATATTTTTTCTTCTATCAGCAAAGACATCAAGAGAGTGGTGGCTCCAAAAAATCAAATTGATCAGATTTTAAAAAATGCACCTACAAAACTTCAAGCTGAAAATAAACTACCTGACTTAGAATTATTTTTTAAATACGGAGAGAATTATTTTTCAGAAATTATAATTGATGCCCAAAGCTCTAATATAAGAATAACCATAAATGAAATGCCGTCTTTGCAATTTAATATTTTAAAAAGCATTTCAGAAAAATTTAATATCAAGATCTTAGATCAAAATATTGAAATTAATAATGACAAAATTAATGGATTAATAGATTTGCAATATGAAAATAATTAATTTTTATAACGATCTTCAAGAAAGGGAGAAAAAGTTACTTTTTATATCCTTTGTTTTGATTATTTCATTAGTCTTATACTTTATTTTCTCTGGTGTTCATTCTAATTACACTAGATCATCATTGAATTTAGAAAAAGCTAAATCAGATTATGAGTACGTATTAAATAAGATCCAGAGAATTCAAAATTCATATGATAAAAATGTTTTAGATAAAAATGTTATTACTAAATTGATATCTAGTAACAATTTTGAAAATAAAGTTAACAATCTACAAATTTCTTCTACTGATAAATTAATTTACGTTACTTTTACTACATCAAATATTAATGATGCTGTTTCTGTTACAGAAAAGTTAATGAATGGCTCTCTAAATCAAATAAGTAATATTAGATATCAACAATCTGATAAACAAATTAATACAGAACTCATTTTTAATTAATTTCTTGAGATTGTTATTTTATTTGAATATAACTCATGAAAAGTTTTAACTGCAATCGAATCTGATACTCCCCATTTAGTTGATTTAATAGTTTTTACTTTTAAAAGTTCTGCGATTTCAATATAAATTTTTAACGCTTCATCTATAACGTCAGCTCTATCATTAGCTAGATTATGCTTTTCTTTTTTTTCAGCAAGACTTAATACATTTAGTTCATCAGCAAATTTAATAAGATCATTAGTTGTCATCTTGTTAGATTCATAGATTTTTAAAAAAGATCTGATATTGCCTCCCAAACCGACTAAAAACTCCACTTTATTTTGCTTTTTCAACCAACTCTTTAATCTTTTCCATTCACTTAGATCATTTTTATTAAGCATTCCTCTAACAGCTCCAAGTTGGAATGATTGAATAATATGCTGATCATTTTGGTAAATATATATTTCTGTACTTCCTCCGCCTACGTCTACAAATACATTTTTATTTTTTGATTGAGCCTTAGGGTGAAGACTAATTAATTTTGCCTCTTCTAATCCTGAGATTATTCTAATCGGATGTTCAATTTTATTTTCAACATATCTTCTAGCTTCCTCTGAGTTTTGAGTATCTCTAAAAGCACTTGTTGCGACTATTTCATACATTTTGATATTATTTTTTTCAAAATTTTTTTGATATTTTTTTAAAGTTTTTACTAATTCATTTAATTTATTTTCTTTCAGATAACCTTCTTTAAAGACATTTGAGCCCAATCTTATAGGCGATCTTATTCCTTCTATGAATTCAATTGATGTTGGAGTGGTCTTAAAAATTTTAGACTTTATAGCATTTGTGCCTATGTCAATTGAAGCAATTTTCATTAGGTATCATCACTATACTTGGTTATTATCATAAACTGCTCATAAGTAAGATTTTCAAAAGTAACACCTTCAATAGTTGCGCTATAATTTGAAAGACTTTTTGAATACTTTGCAGGCTTTAGTATTTTTTTATTTTCATAATCTGTTTTTATCAGAAGATATCTTAATGATGTTAGGCGTCCAATCATTTTATTGTTTGAATTTATAGATACCCATGGAGATTTATCAGTGGATGTTCTATCAAACATCTGTTCTTTATAAAGAGTAAAGGCATCCCACTTAGTAACGATTTTTTCATCATTTTTTGAGAGTTTCCAATATTTTAATTGAGAATTTTTTCTTGCGTTCATTCTTCTTTCTTGCTGATCTTTTGATAATGAGAAATAAAATTTTGTTAACTCAGTTCCGCTATTTATTAACTCAGACTCCCATTTATTTACTCTTTTCATAAATGTTCTATATTGATGCTCGTTGCAATAACCCATTATTGGTTCTGTTATTGCTCTGGTATACCAAGATCTATCAAGAAAAGAGATTTCACCTTTTTTTGGTAAAACTTTTTCCCATCTCTGAAACCAGTGAGAGGACTCCCATTTAGTCGGAATACCCAGTTGAACATAATTGAAATTTTTTGGTCTTAGATACTCTGAAAAAAATTTTATTGCAGAGCTTTTGCCAGCAGTATCTCTTCCTTCAAAAACAATACATATTTTTCTATCGTTTCTAATGACATCTTCTTGGAGTTTTAATAATTCTATTTGAAGACGTCTTTTTTCTATCGCATAGGCCTTTGCATCAAGTCTTTTGTACTCAGATTGATCTAGTGTGATTAGTGACATTAATTTTACTTATAGTGGTGTTAATAAAGTTATTAAAATCTTTCACTTATGTAACACTTAAGATTCATAACGATATTATAATTGTTTATTTAAATAATATAATAACTTATGACAGATTTATTCTTAGATCCTATTTTTATTATCATAATTGCATCTGTCATTGGTTTTGTTATGGCATTTGGTATAGGTGCTAACGATGTTGCTAATGCTATGGGCACTTCAGTAGGTAGCAAAGCTCTTACTTTGAAACAGGCTATTATCATTGCAGCTATTTTTGAATTTTTAGGTGCGTACTTAGCAGGTGGTGAAGTTACATCCACAATAAGAAAAGGTATAGTTGACCCATCTATTTATCAAAAAAATCCTGATATTTTTATTATTGGCATGATGTCAGCATCGCTTGGTGCAGGATTATGGCTTGTTCTTGCAAGTAAAAGAGGCTGGCCAGTTTCGACTACTCATTCAATAGTTGGAGCTATTATTGGGTTTGTAATTATCTCTAAAGGCTATAGTAATGTATCTTGGGGTACTGTTGGAAGTATAGCAAGTAGCTGGGTAACATCTCCATTGGTTTCAGGTGTTCTCGCATTTATATTATTTTTGAGTGCAAAAAAATTAATACTTGATAAACATAATCCAGGAAAAGCTGCTATCAAAATCATTCCTTTTTATAGTTTTTATGTTGCTTTTGTTATATCTCTTGTTATTGCAAAGAAAGGTCTATCTAACACCGGAATTGTTTTAAATGATCAAGAGGTTATTATTTTTGGAATCTTGATAGGATTAATCACAGCTTTTCTCACTTTCATTTTATTAATAAGAAACTCTGAAAATATTAAAAAGAATGGTGTTGAGTCTGCTTTTGCTATTTTGATGATCATTTCCGCTTCAGCAATGGCTTTTGCTCATGGTTCTAATGATGTAGCTAATGCAATTGGCCCATTATCAGCAGTAGTTTCAACAGTGCAGTCAGAAGGAATGATAAGCAGTCAATCTGGTGTGCAACCTTGGGTGCTTTTTATTGGTGCAATTGGTATTGTTTTTGGCTTGACTATACTAGGTAAAAATGTGATTAAAACAGTTGGTGAAAATATAACGACATTAACTCCGAGTTTAGGGTTCTCTGCTGAATTAGCTACCGCATCTACGGTAGTAGTTGCTTCTTATATTGGTTTTCCGATTTCAACTACTCACACCTTAGTCGGAGGAGTCATTGGTGTTGGTTTGGCAAAAGGTGTTAGTCACCTTAATCTTGCTTCAATAGGTCGAATTGTTACCTCATGGCTTATCACTATTCCAGTTGGAGCAACTCTATGTATATTATTTTACGTAGTTCTTAGACTAATTTTTAATGTTTGAATTATGATTTTTGGTTTATCCAACTAAGCAAATAAGCATGGCCTGCTCTGTGAGCTTCAATCTTTCCAACTTCATCTATGCGATCATTCTCTTTAAGATTCAATGAGAATATAGAAATTATAATTTGAGTAAAAACTCTATATACCCCGTCTTTGTTAAACATTTCAGGTAAATCGATGTTCATATCAACAAAGGATTGGATAGTCAAAGATAACTCATTAAATTTTTTATTTTCTAAAGAAGGGTTAAATTCATTAGATAAAACAAGTTTTTGAGCTTTTAAATTATTATGAAAGTACTCAAAAAGAATGCCAACACACCTCAAGACAATTACAGAAAGGTTGTCTGATTTAATATTCTCAGATTTAGATCTAAAGTCTTTTATGCAATCACTTATGTATATATTAGACATCTCTGATTTTAATGATTTTGGAGTAGGAAAAAATTTATAGGTTGAAGTTCTTTTAAGTCCTGATAATTCTGATATATAAGCAATCGTAATATTGTCTATACCTTCTTCAAGTAAAATCTTCTCAGCGGTCTCAATAATGGTTTGGATTCTTAACTTACTTCTATTTTGTTTTGGAGGGTTTTGCATTTTTTTATTATCGACATTTGTCGCATAAATGTAAATCTAAAAAATATTTGTGTTACAAAGACGTTACAAAAATTTACACAAATGTACGACATGTAATTAATGTAAATGATAAATTAAATTGTTTTTTTACTTACAAATAAGAGGTAAATCATGTACAAAAAATTATTTTATGTCTTAACAATATTATCAATCTCTATTTCTTCTATTGCACAAGAGTCAGAAGATAGCGTAGAAGAGGTTATAACTGTTGGTACAAAGGCAAGTTTAATATCTGCAATTGATAAGCAAAGAAATTCAAATCTAATTGTGTCAGTTGTTGACTCAGATGCTTTAGGAGATTTTCCAGATACAACTGCAGCTGAAGCCATTAGAAGGCTATCAGGTATTACAGTTGAAAATGATCAGGGTGAGGGCAGATACGTAAATATTAGAGGCATATCTGGTGACCTAAATTCAATTGCAGTAAACGGAGCGCTTGTTCCTGCTCCAGAGGGTGGAAGAACAGTTATGCTTGATGGATTACCAACGGAGTTACTTGATTCTATCGAGGTTTATAAGTCTCTAACAGCAGATAAAGATGCGGATTCAATAGGTGGTAGGATTGAATTTAATACAAAGAGAGCAACTTCACTTGATGGAACTTTATTAAAAGCTAAGTTAGATACTTCATATAACACACAATCAAAAAAAGGGGATAATCCTAAAATGGCTTTAACTTATGGGTCTATGATTTCTGATAATGTTGCTCATGTTATTGGTATTACATATGCCAGTAAGCAGATCGTTACATATAACAATGAAACTGGTTTCCCTGCTTGGGACACAGACAATGGAAATATCTTTCTTGATGATGATTGGGAAATGAGATTTTATGACTTAACAAGAGAAAGAACTGGTGTTACTTATGATATTGATATGGTGATTGATGATAACACCTCAATTTATGCAAACTTTTTATATAACCACTATGAGGATGATGAATTAAGAAACAAAGAAGAGTTTGGCTCTCTTAGAACAGGAAACGTATTTGCAGACTCAAGTGAAATTAATAGAATAAGAAGAGATGCTGAAGTTAGAAAAAGAATTGAGACACGGGATATTAGAACTGTAATTTTCGGTGGGGAAACTCTAATAAATGATTGGTTTGCAGAAATACAGTTTAGTCACTCTTATGCAGAAGAAAATGATACAGATAACGTAGATGTAACATTCAGAAGCGAGAGAATAGACGTTGATGATTGTGGAGGTCCCTGTGGTACTTTCTTTTATCAGAATCCTCAAAAAGTTGGGTTAGCTCTTACCACATACGCTCAAGGTGTGCTTTATGCTGATTTAAATGTTGATGCATGGGAAGAGGACTGGAGCTTAATTAAAGATACTGAAACAGCTTTTAGTGTTGACATGACAAAAGATGGTTTTACATTTATGGATGCACCAACAACTGTGAAGTATGGTTTTAAATACAGATCTAGAGAGAAGAAAGGTGATAGTAATCAAATAGAAGTTGATGATGATAACGTACAAGCATTACTTCAATCTCAATTTGGACCTTACACAAGATCTTGGCCATTTGCTGGACAAGCTTACGGCCCCCACGCAAATGAAAATCTTCTATATGCAAGAAAAGGCCAATATACAGGCGGACCTGATTATGATAATTTTGAAGAAGATTTTACTACCAATGAAGATATCACAGCTTTATATCTTATGGGTACAATGGAGTTTGATAAAGCAGTTGTAATAGCAGGTATCAGAGTTGAAGATACTGATTACGATACTCTTGGATATAATGATGGTGATATAAATGATGTTTTAACTGCATCAAAAAGTTATACATTTGTATCTCCTAGCTTAAATGTAAAATACTTCTTAAATGATCAAACTATTGTAAGAGGTGCGATTTGGAGAGCATTATCTAGACCAGGCTTTGGTCAGGCAAATTTAATTGCAGATATCACTGAGAGAGATGATGGTAATTATCGAGGTGAGATGGGTAACCCTGATCTTGATCCTTATGAGGCAACTAATTTTGATTTGTCTATTGAGCATTATGGAGAAGGTTCATTCGCATCTTTTGGATACTTTAAAAAAGATATTGAGAATGCAATTTATCCATTAGCTGTTGCCAATACAACCATAAATGGTTTGCTGTTTGATGAATTGCTAACATATGTAAATACAGATGATTCTGATGTAGATGGATTTGAATTAAATATTTTCAGAGAGTTAGACATGTTACCTGAACCTTTTGATGGCCTGTTTTTTTCAATGAATGTTACAAAAACTGATGGAAGTTCTTCCCTAGCAGTAGATAGTGGAACTGTAACATTTCCATTTAGAAAATTATCGGAAGACGTTTCAAATATTTCTGTAGGTTATGATAAAAATAAGTTTGATATCAGACTATCAGCTGTTTCGAGATCTCCTTATTTAGACTATCTTGCTGATGATGATGCTGAAACTATACAGGAAGATTTAGATAATAATAATATTAGATACACTGATGATCATACTCAAATAGACTTCAATCTTAAATACAAGATTAATGATCAAATGAGTATAAAATTTGATATTAGTAATATTACTGATGAGCCTGAATTTTATTATTGGGGAACTCCTAACAGGTTATCTCAATATGATGAGTATGGTAGAACATATTCCATTGGTATAAGATACAATTTGTAATATCGTTAACTTAAAAAGGCAACGTTCATACGTTGCCTTTTTTATGTAAATTTTATATATGTCAAAAAAATTATTTTTCTCATTTGTAATTACCTTTTCATTTACTGTGTTTGGTGATCCTGAAGAAAAAGTTGTATATGTTGTAAAACCAAATGCTGAAACTCCTCAGGTCATAACAAAAGGTGACGCAGCTGATGACCCAGCAATATGGATAAATAATTTATCAACGAGTAACTCACTTATTTTTGGAACTGATAAAAAAAGTGGAGTTTATACTTATGATTTAGATGCAAAAAAAATTGGTTACACCGAATTAGGAAATATAAATAACATTGATCTTAGATCTGTTAATTTAGATGATTTTGGTTCGTACACATTTATTTTTGCTTCAAATAGAACTACTAGTACTTTGGACTTATGGATATATGAGGATGAAGCAATGGATGTTTTGGCTAAATCAAAGAACTTTAGTATTGAAAAAAATCCTTCTTTTAAGGGCAGAACTAATATTGTCGTCTATGGTGTTTGCGCTGGATATGATAAAGAGTTTGGTGTTATAGCTTTTATAACCGAAGATGAGGGTTCAAGAGTTCAAATGTGGTCTTATAACGAAGATGGCTTATCTCTATTAAAAACATTTAATAATTCAAATGCTGCTCAATCAGAGGGCTGTGTTTATGATGATGAAAATAGAACTCTGTTAATCTCGGAAGAACAAGACAGAGGAATACTCAGAGCATATAAAATAAATTCAAACTTAGACTTCTCCAATCCTGTGATTATTGATTCAAGAACAGGAAACATCGATGATGATCCTGAGGGAGTTACAATCTATAAAACATCAACCAATGATGGTTATATTTTACTTTCATCTCAAGGAGATAATTCGTTTAATGTTTATAATCGTACTGAGCCTTATAACTATTTAGGTAGCTTTAAGATTGGGCACTCAGGAATAATCGATAATGTAAATGATACAGACGGTATTGATGTAGTTAGCTCAAGACTTAATAGTAAATACCCCAAAGGTTTACTTGTTGTACAAGACGGTACTAATGATGGAAAGAAAATAGTTAAGAGGCAGAATTTTAAATATGTTTCTTTCGAAGAGGTAATTAAAGCTTTAGATCTTTAATTTATCTATAAAACTAATAACATCATGAGATAACTCTTTCGGTCTTTCCATGGCCGCGAAATGACCGCCGTCGTATTCATTCCATTGAACTACGTTGTAAATTTTTTCTGCCCAAACTCTTGGCGGTAAGGCAAAATCTCTATTAAAAATTGCTCCTGCCATTGGTTGCTGAATCGAATTAAAAGAAAAACCAAAATCACCATTTTCTTTATAAAGTCTTGCAGAGGAGGTGATAGATTCAGTGAACCAATAGAGAGAAATAATGCTTAGAAGCTCATCATTGGAAATAACTAAGTTAGTTTCATTACCGTCAAACCAACCAAAGAATTTTTCAGATATCCAAGCTGCAAGACCAATAGGTGAGTCATTGAGACCATACCCTAAAGTTTGAGGTTTTGTTTTTTGGATTTCAAAATAGCCATATCCTTCAGCTTTATATTTCTCAAGATGTCCAAGCAACTTTAGTTCTTTTTCTGTAACACCTTCCATAGGATTTTCACTTTTGGGGGGGAAAGCAATAACCAGATTTAAATGGATACCAATACAATTGTCAGGAAATAATTCTGCCATCCATTTACTTACAGTTGCTCCCCAATCACCGCCTTGGACGACATATCTTTTGTATCCTAAGGCCATAATAAGTTCATGTTGAATTTCTGCCATCTTCTTTGAGTTCATTCCAAGTTCTTTTGGTTTATCAGAAAAACCAAACCCAGGAAGTGAAGGGCATATAATATCTATCGGTCTATTAGATTGCTCCTGAATAATAGGAATTATCTTAATAAATTCTTGGACGCTTCCAGGCCATCCATGCGTCATAACTAAAGGTATTGCATTCTCTTCATTAGATTTTGCATGCAGGAAATGAACATCAAGCCCTGTTTTGCTTGTAAATTTGAAACTTCCAATATCATTTAATTCATTTTCGTGCGTTCTCCAATTAAAATTATTTATCCAATATTTAGACAAATCTTTAAGAAAACCCATGCCAGTTCCATGGGACCAGTATTCATTATTTATTTCATCCGGCCATCTGGTCAGCTTAATTTTTTTATGAAGAAGGTCAATTTGATCATCATCAATATGTATTTCAAATTCTTTAATCATTTTAGTTATATTAATTATAAGTTTTAAACTATAAGCTAATGTCTTTAATAAAGTAAAATAATACTTTTAATTAATAATAAATAACCTATGTTCGAAAAAATAGAATTATATTTGAATACTAATGCAGAATATGCATGGTTATTTGTATTATTTTTTGCATTTCTTGAATCTTTTATTCTATCTGGATTGATTGTTTCAAGTGCGATTTTATTTTCTATTTGTATTTTGGTTTACAACACTGAGTTAATGCCAATAACCGCCATTGTTCCAGTAGCAGTGGTTGGTGCTCATTTAGGTGATATGTCTGGCTTTATTTTTGGTAAAACCATTGGTCCACAAATTATGGTAACAAAGGTTGTTCAAAAAAGAGAAAAAGTTATTAATAGGGCTCAAAAGTTTTTAGATAGAACTGGGTCATATACTGTCTTAATGGGTAGGTTTATTCCTGCAATAAGACCAATTGTGCCATTTTTACTTGGAATATCGGATTTAAAAGTTATTAAATTTTATATAGCAGATCTAATAGCTTGCATATGCTGGGGTTTGGCATTAGGCTTTCTAGTCACAGGAATAGGATCTGTTTTAGGATAAATTATGTTAAGTGTTTTTATTTTAGTTGTAAGTACCATCGCTTTAGTCTATTTGTTAATGCAACTTATTAGAGCAAAAAAACAAGGCCGTTTTTTACAAACTGTAAGAGATTTGTTGATTATTTTACTTGCTATCTTAATGACAGCAGCAATTTTCTATATTGGTTTTAGATTTTTTAGAGTATTTTAATAATGTCTCAAACTTTATTTGAAAAAATAATTAATAGAGATATACCTGCAGATATTATTTATGAAGATGATCTCTCTATAGTAATAAAAGATATACAACCTCAAGCTCCAACACATCTATTAATAATTCCTAAGAAAGTAATACCAAAGCTTTCAGATTCATCAAAGGATGATCAGGAGGTTTTAGGGCATTTAATGCTTGTAGCAGGTATAGTTGCTGAACAACTCAATTTAGATAATACATTTAGGATTGTTATAAATAATGGTGCAAAAGCAGGTCAAAGTGTCTTTCACCTGCATTTACATCTTTTATCAGGTAGGTCTTTAAATTGGCCACCAGGCTAATAGAATATATAAGCTCCTAATCCGAGTAAAAATACAACGGCACCTATACCAAGTACAAAGTAACCACCTAACTTTATAGTCTGACTATCACTCATGTCACACTCCTCCCAAAAAAAATATAACAAAAATATCCTTAATTACAAAGTCATTTGTTTATAAAGCATATAAAATAAGATTATAAAAATTATATGATTTCTAATGAATAGCCCATCAAATAAAACCTTCACAAGAACTGTTAAATCATGGATTGCTTATGATGCAGGTAATTCAGCATTTGCTACGACTGTAGTTGCCGCTTTTTTTCCAATTTTTTATTTAGAATTTTGGGCATCTAATCTACCAAAAATAGAGGCTTCGATATATTTAAATTGGACTTTAGTTATTTGTAACGTTTCCATATTATTATCAGGACCAGTAATAGGTGCTATTACAGATATAAATCAATCAACCAAAAGATCACTTACTATTTTTACGATAACTTCAGTATTTTTTGTAGGACTCTTATATTTTCTTTCTGCTGGATCCTGGATACTAGCTTTAATTTTTTTTGGTATTGCTAATTTTTGTTTTTGCGTTGCTCAGATTCCTTACGATAAAATTCTTACAAAGATCTCAACACCTGAAAAGTTTTCAATAATTTCTAATCAAGGTTATGCCTGGGGTTATGCTGGCGGAGGATTATTATTCATAGTAAATGCACTAATGAGCATTTATCCAACATCTTTTGGTCTTGCATCACAATCTGATGCTATTAGAGTCTCATTTTTAATGGTCTCTATTTGGTGGTTATTATTTTTAATACCTTTATTATTAAACTTTCAAGAAACTAGAGATCCTCATAAATCTAAAGGCATTGCTCTTTCATCATTAAAAAATATTGTCACTACATTAAAGTCTGTTTATCAGTATAAGAATGCTTTTCTTTTTTTGATTGCATTTTTTTTATTTATTGATGGAGCCCATACTGTAATATACCTTGCTTCAACTTTTGCACTAAATCTTGGATTAGAAACTAGTTCTATTATTCAAGCTTTAATTCTTGTTCAACTTGTTGCCTTTCCTGCAACATTAATATGGGGATACGTTGCTAACAGATTTGGAGATAAGCTAGTTTTATATGTAACTATTTCTTCCTATATTTTTATAATCATCTACAGCACTACTTTATCAAGTGCTCTTGAATTCTACCTTTTAGCTGCATGGGTTGGCTGTGTTCAAGGTGGAATTCAAGGTAGCTCAAGAGGTTATTTTGGTAAATTAATTCCAAAAGAAAAAGCTGGTGAGTTTTTTGGTTTGTACAACGTAATGGGTAGGGCAGGTGCTATATTAGGACCTCTTCTGGTAGGTACTCTTTTAACCTTATACGGAAATGTGAGAATCGCTTTATTACCAATAGCAATTTTATTTATTATTGGTGGATTGTTGTTAACAAGGGTTAAAAATGAAATTGCTTAGTAAAGAATCTATTATTTTTTACAGCATTCTAGGTGCAGTTACGGCCTTTATTCTTGCTCCTTTTATTAGAAGTCTAATAGATTTTTCCACACCAATCGAAATACTTATAACTACTTCGATAATTATTCCAATTTATATTATTGCTAAAAGACTGTTAGTAAAATTTATTAATTAGTTTCTGAATTTAAAATTTCAAATAATAATTTGGGTTTATCAGTAATAATCCCGTCAACACCCATATCTATTAATTTTTTAAAAGTTTTTTCATCATTTATTGTCCATACACATATTTTTAGTCCTTTGCTATGGACAAAATCTACAAATCTTTTAGTTACCACCTTAATTCCATAGTAGTACATTGGCACCTGCAAGCAGTCTCCAATAATAGTTTTATTATATAAACCAAAGCTTGATAAAAGCATTTTACCAACCTCATTTGGACCCATGGATAAACATAATTCAGGATATTTATTATTTACTCTAGACAGTCTAGAGCTATTGAAACTAGCTATACAAACTCTATCTTCAGCCTTACATTGATAGATAACTTCAAGCGCTGGCATGGCAACTGCATCAGTTTTTACATCAATTTGAAAATACATATCAGGAAAAGCCTGAAGTGTTTCATGAAGTCTTGGTATTTTATGAGAATCAAATATTCTTAAATTATCTATTTCATTTGAATGTAAGTCACTGAATAAAGTATTTTTATTTAATAATCTAGTGAGAGTTTCATCATGAAATATGTAAGGAATACCATCAGATGATACCTGAACATCAGTTTCGATAAATTTACACCCAAGCGATTGTGAGTAATAAAATGATTCAATAGTATTTTCAAAAGACTCAATAGAACCACCTCTATGAGCTAAAACAGCAACTCCTGAATAATTAAGATAAGCTTTCATGTCAAAGTATTGTATACATTAATAATGTAAAATATAAGGAAACTATATTGAGTACTTTATAGCTGTGAGTAAATTTGATTCTATACGTCCCTACGAAGATCATGAAGTTGAAAAAGTTTTATTAGATCTAACCAAAGATAAAGACGTTATAAAAACTATTTTAACGGTCAATAAAAATAACTGGCTACAGAAGATTCCGATGATCGAGAAATTAGTAGCATTTTTCTTAAGACGTAAAACAAAAAATATTAAAACAATAAAAGATTATCAAAAATTTTTTGAGTCAATAGTATTAGATGTTGTTAATAAAACTATTGATAATTTTTCAATTGAAGGAATTGAGAATCTCGAAATTGGGAAAGGTTATCTATTTTTGTCTAACCATAGAGATATTACTCTAGATTCTGCCTTGTTAAATTTAAAACTCCATCAAAGTGGAATAAATACTACTAATAATGCTGTTGGTAATAACTTGATGAATGAAAAATGGGCTTCAGATTTAATGAGACTCAATAAAAGTTTCATAATTGATAGATCTGGTAAATCAAAAAAAGATATATATAAAAGTTTACATCTAGCTTCTGAATTTATTATTCATTCCATTTTAAACAATAGTCAGTCAGTATGGATTGCACAAAAACAGGGGAGGTCTAAAGACGGTATTGATTATACTGATTCAGCTGTATTAAAAATGATTCATTTAAATGCAAGAAAAAACACGTCAGTAAGTGAATTTTTTAATAACATTTCTTTAATTCCTGTCGCAATATCCTATGAAAAGGATCCAAATGACCTTTTGAAAGCAAAGGAATTATATTTAACCTCAATAAATAGTGTTTATGAAAAAGAGCCTAGAGAAGATCTTTTAAGTATCTCAGATGGTATTACTGGAAATAAGGGTAACGTTCATTTGTATATTGGTAAGCCAATGAAATTTGCATCAGACAGCTATGATGACCTAGCCGAGTTAATAACAAATAAAATTAAAACCTCATATAAAAACCATTCAACTAATATAGCTGCATGTATTATGCAAGGCATTAACGTACCTAATCATGAATTCACTGAAAATGAGATAGATGAAGCCATGGAGTATTTGAATCAAAGGATGCATTTAATTCCAGAAGAAATGCATCCTTTTCTTTTAAAGCAATATAGTAATTCTGTTTTATAAACTATAACCCTGTTCGTTATGTTCACTCATATCTAAACCAACATCCTCATCTTCTTCTGATGCTCTAAGATCAGTTACTGTGCTAACTAATTTTAGAATTACGTATGTAACTATGGCTGTATAAGCTGAGATAACTATAACTCCTTGAAGTTGAATCATTAACTGTGCAATTGCACCATCTTCAGAAATACCAGCAGCTCCTGATCCAAGAAAACCATCAGGATTACCAACAAAGGCAATCATAATAATTCCAAGAATACCGCCGACACCATGAACAGGAAATACATCTAGCGAATCATCAATTTTGAAGTAAGATTTAACTGCCTGAGTGGAATAAAAACATACTAATCCTGCTAAGAATCCAATTAATAATGCACCAGCCGGACCAACAGATCCAGAAGCTGGTGTGATAGTAGCTAAACCAGCTACCATACCTGTAGCTATACCAATCATTGTTGCTTTACCTGATTTAATCCATTCAATGGCCATCCAAGTTAATGCACCTGTTGCAGCACTAATATGAGTTACTAGCATAGCCATACCTGCTGAACTGTCTGCAGCAACAGCACTACCAGCATTAAAACCAAACCAGCCAACCCATAGCATTGATGCACCAATCATGACCATTGTTCTGTTATGCGGTGGCATTGGTGATTTCATGAATCCATTTCTTTGGCCTAAGTAGATTGCTGCTACTAGCGCTCCAATTCCACATGTAGCGTGCACAACAAGACCGCCTGCAAAATCAATAACACCTATGCTGCCTAGATATCCACCGCCCCAAACCATATGACATGCTGGAAGATATACAAAAGTAAACCATGCAACTGAAAAAATACACATAGCAGTAAATTTCATTCTTTCTGCAAATGCACCTACTACAAGAGCTGGAGTTATAATTGCAAAAGTCATTTGGAAAGTTATAAATACTGACTCAGGTAGTGTTCCTGAAATCGAGTCTCTTTCTACACCATTTAAAAATAGTGCGCTAAGATCACCAATAAATAAACCATCACCCTTAAAAGCTAAGCTGTAACCATATACAACCCAACAAACTGACATTAAACAAGCAATTGTAAAACATTGCATCAATACAGAAAGAACATTTTTTGATCGAACTAATCCACCATAAAACAATGCTAGTCCAGGTAATGTCATCAAAAGAACCAATGCAGTAGATGTTAAAATCCAAGCAGCATCACCAGAATTAATTTCATCTCCCTGAACAAATTGAGTAGCCAAAAGGCTGCCAAAGATTAAATATATCTTATTCATCATATCTCCCTAAAAAATATATATATTTATTACATTCAATTCATACATGCAATTTATATGCCATGTATATTTAATAAAAATGTTTAAAATGGGTGCAAAAAAAAGAGCCGTTAAAGGGGGAGATAACGGCTCTTTTCGTGTTTTTATAAGTTAGGTATAAAAGGGGGAGATATGAACCTAACTCATAAACTTAAAATTCTGGATAAGCTTCAACTCCTATCTCAGAACTATCAAGACCAGCATACTGTTCGTCATCACTTGCTCTAATTGGCAATACAGCGTTAATTGCATAGATTGTTAACAAACTAGCAATAAACGTAAATCCAGCAATTGCAATTACACCAATGAATTGTGCGAAGAATGAAGCATCAGATGTAAATGGAACAACCATAACACCTAGAATACCAACAGTACCATGAGCTGAAATAGCGCCTACTGGATCATCAAGTTTTAGTACATTGTCAAAAAATAAGATTGAGAAATATACTAAGACACCACCTAATGCTCCAATTAAGATTGCAGCACCACCAGATGGGGCACTTGGACCAGCTGTGATTGCTACTAGACCAGCAATAGCTCCATTCATAGCCATTGTTACATCCATTTTACCTGTTCTAATTAAGCTAACTAAGATTGCAGCAACAACACCACCACATGCAGCCATGTTTGTATTCATAAATACCTGACTAACAGCAATAGCAGATGCTTCGTTGCTTACAATTAACTCAGATCCGCCATTGAATCCAAACCAACCTAACCAAAGAATCCATACACCTAATGCAGCCATTGGTATATTAGACCCAGGCATAGGTAAAGATGTACCATCAGGAGCATACTTACCATTTCTTGGTCCTAAAACCGTTACAACTGCTAATGCTGCAGCTGCACCACATAAATGCACTGTTCCTGATCCTGCATAGTCAGAGTAGCCGAGAGTTCCGCTTAAGAAACCACCACCCCAATTCCATGCGCCTTGAATAGGATATATCAAACCTGTTAATACGATAGCAAATAAGTAGAAAGGTATAAGTTTCATTCTTCCAGCAACAGCTCCTGATACTATCGACATTGCCGTAGCAACAAAAACTACTTGAAAAAAGAAGTCAGCTTGTTGTGAATAATCCATACCATATGGCATACCTATATCTTCATTAGGTAATGAAGTAGATAACCCAAATGAACTTGTTCCAAGAATTGACGGTAAAACTCCTTCAATAATATATGAACCAGGGTACATAATCACAAAGCCACAAGCTAAGTACATAATACAAGCTATTGAGTATAAGCCTATATTTTTCGTTACAATTTCTGATACATCTTTCTTTTGTACAAGTCCTGCTTCAAGCATGGTAAAACCAGCTGCCATAAACATAACAAGAGCTCCTGCCATTACTGCGTAAAATGTATCTAAAGCAAATGCAATTTCTTCCATCTTTTACTCCTTATATAGCTTCAGAACCAGTTTCACCAGTTCTGATTCTGACGACTTCGTCGACAGATGTTATAAATAATTTTCCATCACCAATTTTTCCAGTCTGAGCTGTTGTCACAATAGTTTCTTTAACTAAATCAACTTGCGAATCATCAACTAAAATCTCTAGTTTAATTTTTGGTAACGTATCTACAGAATATTCAGAACCTCTGTACATTTCTGTATGTCCTTTTTGTCTTCCATAACCTTTTACTTCAGTTATAGTAAGACCTTCGATTCCAGCGCTCACTAAAGCCTCTCTAACTTCTTGAAGTTTGAAAGGCTTAAT
Source organism: uncultured SAR86 cluster bacterium (assembly GCA_902591565.1). Lineage (GTDB taxonomy): Bacteria > Pseudomonadota > Gammaproteobacteria > Magnimaribacterales > D2472 > SCGC-AAA076-P13. The sequence goes on along the minus strand of CACJBC010000004.1, from coordinate 58,267 downwards.
GATTGAAGTAATTAATTTCATAATATAAAGGGGGGAATATTAAGAATTAAAGACTTGCTGAAATTGAAAACACTAAATAATCATCATCTGCGCCAGCCGCATCTGCTGAGAAATCAGTGTAAGCTAAACCACAATCATATGATCCGCATGAGAATCCATATGAAATAACTAAGTTGTCACCATAATCGTCGTACTGACCATAAGCAAAACCTACAGCACCTAATGCATAAGAAACTTCTGTATAGTCTGGAGCACTGTCTTGACCAAGTGCAAAAGTAAGACCTACGTCACCATAAGATAAACCTAGAACTACCTCTTCAAAATCTAAATCAGTTGCTTCTGGGTAATCAAATGCAACATATCCTAGATCTACTCCAATTGAACCAAAATCAAAAGCATATCCAAAATAGTAATCTAACTCACTACCCGCACCATCACTAAAGTTTACATTTGAACCCCAGATCCCTGCGTAGAATCCACTTTCTGATTCATAATCAAAACCACCTGACATTGCTGGGCCGTCAGTTTGTGTCATTCCTCTCCAGATATAATCTGAGGCAAAACTAACATTTGCACTAACTCCTGCAAAAGTTGGTAAAGATATGATCCCTACAAGTAAAAACAATTTTTTCATTTTTTTCTCCTTAATATGAAAAATTTATATTCGCTTTTACTAATGCAATTTAGGTGCCAAAAATATTTTTTAGTATGTATAAAGAGTATAATTTTATTAAAAACGGAGGTTATACATGAATCTTAAAAATAACATTGCATTAATAACAGGCGGAGCTTCTGGCTTAGGAAGAGGTACTGTTGAACATTTCATTTCAAGAGGATGTAAAGTTGCTATTTTAGATATTAATGATGACAAAGCCAAAGAAGTCATTGATTTACTTGGTTCTGAAAATGTTACATATGTTAAAACAGATGTTATGAGTGAAGAATCAGTAACAAATGCTATTAAAGAAATTAAACAAACCTATGGAAAACTCAATTTTATTGTGAATTGTGCTGGTACAGGTTATGGCGCGAGAATACTTGGAAAGAATGGCCCACATCCATTGGATATTTTTAAATTCATAATTGACCTAAATTTAGTTGGTACATTTAATGTTATGAGATTAGGAGCAGAATTAATTGATATTAATGAACCAGATGAAAAAGGAGAAAAGGGCGTAATTATTAATACAGCATCTATTGCTGGTTATGAAGGACAGATTGGTCAATCAGCTTATGCCGCCTCAAAAGCTGGTGTTATAGGCATGACTATAACCTCAGCAAGAGATTTAGCCAGACATAGTATAAGAGTTTGCACTATTGCACCTGGTATCTTTGATACACCACTTATGTCATTGGCAAAAGAAGAGAACAAAGAAGCTCTTTTAAAGTCAACCCAGTTCCCTCACAGATTTGGAGATGTAAAAGAGTATGCCCAGCTTGCTGAACACATTATTAATAATACCTATCTAAATGGAGAAACCATTAGACTTGATTCAGCAATGAGAATGGAAGCTAAATAACTTTTTATTGACCTGCAACCCAATAGGTCATTGCAATTACGGATACAATTACAAGAAATAAAATAACATTAGCGTCTGACTTGCTATCTTCATTTGCTTCTTGTGATTCATAGTATTTTTCAAAATCATCATTATTCATAGTTAATCTCCGTGTTTTATAACAACTCTACCTATTTGCTCGCCATTTAAAATTGCTGTAATTTCACTCTCAATATCATCGAGTTGTACTACTTTACTATAATCATCCAAATTAAGTGACCAGTTTTCTGAAAAAAGATTCCATATTTGTTTCTTAAAATTAATATCTGATTCAGCAGAATCAATTCCAATCAAGGAAACGCCTCTTAAAATGAATGGGAAAACTGATGATGTAAATTTCATTCCTCCTACATTTCCACAACAAGCAACACTACCATGACTTAATATCATTGAGAGCATTTTTGACAATATATCACCGCCAACTGTATCAACTCCTGCCGAATATATTGCTTTATCAAGTGGTTTTACTGGATCGGCCATAAACTTATGTCTATCAATAATTTCTGAAGCCCCCATCTTTTTTAAAATTTCAGTCTCATTAGGTTTTCCGGTGATTGCGTGTACCTCAAAATCTAATTTTGAAAGTAAATTTACAGCAACAGATCCAACACCACCAGTAGCTCCCGAAACTAATATTGGATTATTTAAAGATGGACCGGCATCTAATATTTTTTTTACACACGCTCCAGCAGTTAGACCTGCTGTTCCTAATGACATGGAATTTAACAAGGTTAAATTATTTGGAAGAGGTATAACCCATTTTTCTGGTACTTGAACTAATTGCCCAAATCCTCCATGTACTGACATACCCAATTTGTAACCAGTAGCTATAACTTTGTCACCAATCTTAAAATTTTCATTTGAGGATTTAAGAATTTCTCCAGCAACATCAATTCCTGGAACAAATGGATATGAAGAAGCAACACCTTTGACACCGGTAGCAGCCAAAGCATCTTTATAATTAAGTGAAGAGTAGTGGACTTTAACAATTACATTGCCGGGCTGTATATCAGCCATTTCAAGCTCTTTAATTGATCCATTGTAAGATCCATCATTTTCTTCGATAAGATAAGCCTTATACTTCATATATTTTTCTTATTCAGAAAGAAACTTTTCAGCGTCTAGTGCTGCCATACAACCAAATCCAGCTGAAGTAACTGCCTGTCTATATACTTGATCTGAGACATCACCAGCTGCAAATACACCCTCAACAGATGTAGATGTCACCATGCCTGAGGTACCAGACTTAATTTGTATATACCCATTATCCATTTCAAGCTGACCTTCAAAAATATCGGTGTTAGGTTTATGTCCAATGGCAATAAAAACACCCATTACCGAAAGTTTTTTATCTTTTCCATTTGAATCTAACAGAACTCCATTAACTCCCATCTGATCTCCAAGTACTTCTTTAAGCTGACTATTCCAAAGAATTTCAATTTTTCCATTAGCTTCTTCTTTAAATACTCTTTCTTGTAATATTTTTTCAGCACGAAACTCATCTCTTCTGTGAACAAGATATACCTTTGAGCATATCCTTGATAGATATAGTGCTTCTTCGACAGCAGTATTACCGCCACCAACAACAACAACTTCTTGATCTTTATAAAAAAAACCATCACAAGTTGCACATGCGGAAACACCTCTACCTAAATATTCTTTTTCTGAAGGAAGCCCTAAGTACATTGCACTTGCACCTGTAGAGATAATTAATGAATCACATGTATAAGAATTAGTGCCTTTTAAAACAAACGGTCTAGTTGAAAGATCAACTTCATTTATATGGTCGTTTATAATTTCTACTCCAAATTGTTGAGAATGTTTTTTCATTCTATCCATTAGTTCAGGGCCTTGAAGTCCATCACTATCACCTGGCCAATTTTCAACATCAGTAGTTGTTGTCAGTTGACCACCTTCTTGTGATCCGGCAATTATGATTGGGTTTAAACTCGCCCTAGCAGCGTATATACTTGCTGAATAACCCGCTGGACCAGAGCCTAATATGATTAATTTGTTATGATTATCAGACATATTGAAGATTATAATTGAATATAAACATTTTTGATTGAATAAACATATAATTTATAAATAAAAACTTTTAAATAACATCGTGCTATCAAATTACGTTAAAAATACCTTATTAAACTTTTTAAGTTTTTTCTTAATAGCTTTTTCTTTATATATATTGATCGCTTTGATTTCTTATGACCCTACTGATTCTGCTTTTTTTTATAAGAGCTCTTCAAATATTATCAATAATTTAGGGGGGCCACTTGGTGCAAATATATCAGATTTTTTATTTACTATTTTTGGACTAGGGTCTTATCTTGTCTTATCGGTTGGTTTTATTTGGGCCTTGCAATCTATCTTTTTTAAAGATCCATATAATTCAAAAATCAAAATAACTATAAGGGCAGTAAGCACGGTTATATTGGTTATAAGTTTTTGTTCAGTTCTAGAATATTATTTTGACAATAATAGTGGTGGTTCATTAGGACAAATATTTTTTAGGGCTATTTCAAATACCTTAGGTTTTATTGGCAGCTTAATTTTTTTAATTATTTTTATCATCCCAGCTTTGTCGTTTTCTTATAATTTTTCATGGATTAAAACATTAGATTTAATTGGTATGATCTTGATAAAAATTTTTAAAAAGGTCATATCATTAACCACTGGCATATTTACTTTTATTTCAAGTAACACCTCTAGAGTAGTTAATAGCTTAAAAAATATAAGAGAAGAAAAGAGAGTTAAAAAGGAAGAAGATACTAAATTAAAATCAAAAATTGTTTCATCAAAAAAGGCCAAAGATGAGACAGAAGAAAAAAGTAAATCATTAAATGCGGCTCATCAACCTGACTTACCCAATACAGCAGAAACAACTATCAAAGAAGTTGAATTAAGTGAGCCTGTTGAAATATCTGAAGAAAAAACAGTCATGCCTAGCACAGAACTTCTTGATAGGGCACTTGATGATGGGTCATCTTTATCAGAAGAAGAGTTAGGACAAATTGCATCATTGCTTGAAACCAAGCTTGAAGAGTTTGGTATTGAAGCTAGTGTTGAATCTGTTTTACCAGGACCGGTTGTTACAAGATTTGAAATTCAACCAGCGCCAGGAACAAAGGCTAGTAAAATAACTAATATTGCACAAGATATTGCTAGATCATTATCAGTCAGCAGCGTAAGGGTTGTAGAAGTCATAGAAGGTAAATCTTATGTTGGAATAGAAATACCTAATACAAATAGGAAAATGGTTCGTTTAACTGAGATTTTATCATCTCAAGCATTTAAAAAATCTCCATCTAATCTTGCACTTGCACTTGGTCATGATATCTCTGGAAACCCTGTGGTTGTTGATCTTGCAAAAATGCCGCATCTGTTAGTTGCTGGCACAACTGGCTCCGGTAAGTCAGTTGGGGTAAATGCTATGTTGTTAAGCTTGCTTTTTAAATCTGATCCCAAGGATGTTAGATTAATTTTAATTGATCCTAAAATGTTAGAACTCTCAGTTTATGACGGTATTCCCCATCTATTAACTCCAGTAATTACAGATATGACTGATGCATCAAATGGTTTGAGATGGTGTGTTGTTGAGATGGACCGAAGATATAAATTGATGTCATTAATGGGGGTCCGTAACCTTGCGAGTTTTAATAAAAAAGTAGAAGAGGCAGCTGCAAATGGAAAACAGCTCATCAATCCTTTACACCCAGAGGATGAGGAATATTTAGAAGTATTACCATCTATTGTAGTTGTTGTTGATGAATTTGCTGACATGATGATGTTGGTTGGAAAGAAAGTTGAGCATTTAATTGCAAGAATTGCTCAAAAAGCAAGAGCTGCAGGAATTCATCTAATACTTGCCACTCAAAGACCATCAGTAGATGTAATCACCGGTTTAATTAAAGCAAATATTCCAACCAGAATTGGCTTTCAAGTATCAACCAAAATTGATTCAAGAACTATATTAGATCAAGGAGGTGCTGAACAATTACTTGGTTATGGTGACATGCTCTATTTACCTCCAGGAGTTGGTGTTCCTATTAGAGTTCATGGTGCGTTTGTTGGAGATGATGAAGTTCATAGGGTTGTCAATGATTGGAAATCAAGAGCTGAACCTGAATATATAGATGATATAGTTTCTTCTTCTCAAGAGACAGGACCTATACCGGGATGGTCGGGCTCTGAATCATCATCCGAAGATGCTGATGATTTATATGACGAAGCAGTAAATTTTGTATTAGAATCAAGAAGAGCTTCAATCTCAGCTGTACAAAGAAAATTGAGAATTGGTTATAACAGGGCTGCACGTTTAATTGAATCTATGGAAGAGGCTGGACTAGTTTCAGAAATGAGTAGCAATGGTTCTCGAGAAGTTTTAGTTCCAAAAAGAGATTAAATGAATCTCAACCTAAAGATTTTATTACTAATAGGGTCAATCAACATTTACTCTAATGATCTTATTTCTAGTTTTAACAACTTAATTTTGAATGACATGGAGTTTGTGCAACAAACAAATATTAACTCAAAAATAGATGAATCAGTTGGTAAAATTTATAGAAAAAATAACTTTATACAAGTTGAAATTTTAAAACCATCTATAGAAAAATACATTATCAAAGATAATCTAATAGAGGTTCATGACTTTGACTTTAATCAGATAAGTTATATAGATATAAATGACCAAAATTCTTCCATATTAAGCATTCTTAAAAATGGCATTAATACTAACAATGTTAAAATAAAAAGTGGTAATACTTTTATTATCGATAACATGAATAAATCTGTTCAAGTTGAATTTAAATCAGAAAACGAATTTATTATTTCTTATGAAGATAATATGAATTTTAGAAATACTATTAATTTAAAATCTACTAATAAACAGTGAATATCATATTGATAGGTTTTGGTGGAGCTCTTGGCGCAGTTCTTAGATATATTGTTAATGAGTTAATATCAAAATATTTACCATTTCAAATTCCATTAGGTATTCTTTCTGTAAACATTGTTGGTTGTTTTTTAATTGGATTGTTAATGGGCTCATTAATTACCATAAAAGATAATAATTATTATTTTTTTGTTGTTGGTTTCTTAGGATCTTTTACAACTATGTCAGCTTTTACCTATCAAAGCATCGAACTTTTTAATAATAATCCTTTACATGGAAGTTCCTATATAATTATTACTTTACTGTTAAGTATTTTTGCAACATACATAGGGTTAAATTTTTCAAGGTAGACATGTTAGATATTAAATTATTAAGAGACGATATAGATCGTATTAAAATTGAACTTGAAAAAAGAGGATATTCTTTAGACGTCAAGAAATTTAAACTACTTGATTCGGATAGAAAATTACTTCAGGTTAAGGTTGAAGACTTTCAATCTCAAAGAAAAAAATTATCAGAGGAATTTGGAAAACTTAAGTCATCAGGTGATGATACTACCAATTTAAAAGTCCGCATAGATGAAATAAATAATGATCTTAAAAAAGCAAGTAATGAATTAGATAAAATTCTAGAATCATTAAATATATTTCTTTTAGATATTCCTAATATACCTCATTCCACATGTCCTGAAGGAGTAGATGAAACTGATAATATTGTTATAAAAAAATATGGTTCAGTAAATTCTGAACGGAAAGAAGATCATCTATCTATTACTAATGAAATAGATACAGATATGGCAACTAAGATAGCAGGGCCAAGGTTTGCAGTTTTAAAAGGTGATATGGCTAAACTTCAGCGAGCATTAATTTCATTAATGCTTGATATAGCAATAAAAAATGGATATCAAGAATACTATGTTCCTTTCATGGCTAATAAAGACTCTCTAACTGGTGTTGGTCAACTGCCTAAATTTGAAGAAGATCTATTTAAAACTACAGATGGCTTATACCTAATACCAACAGCAGAAGTGCCTTTAACAAATATCTTTAGAGGTACAACAATTAATCATAACGACCTACCAATTAAGGTTACCGCCCATACTCCATGCTTTAGATCTGAAGCAGGAAGTTATGGAAGAGACACAAAGGGTTTAATAAGACAGCATCAGTTTGAAAAAATAGAATTAATGCAAGTTTGTCACCCAAATCAATCAATGGATGACCTAGAAGGACTGCTTAATAATGCAAAAGAAATTCTTGACTTACTTGAGTTACCTTATCAAGTGATTGAATTATGTAGTGGTGATCTTGGATTTTCATCATGTAAAACATATGACATTGAAGTTTGGATGCCAGGACAAAACAAATATAGAGAAATCTCATCTTGTTCTAATTTCTCTGATTTCCAAGCTAGAAGATCTAATATTAAGTTTAAAGATGAAAATAATAAAAAAATGTTAGCTCATACAATAAATGGCTCTGGTTTAGCTCTTGGAAGAACATTAATAGCGTTAATTGAAAATAATTATGATTCTGATAAGAAACTTATTTCAATTCCGAAGGCATTGCAAAAATATTTTGATAAAGATTATATAAATATCTAAAAAAGTTAACAAAATTGTTTCATTAAAATAACTCAAAAAAAGTTTTCATTTAGACCAAAGACCTGTATTATCTGTTCATAAGAATATTATTTCTAATATAAGAGGGTATATCTATGAATAATCTTACAAAATTTACAGTTTCTGTATTTTTTCTTTTCACTTCATCTGTATTTGCAAATTCAACAACATCTGATATCAAGGGTAGCGTTGTAGACGGAAGTGGTGATGGTTTATCAGGAGCTGAAGTAACAGTAACCTATGAGGCAACAAACACCTCAAAAACTGTTATAGCTGATGCTAATGGAAATTTCTATGCTGCAAACTTAAAGCCTGGGGGACCTTATACTGTTTCGTCAGGAAGATCCTCAGTTTCTGATGTTTTCTTAACTATTGGTAAAACTACAAATGTTTCTTTGACTATTGCATCCGGAGCTTCAGTTGAAGACTTGATTGTTACAGCATCTAGATTAAATACTGTTGAAACAACTTCTGGTCCAAGTTTTGTATTTACAAGTGCTGACCTAGAAAATACTGCAGCTTTTGATAGAGATATTAAAGAGGTGTTAGCACAACATCCATCTATCTATATCGATGATTCAAATAATAAAGCTATGCAATGTGCTGGTAATAATCCAAGATATAATGGTTTAACAGTAGATGGAATTGCACTCAATGATACATTTGGATTAAATGCAAATGGTTATCCAGCAGAAAGAATGCCATTTTCATATGATGCTATTGATCAAGTTGCAGTTGAGTTTGCTCCATACGATGTTCAATACGGTGGATTCTCAGCTTGTGTTATTAATGCTGTTACAAAATCAGGAACAAGTGAGCTCTCTGGTAATTTTTTCTATGAGATGACAAATGATAGTTTAACTGGTGACGAAGCTTCAGGAGAGTCAGTTACTATTCCTGAATATGATGAACAAAAATATGGATTTACTGTCGGTGGTCCAATTTTAAAAGATTCATTAGTTAATGGTGAGATGTTCTTTTTTGTTGCATACGAGCAATATGATGACCAAGATTTAGGTGAATATGGTTATGTTGGCTCAGGCATGCCCACAGAACTAAGTTGGTTAACTAAAGCAACCTATGATGATATTGTAAGAATAGCAAATGATGTATATGGTTTTGATCCAGGTGGTTTGCCATCAGCATTAGATTCTGAAAGTGAAAAGCTATTGGCTAAGATTGACTATTATTTTAGTGATAAAACTAGAGCTGTATTAACATTTAACTCTAGTGAGGGCTTTACAAACCAACCATCAGATGCATCGCCAACTGAATTTGAGTTTGCAAATCATTTTTATAAAAGAGGTAATGATTCTGAATCATACATGCTTCAGGTTTTCTCATCTATTGGCAACGTAAATACACAATTTAAATACGGAACTACAGAATTAAAGAACACTCAAGTTGGTCTTGGTGGGTCATTTGGCGATTTTCAAATTTCTGGCGTGAATGGTGGTAAGGTTTATTTTGGTGGAACTGATGATTCAAGACAAAATAATAAACTTAACTATGATGCGACTAATATTGCCTTGATTGGTGATCTTCAAATGGATAATAGTCTTGTAACTTTTGGTTATGAGCATCAAGAAAACACTATATTTAATATGTTCATGCAAGAATCCATTGGTGGTGAGTGGGATTTTTCAAGTATAGCTAATTTAGAGGCCGGTATTGTTGCCTTAGATTTCCAAAACACAGCAACTTTAGTACCTGAAGATGCTTCAAAAGAGTGGACATATGATGTAACAACTTTGTTTGTTCAAAATGAAGTGGCTGTTTCAGATAATTTAGATATTTCATACGGAGTAAGATATGAGACATATGGTGTTGATGAGGGCCCATTAGAAAATCCAGGTTTTGTAAGTACATATGGGTTTTCAAATGCTGCAACATTTGATGGTGCTGAAGTAATTATGCCTAGAATTTCATTTAGCTATAGAGTTAATGATACTGAGTTCTATGGTGGTTATGGAGTATTCTCAGGAGGTAATCCTGCAGTATGGTTCTCAAATAATTACTCAAACAATGGTATTACGATTCAAGATGGTGATGGTAACTATAATCTTTTTGATCCTGCCGCACCTATCACTTATTGTGATGCTGATGGATCTCCTGCAAAAGATCCACGACCTGGTTATGCAATTCCTTGTGCTGCTATCGCTAAAGTACAAGGTGGTTCAGCATCAGGTGATACTAACTCATTTGATCCAAACTTAGAAATGCCTACTCATAAAAAACTTTCGATAGGTATGAAAAGACAGGTTGGCGAATATGATGTAACTATTGATTACATGTATTCAAAAAATAAAAATCCTTTCTTTGTCTATAATCTTGCAAATACTGTGAGTGGATTTACTAATACTGGACACGCAGTTATGGCTTCAAATGGATGTTGTACAGGTGATTATAATTTAGCTAACTCAAAATACTCACCAAAAACATCTCTTTTATCAGCAATTGCTTCAAGGTCATTTGATAATGATGTGGATGTAACTTTTGGTTATACATATACTGATGCAAATGATGTGCATCCAATGGCTTCAAGTGTTGCTTACACTAATGCTAATGAGAATTTAGTAACAGTTAACCCTAATGATCCAACTCCTGCTACATCTGATTGGGAGATAAAACATAAGTTTATTACTACCTTAAATTGGGCTGCATCAGATAGAACTAATGTTTCATTATTCTATCAATATGCTAGTGGTAATCCATATTCTTTATCAGCATATGGTGGATGGACAGAATTAGGTATCCAGCCAGGCTGGAGAACTGAAGATTTTCCATCAATTCCTCTATATGTAGGTGAAAATGCTTCATATGATGAGACTGGAATTGCAATAGCAAATATGGAGCCAGGCTTATATGAAAGAAATGTTTTTACAACTGATGGATCATCAAGACTTGATATGAAAGTTACACATAATCCTATGGATAATTTAGATTTATATATGGTTGTAAAAAATCTTGGTAATCTTATTGACGGTGATAATGGAGCATATTACAGAAGCTCATCTGCAAATGGTATTGTTACAGCATCATTTGATGCAGATGGAAATGTTTCATATTCAGATTATAATTCACCAGCAGTTAATGCTGTTATTGGATCAGCTTCTATATGGAATATAAAAGTAGGCTTTAGATATTCATATTAATATGATCTAAATTTAAAAGGGCAGTTTATCTGCCCTTTTTTTTGTTAAAATTTATAGCATGACATCTATACCAAGAATTTCACTAAATAATTTAAATATAAATAATTTAAATTCTATTAGTAAATTGCAAGAAGCTCTTGAACTCCATGGTTTTTTTTCATTATGTGAACATAACATTGATCAAACTTTAATTGATGAATGTTATGAAAAATCTAAAGAATTCTTTAATTTAGATACCTCTAAGAAAAATAAATACGCTAATCCTCACATAGCTGGTGCTAGAGGTTATACACCATTTGGAAAGGAGACAGCCCTAGGAGAAAAAACTCCTGATTTAAAAGAATTTTGGCATCATGGGCCATTGATTGATGGTTCATATGATCTGAGGATTCACAAAAATATTGAAGTAGATGAAGTCCAACAATTTAATATTACTTTTGATAAGTTATTTTACGAGCTAAACAATTTAGCTATAAACGTTCTATCATGTATCGGGGTTACTATTGGACTTGATAAAGATTATTTCTACCCCTGGGTTGATAAAGGTAATTCATTATTACGTATGATTCACTATCCTCCAGCTGATAATACAAATATTTACAGGGCTAGAGAGCATGCTGATATTAATTTAATTACACTTTTAATTGGCGCTCAAGAAAAGGGACTTGAAGTTAAAAATAAAGACAACTCATGGATAAAAATTTCAGCAGATGAAAATGATATTGTTTGTAACATAGGTGATATGCTTCAACTTGTTACAGAAGGTAAATTAAAGAGTACTCCTCACAGGGTTGTAAAGTACGAGGATGAGGAGGCAAAATCACGCTATAGCATACCTTTTTTCTTACATCCGTCACCTGATACTATGCTTAAATCTGTTTTTGATTCATCAGATGATGGTGTGCTTGCGCATGACTTTTTAGACGAGAGGCTCAAAGCAATTAAGCTATACTAACAGCTATGGAAATTCAAAATTACTTACAAATTTTAATTGGTTTTATTGGTTTAGTTCTTCTTGCTATTCCGTTTTCAGACAACTATAAACAAATAAATTATAAATATGTTTTATATGGAATTGTTTCACAATTTGTTCTTGCAGCGATTTTATTAAAACTACCATTTATTATTAATTTTTTTGAAATTTTAGGTAATGGTGTCACCATATTACAAAATGCAACAGTAGAGGGTGCAAATTTTGTTTTTGGTTATCCGCCAACCGATACTGAATTTGCCTATAGATCATTACTAGAAACATTTGCCTTTGGTGTTTTACCGTACATTATTGTAATGTCTTGTATTTCAGCCATTTTATGGCACTGGGGTATTCTGCCATACATAGTAAATATTATTTCAAAAGGGTGTCAAAAATTATTTAATATAGGAGGCCCTGTTGGTCTTGGAGCGGCAGCTAACGTATTTATCGGCCAAGTTGAAGCACCGCTATTAATTAAGCCTTATATTAATAAGTTATCTAAAAAAGAATTACTAATCTTAATGACTGCAGGCATGGCAACTGTTGCTGGCTCAGTGATGGTGGCATTAATATCAATCCTAGAGGTTCAGTTTATAAATGAGAATTTAATTCAACATTTTCTGACTGCCTCAATTTTATCTGTTTTTGCGGCCATCATGTATGCAAACATTATGATACCTTCGAATCAAATTACAGATGCTGATACTGATAAAAGATCCAAAGTTTATAAAGGCACTATGGATGCTATTACTACCGGAACTGCTCAGGGTTCAAATATAGCTGTAAGTGTTGGAACTATATTAATTGCTGTAATTGCTTTGGTTTATATTGCTAATTCTTTTTTAGGGTTTATTGGCTCATTCGTTGGAGTTGATTTATCTATCCAACAAATACTTGCTTATATATTTGCACCTATTGCATGGTTAATGGGCATTCCATGGGATGAAGCTTTAATTGCTGGAGAACTATTAGGAATTAAAACTACATTAAATGAATTTATTGCTTATCCTGCTTTGGCTGCGCTTGAAGAGGGCGCATTATCAGATAAATCTAAATTAATCATTTTTTATGGCTTATGTGGATTTGCTAATCTTTCATCTGTAGGAATATTAATATCTGGTATTGGGTCTATGGCACCAGAAAGAAAAGATGATCTTATTAGCGTGTCATTTAAAGCACTTGTTGCAGCAACTCTGGCATCATGTATGACTGGATTGGTTGTAGGCTGTTTTATCTAGTTATTTAAAACAATAAATAAATTTAAATACGAAGCAAACAATAGCCAGATTATATATGGTGTATACAAATAACCAGCAAGCTTGTCATATTTATACATATCAATATTTACTTTAAAGTTTAAAAATATTAATAACCATATACATAGCAAAGCTATTAGTGGTAGCTGAAATGCAAAAAATAACCATGACCAAATCGCATTGAAAAATAACTGCAAATAAAAAACATTGGTTGATACAGGAAAGGTTCTATAGGCTGAAATTGCCATTAGTAAATATAAGATTGGCCAAACTATTCCAAAAATATATCCTGGAGGGTTTAGAGAGGATTTATTTAATTCAAGATACCATACATCATTTGCAGCATCTGAAGAAGATAGCCCGCCTAATATTAAGGCTGCTATAACTAAAGGAAAAATTAGATATTTGCTTGATAATAACAAGGCTATCTTTTTCTAAAAAATCTTGAAACAGTATTAGATATTGATTTTAAAAAGGTTGAACCTTTGGGTCTGGCTTCTATGAATATATAAAATCCAACAAAAATTGCACTGATTATAAATACCCAAACTGCGTCATATTCACCCATGGCTTATTATAATATTTTTATTGTCCTTTATGTCTTTAATTTATAATTTTTCAACAATTATTGAGCAAACTGAGTAGCCAGCTCCAAATGAACAGATCACACCTTTTTGTCCAGAATCTAGGTTATTATTTAGGTTGAAAGAAAAAAGTGATCCAACTGATGCAAGATTACCAAATTCAGTAATAGGCATAGGAGCTATGTTTTCATCAAAGTCATCTGTTCCAAGTATCTTTGCAGTTATCAACCTTATCATTTTCCCATTAGCTTGATGAAGCCAAAACTTTGAGATGTCATCAGGTTCAATATTGTTCTTCTCTAACTGATCGGAAATTAAAGAAGCCACTAAAGGACATACATCTTTAAAAACACCTCTTCCATTTTGATGAAATAATAAATTATCTTCAGAGGTTGCATCTACTGCCGCTCTATTTAGGTATCCATAATTACTTCTAATATTATTAGAAAATTTAGTGAATAGTTTTCTATCAAGAATTTTGAATGCATGTTCAGATTTACTATCTTTTTGAACAACAGTAGCAGCACAACCATCGCCAAAAATAAAATGCTTATCTCTGTGAGTAAAATTTACATGTGGCGTATTAATTTCTGGATTAACTACTAGTATGGTGTCAGCTAAACCAGATGCTATATCACTGTAAGCATTATTAATTGCAAAAGTTGTAGAAGAGCATCCAACAAGCATGTCATATGCATAGCCATTTATTCCCATCTCATTTTGGATTTCAATAGCTACGGCTGGATAATTTCTTGGAGCATGAGAAGTACCAACTATAACTGCATCAATTTCATTAGATGAAATGCCAGCTTGCTTTAACGCTTTATTTGCAGCCTCAATACCAACTTTTGCATGAAGTGATAATCGATCAGGGTGCTCATTGTTCACTCTTGGCTTCATTCTATCTATATCTAATGAGCCTTCTTTATCAATTACATATCTTGATTTGATATTAGAAGCTTTTTCAATAAATTCTGCCGATGAATATTCCATAGCCAAAACAGAGCCATCATCAATAGATTTTTTGTTAATTGTATTAAAATTTTCTACATATGAGTTGTAAGAATTAACAAGCTCTTCGTTTGAAACTTTAGATTCAGGATGCCATATACCTGTACCAGCAATAAATACATTATGCATATTAATTTAAATTTTCTTGATATGTGTTTATTATAAGTTATGAATATAAATATGACTAATAGTCTTTATCATTACATATCATCCATACCTAATCCAAAAGGTGTTTTTGTTTTAAGTCATGGCATGGCTGAGCAC
The DNA here is from genome assembly GCA_902591565.1 of uncultured SAR86 cluster bacterium. Taxonomy (GTDB): domain Bacteria; phylum Pseudomonadota; class Gammaproteobacteria; order Magnimaribacterales; family D2472; genus SCGC-AAA076-P13. The sequence goes on along the minus strand of CACJBC010000004.1, from coordinate 42,953 downwards.
ATTGGTAGATATCAATGGCTAATCTCAAAATTAAATGATGATGGTTATCATGTTATAGCAAGAGATCACAAGGGACATGGAAAAAATATTAAAAATGGAGAATTGCCAGGTTTTTTTGCTAAAAAAAATGGTTGGATTACGGTGAGAGATGACTTATATGATTTAGTAGATGATGTTAAAAAAAAATATCCGATGATACCGTGTTTTTTATTAGCGCATAGTATGGGCTCTTGGATAGCACTGTCATTACTTAATAAAAAACTTGATATTGATGGACTTATTTTATCAGGCTCATCAAAGGTTCCTCATTCTTTAATTTATTTGCAATTATTAATAATTAAGATTGAAATCTTAAGACAAGGACACAAAGCTCAAAGCAAACTTATTGATGCATTAACAATACGTAAATTTAACAACTCTTTTGCTCCCATTAGAACTGACAATGATTGGATATCAGGAGATATGGAGAGTGTAGATAATTATACAAATGACCCACTATGTGGTTTTATTGTTACAAATAGTTTGTGGCACGATGTTTGTATTTGTATGTTAAATATTTTTAAAAAAAATTTTTATATCGCCAGTAATTCAGATATACCAATTTTAATTATTTCAGGAGAACAGGATAAAGCGAATGCTAACGGAGAGTATGCAAAAAAACTTTATCTTTTTTTAAATAAAATTTTTAAAAGCGTACAAATCATTTTAGTTAAAAACACACGACATGAAGTTTTTACAGACATTGCTAAACACAATACCTACAAACAACTTAAAGAATTTATATCAAGATGTTAAAGCTTTTAATAATTATTATTTTATCTGTAAATTTTGTTTCAGCATCAATGGTAGAGAAAAGTTTCATATATGATGATGTTAAGAGATCATATTTAGAATTCTTTCCACCTAATCACAATATAAAAGCTCCGATAAATTTGGTTATTGGATTGCATGGATATTCTGGATCAGCATCAGGTTTTGAAAAAGAGACCACAGGTATGTTCAATAAATCAGCTGAAAAATATGAATTTTTAGCTATTTATCCCCAAGGCGAATATTTTTACAATGATGCAAATAAAGATTATCCATTTATTTCATCTTGGAATGCATTTCCAAATATAAAACCAAATAAAGAATTTTGTTCATTAGATGCTGTTATTTATCCAAAATATCCTAATTGTAAAAATTCTAGTAGATGCACATGGACAAGTTGTAGAGATGATCTTGGTTTTATAAAAAAAATTATTGATATTTCAAAAGAGAATTATCTAATAGATAAAGTCTTTGTTATTGGAATGAGTAACGGCGGGATGATGGCACAAGCTCTTGCTTGTAAATATCCTAATTTATTTTCTGGTGTTATTAATGTAGTTGGTATGCAACCCTTAGGAGCAAGTTGTATTCCTGATATGCCTGTAAATTTTATTATTTATGGTGGAGCACTTGATAGAGTGACTCCTCCGATTAACATTCAATCATATGATGGTTATTTTTATGAACCTATGGATAATACCTTTAACTCATGGTCGAACAAATTTAAATGTAAATTTATTGAACTGAATAAAATTGACACCCATAACAATATTACAAAAAAAGTATCCTATGGCTGTAATGGAAATATTAAGATCATCTCCTTATTAAACGATGACGCTGGACATACTTGGCCTGGTATTAATAATTCTGATAGAGGATATTGCCATACTGGAGCTCAAAACAATATTATTTCTCCTGATTGTAAGATTGAAGTTAATAATGATTGGGGTAATGACTTATTATTAGATATATTGTTTAATTTATAACTAAAAACTGTATACATAAATTAAAATTTGGCTTGTTTTTGTAAATACTTTACATTAATGTATTTTATATAACTTAAAAGCGGGGAAAAGTTATGTCAAAAATTTTATTAAAACCTCTTTTTGAAAAAAAGAGAGATCCACTAACTGCATTAATTAAAGATATTTTTAAAGAAAATAATTATGCTTTATCTTTCTTGGGAGCATTGTCTGTTGGATTAGGCGTGTCTAATGTTAATTCAGCTCAAGCTGAAGAAGGCATTGAAGAAGTTATTGTTACTGCAACAAAAAAAGAAGAAAATATTCAAGATGTCCCAATGAGCGTTCAAGCAATTGGATCTCAGGAACTAGATAAAAAAAATATTAAAAACTTAGAGGATATTTCAAGCGTTTCACCTGCTGTAACTTTTAATAATGTAGGCCCAGGAAAGTCTAATTTTTATATAAGGGGAGTTTCAGATGGCGCTATCATGAATAGCTATGCTTCACCTGAAGCTACAACCGCTTTATATATTGATGAACAGCCTTTAACTGCTGCTAGTCTTACCCCAGATCTTCATATTTATGATATTGAGAGAGTTGAAGTTCTTATGGGGCCCCAAGGTACTTTGTATGGCGCAAGTTCAACTTCTGGAAATATTAAAATCATAACAAAGAAGCCTGATCCTAGTGAGTTTGACTACGGAGCTGACTACGAAATAGGTAAAATCTATGATGGTGATAAAGATAAATCACTCGAAGCATTTATTAATATTCCCATCGGCTCGAATGTAGCTGCAAGACTGAGCATGTATGATGTAAAAGATGGTGGTTGGATTGATAATAAAGAAGCTACTTATTCATATCAAAATGCAAGAGGCTATACGATTGACAACACAACAGCTCCCTATGATGTAGCTAAAGATGATTATAATGACTCAAGGAAAGAGGGGTCACGTTTAAGAATTTCGGCTGATATTAAGGATGTAAATATTGATTTATCATTTTTAACTCAGGAATCATACTATAACGGTTCATATGAAACCGACGTATTAACTGATGATCAATCATCAGCTATGCCACCTAGATCCAATACTCGTTTTTCTCAAGAAAGATATGATGACGAGTTTGAACAAATTTCAGCAACAATCAGCGGTAGCATAAATGACGATATAGATTTCGTTCTCAATACATCTATTTTTGAAAGAGACACAGCATATACATATGATTATGCAAGTTATGTTGAGTATTACTATTATGCTGCATATGCTTATTATGTTTGCAATCTTTATGAATATTATGGTTATTATTATGCAGACGTAAATGATTGCAGAGACCCAAGAATGACATATGCTCAATCTAATGATATTGATAGAAAATCTACTGAATTAAGGCTTCAATCAAACTATGATAATGGATTTAATTGGGTTCTTGGTGCATTCCAAGAATCAAATGAAAAGATCACAGATGTGGATTATCTTCAACCTGGTGCATCATTTCCCAATGGTACAAGCGGTACTTGGTGGGAAGCAGACTTAGATAGAAAAGGGGATATAGACGCAATTTTTGGTGAGTTATACTATGACATTAACGACAAAACCTCTTTAACAGTCGGTTTAAGAAATTATGATCAAACAATGAACCTGAAAGCAAAAGATGGATATTATGGTGCATTAGAATTTGGTTTAACTGATGGAGATTTTAAATCAAATGAGAGAGGTAATATTAAAAAACTATCTCTTAAACATAATATTAATGATGATGTTATGATTTATGGTAATTATTCAGAAGGTTTTAGGCCTTCTGGTGTAAACAGACCTAGACCTAATGCAAATGGCTTTAGTGTTCCTGAAACATATGATCCTGATTATCTAGATAGTATCGAGCTTGGTTTTAAATCAACTTGGAGTGATGGCAGATTAATACTCAATGGCGCTTATTACTCAATGGATTGGAAGGATTATCAAACTTCAACTTACAATACAGATATTACCTCAGTTGCTTATACTGAAAATGTTGGTAATGCTGAAATAACAGGTGTTGAGCTTAATTCAATATTGATGGTGAATGATTCAACAAGCCTAAATTTTTATTTAAATAAAATGGATCCTACACTAAGTGAGGATTATTATTACGTTTCTGGTGAATTAGGCGCTAATGCTGGTAACAAATTAGCAAGCATGCCAGAGCTCTCGTATTATATTTCATTAGATAAAGATTTTAATTTAATGGGTAAACCAGCATATCTTATATTTGATCATTCCTATACTGGAGAAAGAAACACTTCATATGAAAATGGAGCAATTGAGTTACCATCTTATGCTATTTCAAATATAAGAGCTGGGATTGATAATGAAAATACTTCTGTGGAACTTTATATTACCAATCTTACTGATGAAGATGCATATTTATCAAGATATGATGACTTTTCTGCTGAAGGAAGCTCTGGTTACACAGGTTTTGGTGTAAGAAGAACAGGTAGCAAGCCAAGAGTTGTTGGAATGCGAATAAGATATAGATACTAGATAGATATATTAAAAATTTTATTTAATACTTCTTCAAGTTGATCAGGGTCCTCATAAAATGGGAAATGGCCTGATTCAGTTAGGGTAAAAATATCCTTATCTAACTCTAATTTGTTAAGTATTTCACTTTCTGGATTGTATCTAGCAAGCTTGTCTTTATCACAGAATATATATTTTACATTTGATAAATTAGAAATCTGACTTTCATCTAGTCTAAACTTATTGCATGATTTTAAATCTATTGAGCTAATTTCCTTTTGAGTCTGATTAAATAATCTTTTTAATGGATATAGTTTTATTTCTCTTTCAGGATCAGATTCAACAACTTTAGTGCCATAGGGTGATTTAATCTCACCCTTTGTTCTTCCATAGAATCCTGAGCCTTTAACACCGAAGCCTTGAGATTTAATCTCTACATCAGGAAACTTATAGACACCATATTTAGTAAGGAATTCAACTGCTTGATCAAGATTGCCTTTTGCAAAATCAAGTAGCATTTCACCAACTAGAAAAGGATAAGCAATATTCATACACACAGTCATTTCAGCATGAAATTTAGTAGATAAATCCAATGCGATTAAACCACCCCAACTATGCCCAATAATAATTGGATTAGGTAGTTTTATTATTTCAAATAACTCAATACAAAATTGACTATGTTCTTCAACGTCATAAAAAAGTGGACCACTGGTGTAGCCGTGTCCAGGAAGATCAATCGCTATGACATTATATGTAGTTTCAATTTTAGACAATTTAAACATTGATAAAATTCTATGGTCCATACCTGCACCTGGTAAAAATACAATACTTTTTTTAGATGAATCTATAGGATTCTTAGTAAAGATATGAGCTTTATGATTATTTAATTGAATGAACATTTTTTATGATTGAATAAATTAATAAAGCAAATATAAATATAAGAGGAATGGAGCATATTACCATTATCCATTTAAATGAGTCGACTCCATTTAAATACATTAATAATGTAGGTTGTATGACCATAATAAATGCAAATAATAATCTTAATGATTTTGAGCTTTTTATTGATGATTTTTTCATAGAGGCTGAAGCAAGAACGTATGAAGCAGAGTCATAGGTTGTGCATAAAAATATAATTAATATTAGTGCAAATATAACTAATAGAAACTCACCATAAGGTAAATTACCAATAGTTGTAACTACCAATGCATCTCTGGTAATTACATTTTCATAAATCATTGTAGGCGCATTAAGTATTCCTGATTCAAATTGAAAAATAGATAGATTCGATAAAATAAGCATGCTCAAAGCACAACCAGCACTACCAATAAAAATTGTGCCTAAAATAATTTGCCTTAATGTTTTACCATTTGAAATATTTACCAAAAAAGTACCAACCATTGGTGCTAAGGCAAACCACCAAGCCCAGTAAAAAACTGTCCAATCAATACTTATTTTTGTACCGGAAGATAAACTTAAATTTAGATATTCAAAACTATAAAAGACAATAGTTTTAATTGAATTATCTAAAATATAACTAGTTGGACCAATAATTAATACTAGGAATAAAAATATTAATACAATAAATATATTTATATTACTTAATCGTTTAATACCATTCTGAATACCAATATAAGCACTTGTTGCAAATATAGATGAACACAAAATTATAGTTGTCATATCTAATGTAATGCTTCTGTTAATTTCAAAAATTTTTGATATTACAGATGAAATTAATGGAAATGAAAGCCCCAATCCGACACCTGCAGCGCATATTATTGATCCAATAAATATCACATCAAATATAGTTTTAAAAAAAATGTTTTTAATGTTTAAAATTCCTGAAAATGTAAGAGAAGAATTTGGTTTTTTGGTAATAGCCAATCCAAATGCTACGACTGGTAGGCAGTAAATAGCCCATGCAGTTGGCCCCCAATGAAATATTGGATAGGTTCGAGAGTATTGCATAACCTTATCCTTATCGTATAAAGGATCATTTGAAAGAATATTAAAATACTCTATCCATTCAATTGTTGACCAATATAAAAGAGTCGCTCCAATGCCAGCTGCAAATAACATTGAACACCAAGATATCATGCTGTAGTTATTTTTATTTTTAATCGATATTTTCACTGATCCGTATCTTGATATAGCTAAAATCAATAAGAAAAATAGAATTAAGAAACTGCCGTACAAAAAGATTGTTTCAAACTTAATTGATAATATCGTATAAATATTTGCAAGCGCCTTTGATGTCGTCTCTGGATTAGCAAGAACAAAAATTGACAACAATACTGATAATAAAATAGTTATACTAATAACTGAAAGATTCCATTCAGGGTTAATATTTTTTTTTAATGTCTTCAGATAATACAAAATTTGCTCTTACAAATGCGCTTAAGTTATTTAACGATAATAATGTAAATAGTTCATTGGAACAACTTGAAGAAATATTAAAGGTTTATCCTGATAATAAAGAGGCTCTTGAATTAATTATTTCAATAAATATAAAAATTAATGATCCAATAAATGCTCTCAAATACATCAATCAATCAATTCATTTTTTTCAAGACAACAAATTATATTTAGAACAAAAATATAAAATACTAATCTTTATTGGTGACCATAATCACGCGTTAGATTGTATTAAAACGCTCCATAAAAAGTATCCCTCAATTGACTATGTTAGAGAAATTTCAAATATATACGCAGATCAATCTAATTATGAGGAATCTGAAAAAGTTATTCAGGAATTTTTTGAATCTGATAAAACTTATTCTGAACTATATAAAGGTATAAGACATGTAAAAGCTGGAAGAAATAACCTTGCTGAGGAGTCATATAAAAACGTTTTAAAAAAAGACAAAAATAACGTTGATGCTCTGAGATTATTAGGTCTATTGGCTTTCAAACAAAATAACTATCCGATAGCAGAAACTTTATTTGTAAGAGCTATTAAATTAAATCCAAATTTCAAGCTTCTATGGGAGAACTTAGCCAAATGCTATAGATTGCAAAATAAATTTATCCAAGCAAAAAAAGCTTTTCAAAATTTATTAAAACTTGATCCTCATAATTATGAAGCCATGGGAGCACTCGGTACTATTCATGTTAGATTGTCAGATTTTGATGAAGGCATAAGAATATATAAAGAGTTACTAACATTTAATGAAAAAAATCCTAGAGTACATTTAAGCTTGGGGCATGCCCAAAAAACTGTAGGAAGCAGGACAGACAGTGAACTATCTTATTTAAATGCAATTAAATACTTTCCATTATGCGGTGAGGCATATTGGAGTTTAGCTAATTTAAAAACTTATAAATTTTCAGAAAAACAAATTCAAACAATGGAATCTGCACTTAACGCTGATATGCATGATATAGAAAAGACTCAAATGCTCTTTGCTTTAGGGAAAGCACACGAATTAATAGAAAACTATGATAAGTCATTTAAATATTATGAAGAGGGTAATTGGATGCATAGAAAAACCCTTGATTATAATGCTGAAGAAAACTCAATATTAATTAATAAAACTATAGATTTTTTTGATAAAAATTCTAACAAATTTAATTATGAGGTTGGCAATAAAACAAAAGATCCTATTTTTATTCTTGGTCTTCCTCGTGCTGGTTCAACTTTGATTGAACAAATTCTTTCATCTCATTCTTTGATAGAAGGTACTCAAGAGCACCACAACATTATGACAATTGGAAGAAAAATTCGTTCATTTAATAATTCAGATAACTACACAGATAACTTATTTAAACTTTCAAATGAAGACATATATAACTTTGGCACGAAATATATTGATGAAACCCTCTGGTCAAGGAAAGAATCAAATTTTTTTATAGATAAGATGCCAAATAATTTTCCATACATTGGCTTAATTAAAATGATATTACCAAATGCAAAAATTATAGATGCTAGAAGAAATCCATTAGATGGCTGTTTTAGTTGTTTTAAACAATTTTTTGCTAAAGGTCAGCATTTTACATATGATTTGGATGATATAGCTAGATATTACAAGGACTATCAAAAAATAATGCTTTTTTGGAATGAACTATATCCAGATTCAATTTATACAGTAAATTACGAAAATGTTATTAATAATCCTGAGCATGAGGTAAAGCTATTATTTAAGTATTTAGGTCTTGAATTTGAAGAATCTTGCATGTCTTTTTATAAATCTAAAAGACCAGTTAAAACTGCTAGCTCAGAACAGGTAAGGCAGCCTATTTATAAATCCGGAGTGGATTATTGGAAGAATTTTGATAATCACTTATCAGTTCTTAAAGAGCATTTCTTAAAATGATTAAAAAAAAATTTATGTATCCAGTTCTTGAAAGAATTGATAAAGAACATGGCAGATATTATTTGGACTCTAACCGGATACCAGTTCCTAGTGTTACAACAGTTCTTAGTGGTACTTCAAAATCTAAAGATGGTTTAATAGAGTGGAGAAATAGGGTTGGAGATGAAGAGGCTGAGAGAATAATTAAACAAAGCACTGATATTGGTACCGCTGTCCATGAATCTATCGAAAAATATTTATCCAATGAAAACTGGGACCATTTTAGTGATTCAGAAGATCAGTTGATAGCAAAAAAAATTGCACATAAATTTATTAATAATGGTTTAAATGGAATAAGTGAAATATGGGGTTTGGAGGTGGGCCTTATATTGGATAATCTATATGCCGGTACTGCAGACTGTGTTGGTATATATGAAGATATACCTTCATTAATAGATTTTAAGACTGCAAAAAAAATAAAAAAAAGGGAATGGATCGAAGATTATTTTTTACAAGGATGCGCTTATGCAAATGCCCATAATGTTATGTTTGGTACAGATATTAAACAAGTTGTAATCTTGATGGTTGACAGAAATGCTATTTTTCAAGAATTTATTGTTAGACCCACTGAGTTTAATTATCTGACTAAAAAATGGAAAAATAGGCTTATTGAATTTGATAAGAAGTATAATGTTTAACTTTTATACATATACATAATGAAACCATTAATTCTAGACTCGGCTCTCGGTACAGAGCTAGAAAATAAAGGTGAATATCTTCCAAGCTTTAAAACATCCATCTGGTCTGCTTATTCTTTAATACATAATCCAGAAGTAATTAAACAAATTCATATAGACAACATAGAAGCTGGTGCAGATGTAATAACTACATCTAATTATCAAGCAACTCCAGAACTTCTTAAGAGAGAGCCTACTGCACCTTCATATGAGGATTTGGCTAAACGGTCTTTAGAGCTCTGCCAGGAAGCGGTAATAAAAGCTGGTACCAATACTAAAATTGCAGGTTGTTATCCTCCAATTCATGTCACTTTTAGACCAGATTTAAGTGCTAATGAGAAAACTTTAAGAAAATTTTATAAAACTTTAGGTTCTATATATCATGATGGTGTTGATTTAATTATTTGTGAAACTATGGCATCAATTTATGAAGGCACAATAGCTGCATCAACTGCAAAAAACTACTCTGATACCGTTTGGTTAAGTTGGACCACTAGAGGAAATAAATTAAATAGATTGCCAAGTACTGAGTTATTAGATTTGGCGATTGAAGAGGGTTTAAAATTAGATATAAATTGTCAATTAGTAAATTGTGTTCATGCAGATACAGCAAGCCTTGCTATTGATAAGCTTCTAAAAGAAAAAAGTTTTGGTATTTATGCTAATTCATCAATATATAAAAAAAATAAATTAGAGGGTTTTGTTAGCGACTCAGATGAATGGCATTATCACAACCATCAACCAATTAGACCAGATGAATATAAAGATTATGTTATTGATTGGATTAATAAAGGGGCATCAGTAGTTGGGGGATGTTGCAGAACAACTACTGAACACATTAAATCAATTAAAAAAATTGTAGACACTTTATGAGACAAATTATTGCAATCGGTGGAGGTGGGTTTGGAAGAGAGATTGGTGACCTTAAGATTGAAAAATATATTGTTCAACAAGCAAATAAAATTAAACCAAAAATTTGTTTTATTCCAACTGCCACTGGTGATGATCAAGGTTACATAGATAATTTTTATAAAGCTTTCAATTCTTTAGATTGTTTTACGTCTCATATTGATTTCTTTAAAAGAACAATTGATCTTAGAACACATATTCTTAATCAAGATATTGTTTATGTCGGAGGTGGTAATACTAAAAGTATGCTTGCTGTATGGAGAGAATGGGAGTTAGATAGCATCTTAAAAGAGGCATATGAAAAGAATATTATTATGAGCGGTGTAAGTGCTGGTGCCATATGCTGGTTTGAAAAAGGTATTACAGATTCATGGAAACATCATCAAGCAATTATCCCATGTCTTGGTTTTGTCAAAGGTATTTGTTGTCCTCATTATGATGAAGAGCCTGAGCGAGTACCTTTTGTAAAAGAAATACTTGAAACTAATAAAATTGATGAATGTATTGCTATTGATGGATATTGTGCACTTCATTTAATTAATGATTTACCAAAATTTTCTATTTGCTTCAAAAATAATGCAGATACGCATTATGTAGTATTCAATAATAATAAAGAAATACTCCACAAGAACTTATTAGGAGTAAAAAAAATAAAAATATGAAAATAGCAAATATATTATCAATAGTTTTAACTTTAATTCTTGGAATAATTTCAGCTCAGTGGATATTCTCACCCGAAGCTGCAGCAAATTCATTAAGCATGATATATATGGAGGGCGATGCAAGGAATACTCAAGTAAGAGACTTTACTGCTTTTTTTCTTGGTACAACTATAATGTCATTTCTTTCATATATAACCAAACAATATCAATGGATATTTAGTGCAGGAATAGTTTTTTTAATTGCAGCTATTTTTAATGTCCTTACATCAATTAATTATGACACTAATATTGCAGTTGCTTCATTGATATCAGAAATAATATTTACATTCATGGCATTTACAGCCGCTTATATTTATAAACAAAATAATTTATAAATAACTAACAAAATCATCAATTTCTAATTCTGGTATTTTTTTATTCGTACCATCTGGAGTACCCACATAAAGATATCCAAGAATTTCTTGGTTTTCAGTAAGATTTAATTTCGATGCTATAAATGGGTTAAATGCTAATTTTCCAGTTCTCCATATACCAGAGTATCCAAGTGCATTTAAAGATAGAAGAATGTTTTGTGCAGATGCTGCTGTTGATAATTTTTGTTCTATATTAGGAACTTTTGGATGATTTTTAATTGTATTTACTAGAATAATAATCATTGGAGCTCTGAATGGAGCATTTTTATACTTAGTCAAAATCTCATCTTTAATCTCTGGAATTGTTTTAGCATATTCTTCAAAAATTTTTGAGAGTTTATTAATACCATCACCTGTTACTTGAATAAAACTACTTGGTCTCAACCAAGCATGATCAGGAGCTCGCAAGGCTCCCTTGTAAACTTTGAACATTTCATCTTCGGATGGAAAAGGCTCTTTTAATGTTCTTGCTGAAACTCTATTTAATATATTATCTATTGCATCCATGTGTAGTTTTGTTATATATATTAGTTCTTCTAATTATATATAGGATATTCATATGATGTATCAAATTGGTTTGATTTTAATTTTAGTCGTCATAGCTTTAATTATCGGTAAAAAATATAGAAGTACCGATAATTATTCTGATCAACTTATTTTTGAAGATGACATGGATAATGAAGAACTAAAAAAATTAGATGAAGAAATAGATTAATTAATTACTTCTTCTTTAAAAGATTTATAAAGCTCTCTACATGCAAATACAGTAATTATTGAAAAAGGTATTCCAAATATTACAACTGCAGTTTGAAGCGCTCCCAATCCTCCAGCTTTTAACAATACTGCTGCTAGAACACCCAAAAGTATTGCCCATGTAGCTCTTGAAATTAATGGCGAATCCCCATCTATTTCTGCACCTTTTTTAGAAGAGAGCATTGATGCTACTAAAGCACCTGAGTCAGATGAAGTTACAAAGAAGGTAACAATTACAAATAAAGTTAAAGTAGAAAGAGTTAGTGAAAATGAAAATGCATCATATAAAACAAATAATGCTGTTGTAACATCCTCACTAACAGCTAAAGCTATATTTCCAATATTATTTAGAACTTGATATATAGCTGCATTTCCAAATACCCCCATCCATATAAAAACAATCAAAGACGGAACAAATAAAACACCAACTACAAATTCTTTAACGGTTCTACCGTATGAAATTCTTGCTATAAATAAGGAAACAAAAGGCGCCCAAGCAAACCACCAACTAAAGTAAAATAACGTATAGGCATTTTGATAAACTGAAGAATCATAAGCTTCTGTCCAAGTTGCCATTTGAATTAATTGATTTAGATATACCCCCGCGTTTTGAATTATAGAATTTAGAATAAATAATGTTGGTCCGAGAATTAAAATAGCTAAAAGTAAAACGCCTGCAATTGTCATGTTTAATTGAGAAAGTCTTTTAATACCTTTATCCAAACCTAATAAAACACTTACTAATCCTAAAATTGTAATTAGAGCTATTAATATCATTTCGCTAACATTTAAATTAAAAACATAATTTAAACCACCGCTAATCTGAGATGCTCCTAAACCTAATGATGTAGCAATGCCGGTAATAGTAGTTAGAATTGCAATGATATCTATTGTAGCTGCCAAGAGTTTATTATTTTCAACAGATTGTCCTAACAAAGAGCTTACTCTGAAGGGTTTATTTTTGTTATAGGTTGTATATGCAATACATAGCCCTAGAGCAGAATATATAGCCCATCCATGAAGACCCCAATGAAGATTAGCTAAACTTAATGCTTTACTTGCATTATAAGAAAGGTTTCCTTCAATCATTCCTGGATAGTCGTTTAAATTGCCGATAGGTTCTGCGACACCATAAAATAGAAGACCAATACCTAAACCAGCACTAAATAGCATTGCTATCCAAGTTCTATATGAGTATGCAGGACTGGCACTAGAACCACCAAGCCTGATATGTTGAAATCTACTAAATACTAAATAGGTTGAAAATATTAAAAAACCATTAGCAATAATTATTATTAACCATCCCAAATATTCTGATAATAAAAGTTGAGTTGATGAAAAAAATGCTGAAGACGCATCTAAATTTAAATATACAACTGTTGTTATGAATAGTAATAAGAATACAGATATAAGAAATCTTGGTTTATTTAAATTTTTCATTTTTTTAAAAATATTCAATTAAGTGAAACATAAAAAAAAATATTTATCTAGAATTTTTATCGACTTAATTAATTTGCATACTCAAATTTTGCTGTTATCATATAATTTAGACCGATTTACAGAAATTGCTGGTCGTTAAATAAAGCTAAACTTCTCTTGGGGGAAACAGGGGACATCTTTATTTATTCGCAATTTATATTAATTATAAATAGGAATTTATATATGTTTAATTTAGATAAAGTAAAAGAACAATTTACTAAATATTCAAATAAACTATCCATTGGCATTCTTGGTTCAGTTGCAGCTATTGTTCCACAAACTGCTGAATCACAAGATAGACAAATTGAAGAAGTTGTAGTTTCTGCTACAAAAAAGGATGAAAGCGCATCAGACATACCAGTAACAGTTACTGCACTTACCGAAGAAACGCTAAAAGAAATGAATGTTTCTAATTTTGATGAGTATATTGAGTACTTACCAAATGTTACTTCTGGTGGTAGAGGGCCTGGTCAGTCTACAATTTATATTAGAGGTCTTGCAGTAGATCCAGTAAATGTTTTCTTATCAGCAGCTCAAGGTTCTGCTCCGAATGTTGCTCTTTATTTAGATGAACAACCAGTTCAAGTACCTGGTCGTAATTTGGATGTTTATGTAGCCGATATGGAACGTATTGAGGTTCTTCCTGGACCACAAGGAACTCTCTTTGGCGCAAGTTCTCAAGCTGGTACTGTAAGACTTATAACAAATAAGCCTAAATTTGAAGTTTCTGAAAGTGGTTTTAATGGCTCACTATTTAATACATCTAACGGAGATATGAGTTCTTCATTTGATGCTTTTATAAACGTACCTATGAGTGATACATGGGCTATAAGAGGTGTATTATATAATGCAAATAACGGTGGCTATATTGATAATGTTGCGGGCGTATGGAGTTCTGAAGGCAAAGGTGCATTCGGTGGTCCATTAGGAAATTATGCAAATGCAGCTACCTATGTTGAGACTCCAAATACTCATTTGGTTGAAACAGATTTTAATGATTCATCGTATGAAGGATTTAGACTTTCATCTGCACATACTATCAATGATGATTGGGATTTATTAATTAGTCACATGGATCAAACAATTGAAGCTGACGGTGTATGGGACTATGATCCAGCTGTTGGAGATCTTCAGGTACAGAGATATGTTCCTGATACATTAGAAGATTCATTTTCACAAACATCTTTAACTTTAGAAGGAAGAATGGGTAAGCTAGATGTTGTTTATACAGGCTCTGTTTTAGATAGAGAAGCTGAACAAACAGTTGATTATTCTGGTTATATTAATGTTGGTGGTTATATGCCTTACTATACCTGTATATATGCAGATGCTACAGCAGGTGTAGCTGGTTCATGCGGTAGAGGTACAGTTCAGGTAGATTTATTAGATAACAATGAAAGAACTACTCACGAATTTAGAGTTTCATCAAATGAACTCAGCAATTTACCATTCTCATATACAGCAGGTGTATTCCTTGAGGAGAGTAACCTTAAAACTCAAAATGATTATGGATATCTTGGATTCCTAGATTCATATCCAACAGTTGGTCCTAACCCTATAATTACTGGTGTTTATGCTAACAATCCTAATCCTAGAGATCCAGAGTATAGATTCTTTAATGATATTGAAAGAAATGATGAGCAAACAGCATACTTTGCTGAGTTAACATTTCCATTAACTGAAAAACTAGATTTATTATTTGGTGCTCGTAATTATGATTTAGATATTGATTATAAAGGTCAATCTAAATTTGGTGGTTTAATAGTTCAAGACGAATGGGGTAGAAATTATGATACTTCAGGTGGTCATACAGCTGATCCATTGAATCTATCTGATACTATTACTAAATTTACAGCAAGTTATAAAGTCGATGACGATACATTAGTCTATTTAACTCAATCTGAGGGTTACAGACCTGGTGGATATAATAGAGGTGGTGGACTTGTTAATTCATGTGCCAAAAAAGACCCATCTGCAGAAGGTTATTGTGGTGAAGGAGCTGGCGATAATTTCAGAGCAAATGTAGCTACAACTTTTGAATCAGATGAGGTTTTAAATACTGAACTCGGTATTAAAACAGTTCTTGATGATGGAAGAATGAGGCTTAATGCAACATATTACATGGTTGACTGGACAGATATTCAAGTATCTCAGTTTGATCCAACAAATATATCAATTCTTACATTTGTTGAAAATGCAGCAGATGCGGAAATTAGTGGTTTTGAAGCTGATATGCTGTGGTATCCTGCTGATGACTGGACAGTGAATGCTGCTGTTTCATTAAATGATACTGAGATCGTAAAAGATGTTTCACAAACAGTTCCTATTGTCGACATTGGAAGTCCTTTACCATTGTCACCATCTCGACAATTTAATGTTAGATTAAGAAAGGATATGTCATATAAAGGTAATCCAGCATATGTCCAATTTGCTTATAAAAGTGCAAATGAAACATATAATTCATTTGAATCAGCAAAAGTGTTAGAGCAAGATGGATATCAAACAATGGATTTAGCATTTGGAATGACAGCCAATGAAACTGATATAGAATTCTTTGTAAGAAATCTTACTGATGAAAGAGCAAATCTATACTATAACGATCAGGATGATATTCCTAGAATTACGACTAACAGACCAAGAAATATTGGTGTTCGAATTTCTCGTAAATTTTAAGAAAAACATTTAGAATCAAAAGGCCAGTTTATACTGGCCTTTTTTTATTAAAAATGAAATCAGATACTAAAGTAAATAATAAAATACGAGAATTAATATCTTCAAAAGAGTTCAAGGTTTCTCTTAATTATATTGAATCAAATAAAAAAAAATTAAGTGAGTTAGATTATTGGTTTTATTTGTCCGTTAATCTCAGATATTTAGAAAGATATGAAGAAGCATTAAATTCATTATCAAACTTATTAAAAATAAATACCACTTATGGAAGAGCGTACCAAGAATTTGGTCATAACTATTTTAAACTTAATAATAAAGAACTAGCATTAAAGGCATATCTAAGAGCTGTTAAGTATAATCCTTCACTTCAAGCTTCATGGCTTGGTATTCTGGGGTTAGAAAATGCTTCAGAAGAGATAATAAAAGTAGCTGATAAAAATATAATTTATTTAAAAAATTTACCTCCTGAACTTAAATCAGTTCTGAGCTTCATACATGAAGGTAAACTAAAAAAAGCTGATGATCTTTGTAGATATTATTTGCAAAATACACCTCATCATATTGAAGGAATGAAATTATTAGCAACTATATGCTCTGAATTGCATGTTTATGACGATGCTGAATTTTTACTTGAAAGTTGTTTAGAATTTGATGCTAATAATCTAGATACCTTGATCCAATATATAAATATTTTAATTAAACGACAAAAATATGGTCAAGCGCTTGAATTTGCAGAAAAAATGCATCAAAAATTTCCAAATGATATAAATGCTCAAATTACTTATGCTGTAACACTTCAACAAACTGACAACCAACAAGATGCATTAAACTTATATAAAAACATTCTTAACAATAATCCCTCTAATTATCAATTGCATCTATCGTGCGGTCATTTATATAAAAATTTTGGGGAGATAGATAATTCAATAAATGCATATAAAAAATCCTATAAGATAAACAATTTTTGTGGAGATGCATATTGGAGCTTAGCAAATCTAAAAACTTATAAATTTGATGATAATGAAATTATAAAACTTGAGGAGATGGTATTAGATGAGTACCTTGATCAAGAAGAAAAAATATATATGCATTTTGCTCTTGGAAAGGCTTATGAAGATATTTCTGATTATAAAAAATCTTTTAATCATTACAAACAAGGAAATGATTTAAAACTTCCATACACTAAATATAAAACTAAAGATTTTACTAACGAATGTATTAATCAAATAGAAATCTGTACTAGTGATCTCTTTGAAGTTAAAAATAATTGGGGTCACTCATCAAATGAGCCAATATTTATTCTAGGTTTGCCAAGAGTAGGCTCTACTTTGGTTGAACAAATACTCGCCTCTCATAGCAAGGTAGATGCAACACATGAATTACCTAATATTTTAGCAATCTCGCATAAATTGAACTTAAGAAAGGCTCAAAATAAAGAATCTCGCTATCCGGATATACTGTTATCTTTATCTGCGCCACAACTAAAGATGATAGGTGAAAACTACATAAATGATTCAGAGGTATTTAGAAAAGATGGGGTCTATTTTATAGATAAAATGCCTAATAATTTTAGACATATTGGCTTAATTAAACTAATTTTACCAAATGCAAAAATTATAGATATTAGAAGAAATTCTATGTCAGCTTGTTTTTCTTGTTACAAACAGTTGTTTGCAGAGGGTCAAGAATTTACTTATAGCCTTGAAAGGTTAGGTAACTATTACAATAATTATGTTGATCTTATGGATCATTGGAATAAAGTTTTACCAAATCAAATATTATCCGTAAATTATGAAGATCTAATAAATAATTTCGAAGATACAGTTAAGGTAATTTTAGATTATTGTAAATTGCCTTTTGAAGATGCATGTATAGAATTTTATAAAAGTAAAAGGTCTGTAAAAACTCCAAGTGCTCAACAGGTTCGTCAACCTATTTATACATCTGGTTTGGATTATTGGAAAAATTATGATCCTTATTTAGATGAACTTAAAAAACATCTAAAATATTAAAATTAATATAAAATAATATTTAAAACATAATTTGGGAGAGTTTATGTCTGATTTAATCATATGTGTTGGATTTTTTTATTTAATCCATTTGTTTTTAACTATGACCTTATCGCTACACAAGGTTCCATTTATTCAGTGGACCTATACTGGTGGTGACATTTCAAATATGACATCTTTGTCATCCCGAATGGCTTCGGCTAGCGACAATCTAAGACAATCGCTGCCTATCTTTCTTGCATTTGCATTATTATCAATAATATTAAATGTTGATAATTTAGTCTTAGCTCAAGCTTGGTTTGGCTTAAGGGTTTTATATCTTATAGGAGCCATCTTAAATTTGTATCAATATAAGCTGATTAGACCAATAATTTGGTTACCATCAATAGTAATTCTTGTGTTAATGGGCTGTAATTTATGTATTTAAGTTTTGATGGCAGGTAAGGGGATTATTCCTGCCATCAAATGAAAGTATCTATTAGATGTTGAGGAGTACTTTCATTTGCAAATATAGTAGCCACATATGAAGTTAATATTGACTAGATGTTACATAAAGCAACATTTATGTTAAATAAAATTTAGTTTTTAATTATAAGTTTTCTTTCATTTCGTGGAAAACCGCGATGAACACAACTTAGATTACTTGTATTTTTATCCAACAGAGTGATTATTTCATGATTAAACATACAATAAGTTTGAATGAGGTCTGTGATATAAACTTTTGAAATTGGTTCCTCTAAAAAGCTTGTAATAGACAAAATGTCATATTTTTTGCACAAATTTATCTTATTTATAGCATCTTTATATGCATCTTCAGCTGATTGAAGTCTTTTAGTTATTAGAATAGAACATTTTGTATCATACTCTGCCCATACATTAAAAGAAAATAGTAGAAACGATAATGATAATAATTTTTTCATTGATACATATCCGTTAGTTCATAAATGGAAGCCCAAATGCAAGGATTACAAAAAACCATTTACTAAATTTAAAAAAAAGCAACATACCCATATTTTGAGTATAGTTGGTGAATTTACTACCTTCAAAAGACCACATTATTCCGCCAATAAATAGAAAAATAATCGAATATATAAAAACAGTTTCCATAATAATATTTTATATAGTTTAGTTGATACTAAAACTTATTTTTATTTTTTACTACCCAATATAGAAGGGCTATAAAAATAATATTCCCAATTAAATAAGTCGTATAATCCATTATAAGTTAATTATACCTAGATTTTTTATACTATTATTATGAGTTATGAATAAATGGAAATTCTTATTACTATTATTTTTATCCTTGGTTATACCTGTTATCTTTATAAGATTATTTATAGGTTTTTAATATAATTTATAATATATATATTTATTATAAGTATTATGAAATTTTATTTATCTTCATTTTTATTTTTATTCTCAATTCATTCATCTGCTGAATATAAGTTTGAGACTGTTCTCGATAATTTAGATGATGCATGGAGCTTTGTTTTTCTCAGTGAAGATAAAATATTATTTACTGAAATGCCTGGAAAATTAAGAATCGCTTCACTGACTAATAAATCTATTATTAATGTTACAAATATTCCAGAAGTTGCATATTCAAGTCAAGGAGGTCTTTCAGAAGTCGTTTTAGATCCTGATTTTAATACCAATAATAAAATTTACATAAGCTACTCTGCAAAAAAGGATAATAAAAAAATTACTCTTTATTTAGCTTCAGCCGAACTTAAAGATAATAAACTGGTAAATAGAAAGATTATTTTTGAAGCTAATGCTTATAGAAGATCGCCAGCACATATGGGTGCAAAAATTGCTTTTTTAAATGATGGGACCTTACTTTTAACTAGTGGCGATGGTTATGATCATAGAGAGAAGGCGCAAAGTCTAGATAATCATTTTGGTAAAATTATTAGAATCAATCGAGATGGTTCGATTCCTCAAGATAACCCATTTATATCATATAAAAATGCATTATCAGACATATATTCATATGGTCATAGAAATATGCAAGGCTTAGTAATTACAAGTTCTGGCGAGATATATGAACACGAACATGGTCCAAAAGGAGGCGATGAACTTAATATAATAAAACCATCATTAAATTACGGTTGGCCTGCAATTACATACGGCATTGATTATTCAGGCGCTGTTATAAGTCCATTTACTGAGAAAGAGGGTATGGAACAGCCATTATTTACCTGGATTCCATCAATAGCACCATCTGATATGATTTTTTATGAAAAAGATCTTTATCCTGAACTAAAAAATAATTTTTTAATAACCGCATTGGTATCTAAAGATGTTAAACAAATTAATATAAATGATTTAACAATACAAAAATCTTTATTTACAGATTTGAATTTTAGACTTAGAAATATTCAAGATTCACCAAAAGGGTATATTTATCTCCTTACTGACGGTCCAAATAATAAATTAATTAAAATCTTACCTAAATAGTAATGAAAATAGCAAAATATCCATTTGCTGTTCTATCAGCTGCCTTATTCACTGTTATGTTAATAACACCAATTTCATCCATATCAAATTTAATTTGGTTAAATTCAGTAAACATGCCTATCGGAATATTCAAGTCACTTGAGGTTTTGCTATTTGATTTTCAGCGTTTAGGCATACTTCTTTATGGAGTTGTAATAATTGGTTTTGCAGTAGCTTTTAGCGTAACAGGATTGCTAACTAAATATATAAATTTTCATGCTAAGTATTTATATGCATTTGCTGGCGCATGTGCAATTGGCATCGCTATGTATTTAATGGTTGTTTTGCTTTTTGAATCGGAATTACTAGGAGGTAACAGAACAATTATAGGAAAAATATTACATTGGTTAGCTGGATTTTTTGGTGGTTATTTTTATTACTTTTTAATATCAAAAAACTACGATTACACATTTATCATAAGATATTTAGGTGTCTTATATGCATATATAATTCTAGGATTTTCTTTGAACTGGATATTTACACCTGACACTGCAGCAGCTGATTTTGGTTTTATTTTAAAAGATTTAGCTGATAATGCTCAAAATGCACTACTAAAAGACTTTACATCTTTTTTTGTTGCAACATTAATATTTGCGTTACTTGGTGTGGTTACTCTAAATCCAACCTGGTTTTTTTCTGCAGGAATAATTTATATATGTGCAGCAATTTTTAATCTTACTGCAGTGCTTATACACGGAACTGAATATAATCTAATTTATGTTGGAGAAATTTTTCTTGGATTATGGCCAATATTTTTGGGCATTACAATATTAATAAAAAGATAATAAATTATATTTATAAGTTTTTAAATGCGCTATCAAGCCATTCCATTCTGTTTAAATACCAACTTTTAACTAATATCGATAGTCACTTCAACTGAATTAAGGTCTAAATTTTTGCTTTTGATATTCTTTTCTATGAATTCTTCGTAATCTTTGCTCATATTGTGAATTTTATCAAACCAAAATTGGATTGTATTTATTGATTCTTAATTATGTCAAAATATAAGAACATTGTTTATTGGAGAAGTTATGAAATGGTTATTAAATTTATTTAATAAAATTTTTAATAGATCGAAAAGGAAAATTTTTGATAAATCAGATTTAGAATATCAAGATTCAGATAATACTTAATTATGTTAAAACTGAATTAGTTAAAGTAATTGCGAAACTTAAAAAACCCTATAAAATAGCTACTTCAGAATCAGGAGGGATGGCAGAGTCTGGTTTATTGTAACGGTCTTGAAAACCGTCGTGCTTTCATCGGCACCGTGGGTTCGAATCCCACTCCCTCCGCCAATCGGTAACTGTAATGGCAGATAGTAAGAAGGATATATCAGAATTTTTTAGAGAAATCCCACCATTTTTAAAAGTATTTAATATTACAAGTGCATATCCTAAAGATGATTCTTTTGTAGTTGAGTTTATGCCTGGAGAAGAGTTAACTCATTCAAAGGGTATGGTTGTTCAAGGTGGCTTTGTAACAGGTATGTTAGATTGTTGTATGGCTCAATTTTTAATATATAAAGCTCAAGGTAAACAAATACCATTAACTTTAGATATTGATGTAAAGTTTTTAAGACCATGCGCACCAGGCCCTGTAAAAACAGTTGCTAAAATTACCAAAGAGGGTAAATCAATCTGTTTTACTGAAGCTGTGTTGTATCAAAATAATACCGTAATTGCTACTTCATCTGCCACCAATAAGATAGTTGATAGTCCATTCTAAGATATACTCATTTAATGTCTGAGGTTTTTGAAAAATTTTTACAGCTAATAAAGCCTATTAATTCCTATGATGACACTGATCACCCAAAAGCACCTGATTACAGTAATTTAGACTCATGGGCAGCTCATCCAGATATAGATGGGTATCAGTTTTTTGTTCCTGATAATAACTTAAAAGTTAATAGAAATAAGAATGATGTTGATGTTTTTTATATCCATCCAACAGGTTGCTTTGAACAAACTTGGAATTCTGATATGTCTAAAAATCATTCTACTTATGAAAGAACTGAGATAATGTTATCTAACCAAGTAACTCCATTTAATGATTCATGTAATATTTATGCTCCTGAATATAGGCAAGCTACTTACTATTCATATTTTGCTAAAGATTCTGATGGCACCAAAGCTCATGATTTAGCTTTTGAAGATATTCTTAATTCCTTTAATTATTTCATTGAAAATTTTAATGATAGTAAACCTTACATCATAATGTCACATAGCCAAGGTGCTCTGCATGCTCAACGCTTAATTTCAAAGTATATTCAAAATACCGATCTTCAAAAACGAATGATTTGTGCGTATGTAATTGGATATATTATTCCTGAAAAAGAATATGAGACTTTGTTTCCATCTATTCCCAAATCAGTTAACTTTAATGACACTAATTGTTTATTATCATGGTGTACTGTTGCTGAAGGCTTTAAAAGAGCTCGTGAAAGAACAATTTTCTGGAAACCGTCTGGATGGGGTCTTGAATACATGGATCAAAGAATTTATGGAATTAATCCATTTTCATGGAATAACTCTAGTGAGTGGATTTCTCAACCAGAATGCCATAGCTCAATAATTACTAAGGCTGATAATTATGATTTTGCTGATAGACTTTCCTCATTACACTCAAGATCAAATAAATCTATACAATATAGTAGTGTGCAAGACTTTACTTCTGCTTTAAATAGTAAAACAGGTCTTCTAGAAGCTCGAGGACCATTAGTTGATAGATATAAAAAAATAAGATACTTTAATGGTGACTTGCATAGTTATGACGTTATGCTTTTTTGGGGGTGTTTAAGAAAAAATATAAAGGATAGAATAAATGCCTTTATATAAAGCTTTATTAATTTTGTTTACCTCAACTTCCTTATTTTCATATGAAGAATCTTTTGTCTATAACGATGATATAAAGATTGTTTATAGAGACTATGGCCCTAATTCCGCTGATCCAATACTATTAGTTCAAGGTCTTGGAGGTCAATTAATAAATTGGCCAGATCATATAATTAATTTTTTAATAGAAAATAACTTTAGACCAATAGTTTTTGATAACAGAGACTCAGGTTTATCTTCAAGATTAAACAATGATCTTTTTTCTGAAAATAATAAAGCTAAAACAATAAATAGAACTTATCTTAGATACTACTTAAGATTACCTATTAATGCTCCTTATACGCTTGATGATATGGCCAACGACGCTGTAACAATATTAGACCATTTAGATATTGAAAAATCTCATCTGCTCGGAATTTCTATGGGTGGAATGATTGCTCAAATATTAGCAGCTAATCATCCTGAAAGAATTAAAACTTTTACACTCATTGCCTCATCTGTTTCAGTACCAAGTCCATTAAATGGCCCTAGGCGTGATGTAAGGAAGTTATTAATGAGCAGATCAGCAAATCCAAATGCAACTAACGATGAAAGAATAGAGAGAACAAAAAGCATTTTTAAATTGATTGGGATTGATGAAAGTGATCTTGAAAGTGAAGAATTTTATAATAAATCTATTGAATCTATTAATAGAGCAGGTCCTGATGATAGTGGTTTTAGTAGACAACTTATGGCTATATTAGGTTCAGAAAATCGAATACAAAAAGTTAAATCTATTGAATCTAAAACTTTAATTATTCATGGTAAAGAAGATCCTTTGATACAGGTTAAAAATGCATATCAAGCTAATAGATATATAAAAAATAGTAATTTAATTGTTCTTCCAAAAATGAGACATTTAATAGAGGAACCAGTTTTTGAATTATTTAAAGATGATTTACTAACTCATTTAAG
Source organism: uncultured SAR86 cluster bacterium (assembly GCA_902591565.1). Lineage (GTDB taxonomy): Bacteria > Pseudomonadota > Gammaproteobacteria > Magnimaribacterales > D2472 > SCGC-AAA076-P13. The sequence continues at coordinate 18,466 of CACJBC010000004.1, read as the reverse complement.
TGAAGATAATGCTTAATAACGGTTTTAAATTTAATTATTCTGTTGGGGCTATAGCTAACGGAATCAAAACAGATACGTTTACTTTTTTTTTACTATTTTTTTATTCTAGGGTAATTGGTTTAGATCCTTTACTTGCATCATTAGCAATTGGCTTGGCTCTCATTATAGATTCTTTTACAGACCCTCTAATGGGAACCATATCTGATAGAACAAATTCTAAATATGGAAGAAGGCATCCATTTATGTTTGTTTCATTTATCCCTGTTTCAATTTTTTATGTTTTACTTTTTACTCCAATGCCTGATTGGAATTTATCTCAAAATCAATTGTTTTGGTGGATGTTTGTCTGTGCAAGTTTTACTAGGATAGGTATGACTTTTTTTGAAGTGCCCCATAGATCTTTTGGAGCTGAAATAACAAAGGATTATATAGAAAGAACAAAATTATTCTCTTGGAGAGAAATGTTTGCTTGGACTGCAGGAATTTGTAATGCATTTCTTGCTTATAATATTTTTTTTAAATCTACTGAAAAATTTTCATTTGGACAGTTAAATCCAGAAGCCTATTTTCCTCTTGCATTAACAGGTTCAATCTTTATGGTAATAAGCATTTTATATTCCTCATTAATTACTAGAAATGAAATTAAAAATTTATCCTCATGGAAAGGAGCAATATCAATAATACAGATTTTATCTGAATTAAAAATTGCACTATCAAATAGAAGTTTTGTCTTATTTTTTTTAGGAAGTTTATCCTTATCAATATGTTGGGGTCTTCTTAACAGTCTTACGTTGTTTATAAATACTGATTTTTGGCAACTTAAAGGAAGTCAGATAGGTATTTTTTTATATATATACTTTGGAGCTGCATTTTTAGCATTTTATATAACACCTAAGTTTGTAACTTTTATTGGTAAAAGAAATTTTGTTTTAATTTGTGTTGCGGGTGTAGCATTATCTAGCCCAATTGCATTTATTTTTTATAACTTAGGTTTAACCCCTGATAAAGGTACTAACGCTTTGGTTCTATTTTTATGCATGCCTTTAATATTTATTTCTACCCTTAGTATTGCTGGCAACATGACTAGGGATGCAATGATTGGTGATATTGCAGATGAGGTTGATTTGCAAAGTGGTAAAAGACAAGAAGGTGTTTTATATTCAACAGTTTCATTTGTACAAAAGGTTAATACAGCATTTGGTGCGTTAACTGGAGGATTAACTCTTTGGGTATTAAACATCACATCAGAAACACCAACCTATGATCAAGCATATTCATTATTTTTTGTTCAAGGTGTTATTGGTCCTGTCTTATTGGTAATACCTTTAATATTTTTTCACTTCTATAGTCTTGATAAGAAAAGACATTCAGAGATACTGAGACAGCTTAAAGAAAGAGCTTGATCACTAAACAAGAATTTCGATCGTCTTTGAAACTCTTTTCCAAAGTGTTTTTTCTGCTGCAGTGGGCTTTGATGCAATATTATTAATAAAATGAATTAATAAATCATCTACAGAATTGAGTTGATTAGATACCTTATTAAATTTATTTGTGAGTATTTCTATTTGTATAGATTGTCTTAACTTAGAATCTTTTTTTAATGAATCAATTCCAGCAAGAGCCTCTAATTTTACACATGCATAAGTTAATGCTTCATTATTAGATTTATCTTGTGGCTTTTTGTTTAATTTATTTTTTATAGAAGAGGGTGCTTGAGTTTTATCCAATTCATTATTTAAGAATGCATCGAGCAGATTGGTATATGTATCAATCTTATTTTGTTTTAGTTTTAACTCTTGAACTTTTCTTTTATCATTAATTAGTTTTTGGATGGCATTGAATTCTCTTGTTTTAGAAATATTTTTTAGATCATTTAAACTTTTTAATACTTCATTAATTGAAATCTCATCACTCTTAAGTTGTGCTAATAGCTCGTTAGCTTTTATAAGCTCAGCATCTATAACTTCTTTCTTCGCATTAAAGAATCTATCTGCAGATTTATTAAATTTATCCCAAAGTTTATTGTCGGCTTTCCTGCCAGCGGATCCTGCTTTTTTCCACTCATTCTTTAAATCATTGAACTTCTTAATGCATATATCATTATCTTCATCTGTTATAGCATTTACTTTTTCTATTAAAGCTTCTTTAGCTTTTATGACTATCTGTTCTTGTTTCTTAATAGAATCATTGATAGGTTTCTTAGCTTCAAAATAAGCATTTCTTAATTTATTAAGATCTTTATCTAAAACCGGTGCATATTTTTGCCACTCTTTAAAAGATTTTCTTAAAAATTGAATTAGAAATTTAGGTTGAGGCCAGTTTGATGAATTATCTTGAACGTATTGATTAATATTATTAATGATTTCCATTCTTTGGGCAGCATTATTTATTTTTATTTGTTTTAGCTCATCAAAATATTCATTGCATGGTTCCCATGCTTTATTGGTTAGTTCGTTAAACCTATTCCACTGTTCTTTTGATGCAGGTCTGCTTGATAAATCAAGAAGTTGCCACTTAGTTTGAAGATCATGAATTAAGTGCGCTTGTTTTTTTGGGCTTTCGAGTGGACTTTCTATAATTGTAGTTATTTCTTTTATTAATTCTTCTCTTTTTGGATTAGTTGCAAAAGACGACATATCATCAAAATATCTTGATTGACCAATTGCAAAATTAAGTTTATGCCTGAGTTTGTTTGGCACTTTGTCCAATTCTTTAGACTTTGTAATAACTTCTCTAACTTTTTTTTGAGCTACTTTGATAGAACCTTTTGTAAATAAAGATTCTACTTCATCTAATTCTTTAAATAAATCTTGACTTGTTTTCACATTAATCTCTTTTGAAGTTTATAATTATATCAAATGAAAAAACGAATTCTAACAGGTATTACAACAACTGGTACTCCTCATATTGGAAATTATTTAGGTGCAATAAAACCTGCCTTAAAACAAGCAAAGAATTATGATGAATCTTATTATTTTTTAGCTGACTACCATGCAATTATCAAAAATTCTGATAATAAAGAAGTATCTGAATCTGTAAAAAATGTTGCTTTAGCATGGCTTGCTTCAGGTCTTGATGTTGATAAATCTTTTTTTTATCGTCAATCAGATATACCAGAAATTCTGGAACTTAGCTGGATTTTAAATTGTGTAACGGCAAAGGGCTTAATGAATAGATCCCATGCTTATAAAGCTGCTATTAACAATAATAAAGAAGATGAGGATAAAGGCATAACAATGGGTCTTTTTTCATACCCAATATTAATGGCTGCTGATATCTTAATGTTTAATGCTACTCATGTTCCTGTCGGGGCTGATCAAATTCAACATCTTGAAATGACGAGAGATATTGCTGCTAGGTTTAATCATATATACAAAAAAACTTTTGAATTACCCGAAGCTATTATTCAATCTAAAAAGGACACAGTGCCTGGTACTGATGGTCAAAAAATGTCTAAATCTTATGGAAATATAATTCCATTATTATCTACTGAAAAACAACTCCATAAATCTATAGCAAAGATAGTTACAAATTCATTAGAACCAGGAGAAGCTAAAAACCCATCAAATTGCACGGTATTTAAGTTATATAAATATTTTGCTTCAGATGAAATGATTGCTGAATTTGAAAGCGATTATAAGGATGGTATTGGCTGGGGTGATGCTAAAAATAAATTATTCAGCGTTGTTAATAATGAAATGAGTCCCATAAGAGATAAATATGATTCATTGGTTAATGATAAAAATTTACTTAATGATTTGTTAAATGAAGGTTCTAATAAGGTAAGGCCTATAGCAAAAGAAATGTTATCTTCGATAAGAGATAGTATAGGCATAAAAAAAATATCTTAATGAATAAATCTGGCTCTTCCTGGCTTAAATTTGGCCTATTTACAGTTGGATTAGGCCAATCATTTGTTTTTGTCATTGTTCCACCTCTAGCTAGAGAGTTAGGTTTATCTGAGGTACAAACATCATCAATATTCGCATTCTCAGCTATTGGCTGGGCCTTAACTAGTGCAACATGGGGTAGGGCTAGTGATCGGTATGGAAGGCGTAATATTGCTATTTTGGGACTTTTTGGTTACTCAGCATCATTAATAGCTATGATAACCCCATTGTTTTTAGTTGAAAAAGATCTATTAGATTTAGTTTATCTTTTTCCATTACTAGTATTTGGTCGAATGTTGAATGGTTTATTGGGGTCTGCTACTAGGCCGGCTTCTTTTGCATATGTCGCAGACACATCATCTGAAGATAAGAGAACTCTTAAATTTGCTCGACTTGAATCAAGTTTTTTAATTGGTACTGTCGCAGGGCCTTTGATTGGTGGTTTTTTAATTCTTATATCAAAGGAAACACCTTTTTATATTTTTAGCTTTTTAGGAGTAATTGCATCAATAGGAATTTATAAAAATCTAGATAATAAGACCCCATTAAAACTAAATAATAAAAATCAATCAATAAAAGTTTCATGGACATCAAATACTGTATGGCCATTTTTATTTATAGCTTCTATATCTAGCTTGTGTCTTGCTTCGTTGATTCAAACTATTGGTTTTTATCTTTTTGATACATTCCCTAATATTGATGATCTACCTGTTGTAATTAGTATCACTTTTGCTTTACTTTCTATCTCTACAATAGTCAGTCAATACATTTTTACGGATGCTTTTCCACTATCAAATAATAAATTACTGATATACGGTATTTTATTACTATCTTTTTCATATTCAGTTATGGCTTTATATCCAAAGATTTCAATTTATTACTTGTCAATTATTGTTAATGGCCTAGGTGGAGGATTGTTGCGTCCAGCAATTTCATCTTCATTATCTTTAGCGCAATCACCTGAATATCAAGGGTCTGTAGCAGGATATTTGGGATCTGTTTATCCTATAGGTCATATTTTGACACCTGTGGTTGCTATGCCAATATATGCGTATAACCCAGCATATTTGTATTATTTTTCTTCGATTCTGTGTTTAATATGCTTTATATTTATAATTAGTAATCCTATTTTTAGAAAAAATTAAAAAATATGAAAAAAACGCTTTTACTCATAAATCTTGGAACGCCTGATAGCCCATCATATTTGCATGTTTTTAAGTATTTAAGACAATTTCTATCTGATGAAAAGGTTTTAGATATAAATCCAATACTGAGGTTTTTATTAGTTAATTTTATAATTTGCCCATTTAGATCCTTTAGTTCTGCAAAGATTTACAAAAAAGTTTGGAGTGAACGATATGGATCGCCATTACTTTATAATACGGAACAGTTAACGCAAGTGTTACAGAAAAAGTTACCTAATGTTAGTGTTAAATTTGCAATGCGATATCAATCACCATCAATTAAAAGTGTATTGGATGACATTCTTAGCGATAATCCAGATGAATTAATAGTTCTGCCTTTATTTCCTCATTACGCAGCCGCTACTACTGGTTCAGTATATAAGGAAGTTTCAAGATGTTTAGGAGAAAAGTGGGTTATACCAAATGTAACCTTTATTAATCAATTTTATGATAATCCATTATTTATCAATGCATGGGTAGATAAAGCAAAAAAATTTGATATGGCTTCATACGATAAAATAATTTTTAGTTATCATGGGGTACCAAATAGTCACGTAGATAATGTTTACTCAGATAGTCTATGCTCAGATAATGATTGTGAGCTTGGAATTACAAATAAAAATAAGTATTGCTATAAAGCTACTGTTTATGAAACAACAAAACTCATTGCAAACAAACTAAACTTGGATGATTCACAATATGAAGTCACGTTTCAATCTAGACTAACAAATAAATGGTTAGATCCATTTACTGATAAAGTTTTAAAGAAATTGCCGTCAAAAAATCAAAAAAAAGTACTAGTTTTTTCACCAGCTTTTACAGCTGATTGTTTGGAAACAATAATAGAGATTGGTGATGAATATCAAGAATTATTTATCGATGCTGGAGGAGAGATTTTAGATTATGTTCCTTCTTTAAATTTTTCTGATATGTGGGCAGAGTCATTAATAGACATAGCCAACCTCGGAGATAAAAGATAAATTATAGATATAAACAATAAAGGGGTAGATTAATTATGGAAAGTAATTTTAATGAAATGCAAAGAGTTTTAGAGGCTCAAAAAAATTTTTTTATTGAAGAAGGTTCACCATCTATTGAATTAAGAATTGATAGACTTAATCGTCTAAAGAGTCTAATTATGAACAATAGATACGATTTTGTTGATGCTTTAAATGAAGATTATGGAAGTAGATCTAATAATATATCTTTGCTTTCTGATGCTTATGGGATAATCCCTGATATCAATAACGCAATAAAAAACATCAAAAAATGGACCAAAATTGATAAACGTTCATCTAATTTTCCATTTGGTTTAATTGGTGCAAAATCTTATGTTAAGTATGAGCCTTTAGGTACAGTTGGAATGATATCTCCATGGAATTTCCCTGTTAATATATCTTTTAAACCACTTGCTGCAATTTTTGCTGCTGGTAATCAAGTTATGCATAAACCAAGTGAGTTAACACCTATAACAGCCTCATTAATAAAAGATCTTTGTGATAAGGCATATGATGAAAATGAATTTGCAACTTTTTTAGGAGGACCTGAAACTGGTGAAGCTTTTACAAAACTTAACTTTGATCATCTTCTGTATACTGGCTCAGGTTCTATTGGCAAACAAGTTATGAAGTCTGCATCCCATAACCTTGTTCCAGTCACTCTGGAATTAGGTGGTAAATCACCAGTTATTATCGGAAATTCCGCTGATATTAAAGTATCAGCTAAGAGAATTATGTTTGGTAAAACACTCAATGCAGGTCAAATATGTTTAGCTCCTGATTATGTAATTGTTCACAAAGAAAAGAAAGATGAATTTATTACTGAAGTTGAAAATGTAATAAATGAATACTATCCAACCATGAAAGATAATGACGATTATTCATCCATTATAAATCAAAGACATTTTGACAGAATAAATTCTTTTATTGAAGACGCAAGAGAAAAGGGTGCTTGTATAAATCAAATCAATCCATCAAATGAAGACTTTTCTCAACAAGAATTCTTTAAAATACCTCCAACAATAGTAACTAATACCTCTGATGATATGAAAATAATGAACGAAGAGATATTTGGTCCTGTGTTACCTGTTCTTGAATATGAAAATTTAACTGATGCTCTGTCTACAATTAATTCAAAAGATAGACCTTTGGGATTATATTATTTTGGAAATGATACTAATGAAGAGAATACAATTATGTCTAATACCTCATCTGGTGGTGTGACGATTAATAACGTTGTTGGCCATATTCAACAAAAAGATTTGCCATTTGGTGGTGTCGGCCCATCAGGTATGGGGAGATATCAATCATTTGATGGTTTTAAAAATTTTTCAAATCCAAGATCATTTTATAAAGATGTTGGATTTAAATTTGATGCATTGTTTGATGGTATTAGGCCTCCTTACACAAAGAGCATAGAAAAGTTACTAAAAGGATTATTAAAATAATACTCTTGTGCTTAACTTACCTTTTAAATTAGCTTTTAAATACTTTAGATCTAATAAAGGTGGTATCTTTTCTTTTACCTCATTTTTAGCTGTTTCAGGCCTTTCAATTGGTGTTGCGAGTTTAATTATTGTGATGTCAGTTATGAATGGTTTTGAAAAAGAATTGCAAAATAGAATATTGGGTGTGGTTCCTCATGCTGTCATATATTCTGATGAACCAATTAATAATTATGAATCTTTAATAACGGATATTAAACAAAATAAAAATGTTCTTGAAGCAGTTCCTTATATATCTTTTCAAGCTTTGGCTACTCATGAATCAGCTAGTAAAGGAATTTCAATAAATGGAATAGATGTAGAGTCTGAGAATAGAGTATCAATTTTACCAAATCATGTGATCTATGGTTCTTTAAATGATTTAAATAAAGATAATTCAATAATAATCGGATCATGGTTAGCATCTTATTTAGGTGTATTTGTTGGAGATAATATAAATATCACAACCTCTGATATTAAATCTTCGATAATTGGCTCATATCCAAAGTCTGTAATGTTAAAAGTAGTTGGTATATTTGAGTTAAGAGCTGAAATTGATCAATCTTTGGCTTTGATTTCACATGATTTAGCTCAAAAATTTAAATCATTAAATAATGAAACTTTATCTATTAGAATTAAAACATCTGATTTATTTCTTGCAGATAAAATTGCCTATGAATCCATTCCAGATAATACTGGTTATATTTCATCTTCTTGGAAGGAAACACACGGAACTTTGTTTGAGGCTATTCAATTTGAAAAACTTCTAATTGGCCTGATGTTGTTTTTAATTGTAGGTGTAGCTTCAATTCTTGTTCTTTCAACAATAGTTATGACTGTTAAATCTAAGGAAAGAGAGGTCGGTATTCTAAAGACAATCGGTGCAAATAATAATCAACTTGTTATGATATTTTTCTTTCAAGGATTGATGGTTAGCATGATAGGTTTAATTTTTGGATTATTAATAGGATTATTAATAACATTTAATTTAAATAACTTTATATATTTGCTTGAATCACTTCTTCAAAGAAACCTTTTGGAGGCCTATTTTATAAATTACTTTCCATATTATGTTGACTATAGTCAGATTTTGTTTATTTGTTCACTTTCTTTTATCTTCAGTGTTATTTCTTCTTTATTACCAGCTTTAAGAGTAATAAAGTTAAACCCAATTGAAATTCTTAGACATGAATAAAATACAATCAATTAATTTAAGTAAATCTTTTTTTATTGATGGTATTGAAATTGAAGTTTTAAATAAAATTAATATTTCTATAAAAAGAGGTGATTTGGTTGCTCTTTCTGGAAGATCAGGTGCAGGAAAATCAACACTTCTTCAAGTACTAGCATCTTTAGATACACCATCTTCTGGTTTAATTAAATATGATGACACATCAATAGAATCTTTAAATAATAGTGAATTAAGTTCTTTAAGATTAAAGAATTTTGGCTTTGTTTATCAGTTCCATCATTTACTTGAAGATTTAACAGTAATGGAAAATGTACTTATACCACTCGAAATTTTAAACAGATCAACAAATAAATCAGAAGTTTTAAACATTATTGATGAGGTTGGTCTTTCTCATAGATTAAATCATCATCCTTGGAGGTTATCAGGAGGTGAAAAACAAAGAGTTGCCATTGCTAGAGCTTTAATTAATAAACCTAATTTTATTTTTTTGGATGAGCCAACAGGTAATTTAGACGAAGATAATGCAGAAATTATTCAAAAGTTACTATTGGATATTTCTCGTAAATATAATATTGCTCTAATTACTGCCACTCATGATAGTAACTTCATAAGAAATTTTGATAAAATCTATAAAATTCAAGATATGAATCTTACTGAGGCATAAATGACGGAGTTTATTATTGCAGGTGGGCCCTTTATGTGGCCTTTACTTGCATGTAGCATACTAATCATAACTATTTCAATTGAAAGGTTGTGGTTCTTGCAAGTTAGGCTTGTCTCCCCAAATGGATTAACTAATCAAATAGTTAACCTATTTAATAAAAATTTAATAAGCACTAAACAAGCTGAAGAAATTGCTGAACTATCTTCGCTAGGTTTCCTGCTTGTATCCTGTATTAAATATAAAGACCTTCCAAGAGAAAATTTAGAATCAAAAATTGAAGAAAAAGCTATAGAAGTAAAATATCTATTAGATAGAAATTTAAACATGCTTGGAACTATTGCAACTATAAGTCCACTATTAGGTCTTTTGGGTACTGTTATAGGAATGATTACTGCATTTACAGGCTTAAGTGAGGCAACAGGGGTAAATCCAGATGCGCTAGCGTCAGGTATATCCCAGGCCTTGATTACTACCGCATTTGGTTTATTTATAGCTGTTCCAGGTCTTGTACTTCATAAATACTTTGAACAAAAAGTTTCATTCCTTTTAATTTCACTTCAAATTGAAGTTTCTAGATTTATTGATGTCATAAATAAATGAAATTTATCAATCAAGAAAAATCTGCATTTTCAATAGAAATAACTCCATTAATAGATATTGTGTTTTTATTAGTGATTTTTTTTGTTGTAACGTCTAAGGTTGGAGACTCACAATTTTTATCATTAGAACTTCCTAAAACCGAATCTTTTGAATATAACCTTGTCGATATTAATAATGAAATATCTGTAACTTCTAGTGGAAATGTTTATATAAATGGAACCATATATAACATTAATGATACCGATAAAATTGAACAAGCTATTTTTAGCTTAAACAATAACTCAGATTCAGTAGTATTAAGTGCCGAAGCCGCAGCTCTTCATGTATGGATAGTAGGTATAATGGATATTCTTAATAAAAATGGATTTAATGAAGTTCAAATAAGAACTATAGAAAAATGAAAACAGGCATCTTGAGACGTATTCTAAGTTATACCTATAGGTATAAATGGTCGTTTATCATCAGTGTTCTAGGTTTTATAAGTTTTGCATTAGCTGATATTGCAGCTGTAGAGTGGATAAGAAGAATTATTACCTATATAGATTCAGATGATGAAAGTTTAAATACTATATTAGCAATGTCTCTAATTTTTATTGCCGTAATTCGTGGCCTAGGTTTTTTTATAGGTAATTACTTTATGTCTAGGGTAGGATTTGGCATTGTTCATGATTTAAGGGCTGAATTATTCCAAAAGTTACATGACTTGCCAAAATCATATTTTGATGCAAATCAATCAGGTCAGTTGATAAATCGAATTACTTTTACTACAACTCAGGTTTCAACAGCGGCGTCAGATGCAGTAAAAACAATTGTTAGAGAAGGTTTTTTACTTGTAGGTTTATTCGCATATTTAATGTTTTTAAATTTCAAGTTAACTCTTCTATTAATTATTACTGCTCCCTTGATTGCATTGATAGTTTATGTAGCTGGTAAAAGGTTAAAAAAATTAGCAACAAAGATACAAACAGCCATGGGTGATGTGACTCATATAGCATCAGAGGCAGTTGACGGACATGTAGAGATTAAAAGCTTTAATGCAGAAGAATATGAAAACAGAAGATTTTTAGAGGCAAATGCATCAAATAAAAATCAAAATTTAAAACTTGAAGCGACTGGAAATTTAGCTACGCCTATAATTCAGATATTAGTATCAATATCATTATCGCTAGTTGCATTTTTTGCACTTGGTTCTCAACTGGGTATTGCTCTTGATGCTGAAACTTTTGTAGCATTTTTTACTGCAGCCGGATTAATGGCTAAACCAATTCGTCAATTATCAAATATTAATATTATTATTCAAAAAGGATTGGCAGCAGCTAATGAGATATTTGATCAATTAGATCAACAAAATGAAGATAATTCTGGAAATATAGAATCACAGATTCTTGGTAATATTGAATTTAAGAATGTCTCATTTTCATATGATACTGGTGGTTTAATAATTGATGATGTATCTTTTAAAATCGAGAGAAATGAAACAGTTGCTATTGTTGGTAAATCTGGTTCTGGTAAATCTACAATAGTTAATCTAATTCCTCGTTTTTATAATCATTCTAAAGGCGAGGTATTAATTGATGGTATATCAGTTAATGATTACTCTCTCAAATATTTAAGATCTTCTATATCAATAGTAAATCAATCACCATCATTATTTAACGATACTATTGCCAAGAATATTGCTTATGGTGATGACATTATTGATTCTCAAAAGTTAATTGAATCTGCTAAGCAAGCAGGCTGTATTGATTTTATTGAACAATTGCCAGAGGGGTTTGAATCTGAAATTGGAGATGATGGTGTGCTATTATCTGGCGGTCAGCGACAGAGGCTTGCTATTGCTAGAGCATTTTATAAGGATTCTCCTATAATTATTTTAGATGAAGCCACATCATCGTTAGATACTGAATCTGAATTAATCGTTCAAGAAGCTCTTGAAAAACTTATTACAAATAGAACAACTATTGTAATTGCACATAGATTATCAACAATTGAAAATGCATCTAGAATTCTTGTTTTAGATAAAGGTATTTTATCTGAGACAGGTACACATAAAGAATTGCTTTCAAATAAAGGAATATATCAATCTTTATATCAAAATAAATTTGAAGAATCTGCACCTGAAAAGGTCGAAATATCGGAATCAAAACAAATTTATGTACCAGAATATGATGAAGAGGATAATGCAAGTTTTGTTGTCGATAGTTGGTATAAGAAAAGTTTATGGTTGTATCTTCTAACACCATTTTCATTTTTATTTAAATATCTTACAAAAAGAAGAAGAAGAAAATATATTCAAGGTAAGTTTCAATCCTATAAATCTGATATTCCAATTATTATTGTTGGTAATTTAACGATTGGTGGAACTGGAAAAACACCATTAGTAGCATATATTGCTCAAGAATTAATCAAGATAGGATATAAACCAGGTCTAGTCAGTAGAGGTTATGGAGGTAAATTTAGAGAAACACTAAAAGTTACTAACCAAACTTCTGTAAAGCAAACCGGTGATGAAGCACAAATATTAGCTAAGTTAAATTTACCTTTTTACATTGATAAAAATAGAGTTAGAGCAGTAAAAACTATAGTAAATAACCATAATTGTGATGTCATTATCTCCGATGATGGACTTCAACATTACAATATGAATAGGGATATAGAAATAGTTGTTATAGATGGTAAAAGAAGATTTGGTAATAATCTTACTTTTCCAGCTGGTCCTTTAAGAGAATCAAAATCTAGATTAAAAAGTGTTGATTTTGTTGTTAATAATAGTGGTCCTACAAAGGATAATGAATATCTTATGAACATTAGTCCTTCTAAATTCATACATTTAAAAACTGGAAAATCCTATTTAATTAAAGACTGGCCCATGCACAAACAAGTTCATGCGGTAGCAGGGTTAGGTAATCCTGGTAGATTCTTTGATTTATTAGCTAGACTAGGTTTTGATATTACTAGGAATTCATTTCCAGACCATCATACCTTTGATGAGGAAGATTTAACTTTTCTTGATCATTTGCCAATAATTATGACTGAAAAAGATGCATCAAAATGTATAAGTTTTGATAATAATAAAATTTGGTATTTAACAATTGAGGCTGATGTATCTGAAAAGTTCATTACAGAACTTGATTTAAAGTTAAAGTCTTTAAAGTAAATATGAATAAAAGAACATTTATTCTTATACCATCAAGAATTGGCTCTACTAGGCTTCCAAAAAAACCGCTTATTAATATTTCTGGAATCTCATTAATAGAGAGAGTTTATACAAACGTAAACTCATTAAAATTAGATACATACATAGCTACAGACTCAAATGAAATATTTGAACATGTATTAAAATTTACAAAAAATGTTCTTATGACTAACCCAAAACATATTTCTGGTACTGATAGAGTTTTTGAAGCTGCAACAAAGCTAAACATAAATGATGATGATCTTGTAATTAACCTTCAAGGTGATGAGCCATTTATGCCTCACGATTTAATTACCAGATTGATTGATGACTATACAAATAAAGACTGTGATGTGATATCAGCCTCCCATCCAATTTATAATGATGAAGATGTTTCAAATAAAAATTGTGTAAAAGTCATTATCAATAGCAGAGGCTATGCTGAAGCCTTTGAAAGAAATCTTACCAAAGAATTAGATGATAGTGTTATGAGGCACATTGGAATATATGGTTATACGTATAAAACATTATCTAAAATAATTAATCTAGAACCAACACCGAATGAATTAGAGCATAAGCTTGAACAACTCAGATTCCTAGATAACAATCTTTCAATATATATGTCTCAATATAAAGGAGAGGTTCCTCCAGGAATTGATACACAAGAAGATGTTATAAGAGCTGAAGAATATCTAAAAATATAATGATTGTTGAAAAAAATTCATCAATAAATAATTCCCTGGGCATAAGTTCAAAATGCAAATACCTACTAACACTTGATAGTGAAAATGACTTTGATGAACTTAAAGATTTTTTATCTAATAATAATGAAAAGATTTATATTGTTGGTGAAGGAACAAACTTGGTTTTACCTAATTATTATGACGGCATTATTATCAGAGCTAATTTTGATACCCTTATCGAAGATAAAGCAAATAACATATTAAAAGTTGGTGCTGCCCATAATTGGAATGCTCTAGTTAATTTTTGTATATCAAAAAATATTAATGGATTTGAGAATTTGATAGATATACCTGGAAGTGTTGGAGCATCTCCAATCCAAAATATAGGAGCTTATGGAGCAGAAGTATCATCATTAATAAAAAGTATTGATTGTTACTGTTTAACAGAATTTAAAAAAATTAATTTAACAAACTCAGAATGTGATTTTGTATATAGAAATTCTTCATTAAAAAATTCAAATCGCCTTATATACAATATAAATTTTATTACTAATAAGGTGAGTAATATATCAATCAATTATCAAACGATTAGAGATTATATTAAAGAAAATAATATCAATGCTAATTCAACTAGAGATGTCGCAAATATTATTTCTATTATTAGGTCAAAAGCATTACCAAACCCAAATATTGTTAATAATGTTGGTAGTTTTTTTAAAAATCCTATAGTTAGTATAGATTCAATCAATTTTACTAGTCATTCAAAAGAAGAATTAATAATTTGGAATTATGATCAAGTCCGTGTGAAAGTTGGAGCAGCAAGATTAATAGAATTAATAAAAAATAAAATTTCTACACATAAAAATGTATCTCTATTTGAAAACCATTCATTAGTATTAATAACTAATGGTCAAGCAACACAAGATGATGTATTAAATTATGCTTCTGAGATTCAAGACTTAGTTTATAAGACATTTAATATCAAATTAGAAATTGAACCAAATATTATTTTTTAATATGTTTATTTGGTCATCTATTGCACACTTAATTGCTTTAACAAGCCCAGGACCAGACACTGCTGTAACTATAAGGCAAGTATCTTTATATGGAAGAAATGCTGGAATTTTTACATCCATAGGTATAGGAGTTGGGATATACGTTCATTGTTTTCTTGCTATAAATGGTATTTCTCTTTTTATTTTAGAAAATGACCTATACAAATTTTCTATAAGCATAATAGGTAGTTCATATATATTTTATTTAGGCATATCAATGCTTAGATCTTATTCTGTAGCTGAATATAACCAAAACAATTTACAAAATAGTTCATCAATTTATGGGAGCTTTTTCTCTGGTTTAATCACAAATATATTTAATGTTAAAGCCTTTATATTTTTTGTTTCATTATTTACTATCCTAATAGACTCAATTCAGGGTATATTTTTTTACCTTTATCCAATTTATTTTTCAATTACTTCTGCATTATGGTTTATGTTGCTATCTTTTTTACTTACCGCATCAAAAACAATAAATATCCACAAAAATAAATTAATTAATTATTTTTTGTCAGCAATTTTATGTTTAATTGGTTTATTCATTTTTATAAAATCTATTTATGAGTATTTCTAAAATTGCCAATAACATTAAATCAAATGGCAATACATTCCCACCAGTTCATAAATGGAATCCAGATTTGTGTGAAGGCCAGGAATTTTTCATAGATAGAGAGGGCGAGTGGTTTTATAACAACTCTCCAATTAAAAATTATAGGCTAACTAAGCTCTTCTCCACTGTTTTAAGAAAAGACTATGATTCATATTATTTGGTTACTCCTCATGAGAAGGTGCCTGTGAAAACCGCGATAGCTCCATATGTTATTACAGATTTTAATTTTAAAGATGAATATCTTGAGTTAGTTACAAACTTTGAATACTCTTTTTTAATAAATGAAGTTAATTCAATTAAACTTATCAACTTTGAGGACACTTTAATCCCTTTAGTTCATGTCAGAGATAATATTAAAGGATTTTTTAATAGATCAACGTATTATAATTTAATTAATTTAGCATTAGAAAAGAACAATATAGTTGATGACATTCTATATATAAACAGCGGTAATAAAAGCTATCCGGTAGGTAAAATTGCATAAGAAACTTAAATTAGAAACAAAAATTTGCATTGTATGCAATAAGCCATATACATGGCGCAAAAAGTGGGAAAGAAACTGGGATAATGTTAAATATTGCAGTGAAAGATGCAGAAACTTCAAGAATTCAAAGTCTCAGATATCCAATCATTAATATAGCTTTCAAGTATATCTAAAGGAACTGAACCTCTCCTGAGAACTTCATGATGAAAATCTTTAATATCATATTTATCACCCAATACTCGTTCTGCCTTTTGTCTTAATTCTAATATTTTTAATTGTCCAATTTTATATGCCAAAGCTTGTCCAGGCCATGCAATATATCTATCAACTTCATTTTCAATATCTAATTTAGATTTGGCTGTATTTTCTATAAAGAGATTAATAGCATCATCTCTAGACCATCCCTTATAGTGCATTCCAGTATCAACAACTAATCTTATAGCTCTCCACATATCATATGTTAGCTGTCCAAATTTATCATACGGATCATCATAGATTCCTATAAAATCTCCAAGTTCTTCACTATACAAACCCCAGCCTTCAACAAAAGCTGTAAAACTTAAATATTTTCGGAAAGTTGGAACATTTTCTAACTCTTGGGCTAAAGATATTTGAAAATGATGACCAGGAACTGCCTCATGTACAGTTAAAACCGGTATTTCATATTTAGGACGAGATTCAGGCTTATAAAGATTTGCATAAAAATATCCAGGTCTACCTTTAGCTGGTCCATTGTAATATGCGGTTGTTGTAAATGGAGCTGACTCTTCTGGAATAGGTATTACTCCATAAGGTGCCCTGGGAAAAACTTTAAAAATCTTTGGAAGAAGAGGATCAATTTTTTTTGCCATTATTAAATATGCATTTAATAAATCTTCTCCATTATCGTAATAAAATCTTGGACTAGTTCTCAGATAATTTAAAAAGGATTTAAAATCTCCTTCCCATTCTAAATCTTTAATTATTTGCTCCATTTCAGATCTAATTCTTTTTACTTCACTTAAACCAATAGCATGAATTTCATCTGGTGTAAGATCTGTAGTTGTGTGATACCTAGCAACATATTCATACCATTCTTTACCATTTGGAACGCTATCTAAACCAATTGAATCTCTAGATTTAGGTAAATAATCGTTTTTTAAAAAAGTATTAAGCTCCTGATATGCAGGGATTATTTTATTGATGATTAATTCTTTGGCATCTTTGATAAGTTGATTTTTTTCATCATTCATAAAATATTCATCATTCGCTGATAAAAATATTTTTAAATATGGATGGCTATCTAGATCATTACTTAATAAATTATCTATTTGAGTTATGACTTGTTCGGTTACAAGTTTTGGCTGAGTATACCCGTTAGCTAATCCTTTTTTTAGATTGCTAGTTGTATTATTTATGTTATCTGAATATTTAGATAGTCGAATCAACCAATCTTCATAATCAGTCTTAGATGAGTATACAAGCCTATCTCCTGTTTCATAATAACTTTGAACTCCACCTCTTTGATTTAGCGACATATAATAAGATGGATAGCGTGATGCTTCTAATGAATTATCAAGGTTAAGGTTTAAAAGTTTGTAATTTAATTTATTCTCAGAATTTAATTCACTGAAATTAAAAGCATTTAATTCTTGTTTTCTCTCTTGAAGTTTAGAAATTCTTTTTTGGTAGTATTCTAAATTATTAGGTGTAATGTCTTGATTAAATCTTTTATCCCCTATGAGTGAAGCAAATATTGGTCTGTCCTCAAGATCTTTATCCCACTGAGCAGCAAGATATTCTTCGAATAATTCATTTTCGTTAATGCTTATTTCATTAACATCAGCTTCTACAATTTTATTTTGATTAGTTTGGCATGAGCTAACAAATAATATTACAAAAGCTATATATTTAATCTTTTGTTTAAAAAATTTCATATTATTTATTACATATTTGGATAGTTTGGTCCTCCAGGACCTTCTGGAGTAATCCATTTAATATTCTGTGAAGGGTCTTTAATATCACAAGTTTTACAATGAACACAATTTTGTGCATTTATAACGAATTTCTTTTCATTATCCTTTTCAACAACTTCATATACTCCTGCAGGGCAATATCTTTGTGCTGGTTCATCATATAAAGGTAAATTCACTGATATTGGAATTGAAGGATCTTTCAATTTAAGATGGCAAGGTTGGTCTTCTTCGTGGTTGGTATTGGAAAGATATACAGATGATAATTTATCAAATGAATAAACCCCATCAGCCTTTGGATAATCAATTTTTGGCATCTCATCAGCTTTTCTTAAACACTGATGATCAGGAGTAGGGTGATTAAGAGTAATAGGTAAATTCCCTCTAAATATAAATTGATCAATTGCATTAAAAATAGCTCCAACTAATGCACCAAATTTATGAAAAAAGGGTCCAAAGTTTCTAGATTTATATAGTTCTTTATAAATCCAAGAG
>CACJBC010000003.1 GCA_902591565.1 uncultured SAR86 cluster bacterium | reverse complement strand
CCTGCTGCCCAGCTTTTTCTTGAGCCAGCATTTGGCGCATGCCTATATGTTCTTAAGCTTTGTCCATCTACCCAAGCCTGACTAATTGCATCCTTAATTTGCTCATTAGTGCCGCCCATTAATTTTGTTACTACAGCTGTTGATGCAACTTTTACAAGAACAACATGATCTAGACCAACTTTATTAAAGCTGTTCTTAAGCGCTAAAACTCCTTGAATTTCATGAGCCATAATCATGGCTTCTAAAACATCTTTCATAGTAAGAGAGTCTTTTCCCTCTTCAATATTTTTTTGTGAAATAAAATCTGCTACAGCTAAAATGCCACCAAGATTATCTGAAGGATGCCCCCACTCAGCAGCTAACCAAGTATCGTTATAATCGAGCCACCTTATAATACAACCAATGTCAAAAGCACCTTTAATAGGGTCAAGTTTAAAATTTGTTCCTGGGACTCGAACTCCATGAGGTACTGATGTTCCATCAACAACAGGTCCAAGCATTTTTGTGCAGGCTGGAAATTTTAAGGCAAGAAGACCACATCCTATTGTGTCTATGAGGCAATTTCTTGCAGTGTCTAGTGCTAGCTCAGAATCAATTTGATAATTTGATACATAGTTGGCAATTTCAGAAATTGCTGAGTCATATCCAGGCCTAACATTTAAATCAACATTAGAAGACATGAATTAGTCCCTATCTTCTATATCAACCCACTCAGAACTTTCAACGCCAATGTATTCAGCACTTGGTCTAATGATTCTATTATTTGCCCTTTGTTCCATACAATGAGCTGTCCACCCTGAAACTCTGGACATTACAAATATTGGTGTGAATAATTTTGTTGGTATACCCATATAAAAATATGCTGGAGCGTGAAAAAAGTCTGCATTGGCAAACATTTTTTTCTCATCAGCCATAACCTTTTCAACCTCTTCTGCAACTTGATATAAGGTATCGTTATCATGAAGCAAAGAAAGTTCCTTTGCATACTCTTTAATAACAGCATTTCTAGGATCACGAATAGAATAGACTGCATGCCCAAAACCCATAATTTTTTCTTTATTAGCAAGCATAGCTAAAATATTCTCTTTTGCTTCTTCTCTTGAGGTCCAGTTTTCAATTAGCTCCATTGCTTTTTCATTAGCTCCTCCATGAAGAGGACCTCTTAATGAACCAATAGCAGCCACAACACAAGAATGAATATCAGACATGGTTGATGCACAAACTCTGCCGGTAAAAGTTGAAGCATTAAATTCATGCTCAGCATAAAGCACTAAAGATACATCCATTACTTTTCTATGAAGATCACTAGGAGTTTTTCCGTGAAGTATATGCAAGAAGTGACCTGCCATTGAATCCTCGTCATTAACCAAACTAATATCTTCGCCCTCATGAGAATACTTGTACCAATAGGTAAATATTGAAGCCATAGTAGCTATCATTCTATTTATTGAATTTAATTGATTGCTGAAATCACCTTCAGGCTCAAGATTTCCCAACATTGATGTTCCAGTTCTCATAACATCCATTGGATGAGCAGACGCTGGTATTTTTTGAAGTACTTCTTTTAGTGCTTGAGGAAGATCTCTTTGACTTTTAAGAAGTGCTTTATATTCTGAAAGTTCGCTCTTATTAGGAAGTTTATTATAAAGAAGTAGATATGCTACCTCTTCGAATGATGCTTTGTCAGCCAAGGTTTCAACCTTATGGCCCCTATATGCAAGGCCTTCAATCTGACCAACTGTAGATAATGACGTTTCTCCTGCCACCTGGCCTCTGAGACCAGCACCTTCTAACTTCTTAACCATAATATTTAGTATCCCTCTTTATTCTTCTTTATATAGTTCATCCAATTTTTGTTCAAAACTGTGATAATTTAATCGATCGTATAATTCTTCCCGGGTCTGCATTATATCTAACAGATCTTTCTGTGTCCCCTCTTTAGCAATCGAAATGTAAACTTTTTCCGCAATCTTGCTCATTGCCCTAAAAGCACTTAATGGGAAGAGAATCATATCAACCCCAACCTTATGAAGTTCGTCTTTTGTAAATAATGGAGTTTTTCCAAACTCAGTAATGTTTGCAAGAATTGGAATATTAAATGCTTTTTTTACAGCATCATATTCATCAAGAGTTGTTGCTGCCTCAAGAAATATACCATCAGCTCCTTCGGTAATATAAGAACCAATTCGATCAATTGCACCCTCAATGCCCTCTGATGCAATTGCATCAGTTCTGGCCATAATAAAAAATTCTTCATCATGCCTTCCATCCACAGCTGCTTTTATTCTGTCTTGCATTTCATTTTTCGAAACTAATGATTTGTTAGGTCTGTGACCACATCTTTTTTGTGATATTTGATCTTCCATATGAACTGCAGCACAGCCAGCATCAATCATATTTTTTATTGTTTTAGCAATGTTATAAGCTCCTCCCCAACCAGTATCAATATCAACAAGGAGTGGTAAAGACGAAGCGCTTGTAATTCTTTTAACATCTATAAGAACATCTTCCATAGATGTAATCCCTAAATCAGGAATTCCATATGAAGCAGCAGCAACTCCACCGCCTGATAAGTACACTGCTTTATGACCTGATTTTTCAGCTAATATTGCTGAGTAGGCATTAATAGCGCCTGGAATAATAAGTGGAGTATTATCTTTAAGTACTTTTCTGAATTTTCTGCCTGCTGACATGGTTGGAGATTATAGAACACAAATATACCAATTCCCAAATCTGACTAACTATAGAATTTTACTCCTCTGATAATTCTGTCTTTGTTGTTCTTTCTTCTCCATCGATTGGTATCTCTTAGGCTATAAACACAACCACAATATTCTTGCTGATAAAATTCTTCTCTTTTAGAAATCTCAATCATCCTTGAGGAACCACCCTGCTTTCTCCAATTGAAGTCCCAATAAACAACATCATCATATCTATCAGCAGCTCTATGACCTGCTGAATTAATTTGATTCATGTCTTTCCATCTGGATATACCAAGTGTTGTTGCATAAACAGAAAAATTGTTTTCTTTTGCATAAAGAGCGGACCTCTCAAACCTCATATCAAAGCACTTTGTACACCTTTCTCCTCTTTCAGGCTCATCTTCAAGACCTTTAATTCTCTCAAACCAATTATCTTTATCATAATCACCGTCAATGCATTCAAATCCTAGCTTTTCACAAAATCTTCTATTTTCATTTTTTCTAATTTCATATTCTTCCTTTGGGTGGATATTCGGATTATAAAAATAGACTGTTGTTTTAATATCAGATGCTGCCAAGGCCTCCAATATTTCTCCAGCACATGGAGCACAACAACTATGAAGCAATAAATCAGAGCCTTCTTTAGGCATCTGAAGTTTTGGTCTTTCGTAATTATCTAATTTTAAATAGTCACTCATTTTACAAAAATAGAACTTTTTAGAATGGCATTTTCTAAATCGTCGTAATTATGGAATGATGGAATGTCAGGATGACTTGCAGCAATCTTTTCTGGTGCATTCATAAAAAAACCTTTTTCAGCAACTTCGAACATCTGTATATCATTATAAGAGTCTCCCGCAGCAATACATCTATATCCAATTGATTGAAAAGCCATAATTGCTTGTTTTTTAGCTTGCTTATGCCTTAGCTTATATGAGATGACCTCATCATTTTCAACCTCTAAGTTATGACATAATAAAAATGGGTGACCCATCTTTTCCATTAAAGCTTTAGCTATTTCATGGAATGTATCCGAAAGAATAACAACTTGGAAATTAGATCTAATACTGTTTAAGAAATCTTCTGCACCATCTAAAAGATTTAATTCTCCTGATGCTTTTTGGATATCTGATAATTTAAGATTATGTTTTTTCATGACTTCAAGTCTAAAGTCCATTAGATCTGAATAATCAGGTATATCTCTAGTAGTTTTATTGAATTCTTCAACTCCAGTATTTAAAGCTATTTGCTCCCATATTTCAGGTGTTAAAGTTCCTTCCATATCAAAACATACTATTTCCATTTGTGATCCTTATTGTTTATTTTTTATGCCATAGGGAACATGTCCAGAGGCGGTTGTTTCAATAGCGTCCATGATATGTTTTTTTTGGTCATCAAAAAAGATGTCTGCTTGAAAAGATTTAAGAAAATGTTGTTTAGACATCCCACCAAGGAATAATGATTCATCAATCCTGACACCCCATTCTCTCAATGTTTTTATTACACGCTTGTCAGATGGAGCCGATCTAGCGGTTACAAGTGCTGTTCTGATTGGGCATTGATTGATATCAAAATCATTTTGAATTTTATTTAGTTCTACTAAAAATGATTTAAATGGCCCCTCTTTTAATGTGGTAGTTGCCTTAACTTCATTTTCAATAAATGCATCTAACCCTTCTTCATGAAAAACTTTTTCAGAATCATCTGAGAAAATCACTGCATCTCCATCAAATGCTATTTTCAATTGATCATTTTCAGAATGCATGTTGCATTCTCCATCTCTTGAAATTATTGTTGCCGCTGCAACATTGCTTTCAATGGCCAGTTTTACATCCTCAAAGCTGCTTGATAAAAAAAGATGAACCCCAAAATCTTTTACATACCTATGAGGGCTTTCACCTCCACAAAATGCTGCTCTGCTTATATCTAAGCCATGAGCTTCTATAGAGTTTCTTATTCTTAAGCCAGTATCTGATGTATTTCTAGATAATAGAATTACTTCAATTCTATTTTCGTCTTTGTATAAGGAATTAATGCCTAGAATTTTTTTAACCAAACCAAAAGCTTCACCTGGCTCAAGTGTTTTATCTTCATTTGCTATTTGATAATCTCTGTATGATTCTAAGCCTTCTTTTTCATATATCTCATGGCTTTTATCAAGATTAAATAAAGCTCTTGAAGATATGCCTATAATTAATTTTGATTTTTTACTCATAATTTTATATTGATTTTAAAAGCTAAATGGCATTATACTGTATAAATATATAGTATATTTAAAACATTATGAAAAATATTACACCTCAACAACAAAAAGTGCTTGATTGTATTCAAGTATACATAAATAAAACAGGCTTTCCTCCTACAAGAGCAGATATTTGTAGAGAGCTAGGATTTAAATCACCTAATTCGGCTGAAACTCACCTAAGAGCTCTTGAAAAGAAAGACTTTATTTCAATAGAAAGCGGTACCTCAAGAGGTATATCAATAAATAATCCAGAAATTAAGCATGAGGGTAACGAGTATCCCATAGTTGGATTAGTTGCTGCTGGGTCACCAACTTTAGCAAGTGAAAATGTTGAAAAAGTACTAAATTGTCCAAAAGGTTTCTTTGGATCTGACTTTGATTATTTCCTAAGGGTTAGAGGTCTTAGTATGAAAGATGCTGGAATTATGGAAGATGATTTGATTGCTGTTAAAAAAACTCAAGAAATTAAAAATGGTGATATTGTTATTGCAAGAATAGAAGATGAGGTAACGGTTAAATATTTTCAAAGAAGTGCTCCAAATATAGTTCACTTAAAACCAGCAAATAAAGAGTTTAGTGATATTGAAGTTAATCTTGAGGAGACTGAGTTATATATAGAAGGAAAAAGTGTCGGACTAATCAGAGAGAATTAGTGCAATATCACTGTCTTCTTTGAGAGTCTCTCTTTTTGATTGTCAAAAAACTCATCAAAATCACTTACATTACCACTTACACTTTCAATACCAGCTCTGATCATCTCCTTAGCAACAGAAAGTTCCTGTCCTTGCAAAAATTCCTTAGATTCATTTGAAAACTCAATCTTCACTATTGGGTTATCGTGATCATCTGATCTTCTTAAAACAATAGTTCCGTCTGGTAATTGAGCTAATTCTAAGTAATTTGACATAATTTCTCCGTATTAATGAAGCTTAACACTCCTCGAGGGTTTTGCGAAGCAACAATATAAAGCTTTTATATTTATCTAATATCGAATTTAGTTTTTTCAAGTTAATAGGATCATTTGAGGTAATTATTGATGTATCTATAGGTTTTAAAAGTTTATCTTTTGCTATCAATATATCTGATAAAAATCCATCATCATTTATCTCTCTTTTGATAATGTTTGCAAGAGCAGCTTCATTGGATAGTAGTTTCCACTTAGCATAAAAATTAAAATCATGAAAATTTGAAATATTTAAATTTAATTCTGTATGCAAATTAACTGCAAACTGATCAATGCTTTGCTCAATAGAGGAAAAAAATAAATATTTATTATTTTGATTTAAATTATTATCAACTAAGATTTGATCACAGATATCTATATATAGATTGACTAATTCTTTTGCACTCACTAACTTTTGAGGTTTTGAACCCACTCTCCATTATTATAAACAGCAGTCCATTTTGTTTTTTTTCCATCTTTTTCAGATGCCAAGTAGTGAACATCTTCAGATTTGTTATATCTTATGACATAAGGATTGCCATCCCTGTCTTTTTCTGGAGCACTCATAAGATACGAATGCTTATCGGTATTTGGAAGAAATCTACACGCTTCTAGAATTTCATTTGATAAATTATTAATTTCTGAAACCTTTGGAGCTCTAGTCTCTCTATTTTTAGGATACTTACTTGCTGCTAAGAACAAGCCCTTCATGCTATCTCTAAGAAGATAATGATCCTCACACTTTAAACATGACAAATCAGGCAAAGAAATAGGTTCCATCATTAACGGCTTTGGCTCACCATTTCTTTGCAATGCCCTAGTTGCACCACAATTATCATTAAGACAACCGAAATATTTACCAAATCTTCCAGTTTTTAATTGCATCTCTGAGCCACATTTATGACATTCTAGTGTAGGACCATCATATCCTTTTATCTTAAATTGTCCTTGTTCAACAAGGTATCCGTCACAATCAGGGTTTTTACCACATACATGAAGTTTTCTATTTTCGTCAATAAGGTAATTGTCCATACTGGTATCACACTTAGGACATCTTTTTTTGATTAATAGATTTTCAGCCTCTTCGGTATCATCTATACTGACTGCTTCATCACCGGAAATAAGATTTAAAGTTTCTTTACATTTATCATCGCCAGTATTTTGATATCCAGAGCAACCAAGAAAAACACCATTTGAAGAATTTCTTATAACCATATTGGTTTTGCCACATGGGCATATAATGTCTGTAGAAGTTGGCCTATTACCCCTCATTCCAGTATTTTCATCTGATGCTGAAGCTAAATCAGTTTTAAATGATGTATAAAAATCATCTAATACGTTTCTCCAATCAACTTCACCTTGCGCAACTCTATCCAAATTATTTTCTAAATTAGCAGTAAATTCATAATCCATGATGTCATCAAAACTTTCTAGTAATCTTTCAGTTACTATGTGTCCAATTTTTTTAACAAAAAATCTTCTGTTTTGAATTTCAACATAACCTCTATCTTGGATAGTAGAAATAATATTTGCATAAGTTGAGGGTCTGCCTATTCCTTTCTTTTCTAATTCTTTAACTAATGCTGCTTCAGAGAATCTTGCAGGTGGTTTGGTAAATTTTTGTTCTAAATTAACCTCATTTAATGTCAGAACTTGTCCTTCATTCAATGGGGGCAAAATATCTTCATCATCTGATTTGGCAGGTTGAGATACTTTCGTATAACCATCAAAGACAACTTCTCTACCTTTAGCAGAAAAAATGTATTCATCAATAACTATTTTTGCTGAAGTAGATAAATATTCAGCGTCAGGCATTTGAGAAGCTATGTATTGCTGCCATATTAGTTGATAGAGTCTTTTTTCTTCTTCTGTTTGATTCAACAAATCATTAGGAGTCATATAAGCATTAGTAGGTCTGATGGCCTCATGAGCTTCTTGAGCATTTTCTGTACTTGCATATATTCTAGGAGCATTAGTGAGATATTTATCACCAATTCTTTCATTAATGTAATTTCTTGCGTCTTGGATTGATTCTTTACTAAGACTTGGAGCGTCTGTTCTCATGTAAGTTATGTGTCCTGCCTCATATAACTTTTGTGCAACTCGCATAGTTCTTTTGACCGTAAAACTTAACTTAGTGCTGGCAGCCTGTTGAAGGGTTGATGTTATAAATGGAGGCCTTGGTTTAGCTTTGACAGGTTTTTTTATTATCTCATTGATAGATAACTCAGAATTATTAATTAAAGTTTCTATTCTCCTAGCTTCTTCTTCTTTTAATAATGGGTCTGATTTTTTTCTATTGAGCGAAAAAGGTATAGATAAATCACTTTTGCCTAAGCTCATTGAAACTTCCCAAAATTCTTCGGGAACAAATTCTTGAATCAATCTTTCTCTTTCATCTAAAACTCTTAATGCTACAGACTGCACCCTACCGGCTGATAGTCCTCTAGCAATTTTTTTCCATAATAAAGGTGATAACTCGAATCCAATTACCTTATCAAGGAACCTTCGAGCCCTGTATGCTTTGACTAAATCTAAATCAATTTCTTTTGGGTCAGCAAATGAATCAACAATTGCTGCTTTGGTAATTTGATTAAATCTAACTCTTGAATAATCATATTTTTCTGGCCCCAGTGCTTCTTTGAGATGCCATGCTATTGCCTCACCCTCTCTATCTAAGTCGGTAGCTAAATAAATACGATCAACTTGTTTTGCTGCCTTTCTAAGATTTTTTATTACTTTTTCTTTTTCTGGAATAATTTGCCAATCAGCAGTCCATCCATTATCAGGATCAATACCCATTCTTCTTATGAGCCTATTTCTATCATTGATAGCTTTTAATCTAATTTTTTCTTCAGGACTCACATCCTTTGGGATAGATGCTCTTTTGCTAGCTGGTGATGATTTTTTTGGAAGGTCTCTGATATGACCAACACTTGATTCAACAATAAAATCATTACCCAAGTACTTAGATATTGTTTTAGCTTTTGCTGGAGATTCAACGATTACTAATGATTTTGCCATAATAAATAATTTGTTCCTTTTTTAGAAATACCATTAAATAGTTTGGTTTGACAAGAGTTTTAGAAAACTTTTAATAAATTTAATATCTTTTCAAGCTCATCAATTCCTGCTTTTTCTCTCCAAATAAAAGCGATAACAGAGTTTGAAAATATTATCTCTAATACGTTCGGTGATAGAGATCTAAGTTTACTTTTTATCTCATCATACTCATCTGAGTACTTCAACTTGAGAGGAGAATACAAAATTAATTCATCTTTGTCTCTAATAAAATGTGCTTCTTTTAAATTTGTATTATTTTTAAGGCTGTAAATCATTAAATTTAAATCTCTGTTTTTAAATGTATTTTTACCAATATTTGATGGTGTTATTTTTAATCCTAGCCTAGATGCATTCATCCTTAATTCTGAAATTTTTTTTGAAGACTTTGATGGTAATGCAAAGCTGACGGTTCCAATTAGAAAAGATATTACAATAAAAATAATTAATAATTCCATCAGCTTTTTAATTTAATATATCGCTTACGATTTGAGGCCCACTGATTATAAAACCTGTGTAAATTTGAACCAGTGATGCGCCTGATTCAAGCTTATTATCAAAATCTAGTTTATTCATAACTCCGCCAACACCAATAATTGGAAGTTCAGGAAATTCTTCATTGATCTTTTTCAATAAAGATGTAGATCTTTCCATCAAAGGACTGCCTGACAAGCCACCTTGGTAGTCTTTATATTTTGAATTCTTAAGCATCTCTCGATTTGTTGTAGTGTTTGATATTATCAAACCAGTTAAATTTGAATTTTTTATATATTCAGCAGTGCTTTTAATTACTTCCAATGATTCGTCAGGAGATATTTTGATAAAGATAGGTTTAATGAAATTTAGTTCTATAACTCTTTCCTCTAAGGAATCTATAAGGTTTTTAATATGCTTGTCTTGATGAAGATTTCTTAAACCTGGAGTGTTAGGAGAAGAAATATTTATAGTTATATAGTCAGAGTATTCTGCGACCTTTTCAAAACAAATTAGATAATCATTGATTCTCTGCTGACCCTCAGAGGTTTTATTTGCTCCAATATTTACCCCAACAACACCATTGTATCTTCTTTTTTTAAGGTTCCTTACAAGATAATCTACGCCTTTATTATTAAAGCCAAGTCTATTAATTACTGCTTGTTCATCAAATAGCCTAAATACTCTAGGCTTGGGGTTACCTTTTTGGGGTAGTGGCGTAACAGTACCTACTTCAAGAAATCCAAAACCTAAGGCACCAAGTGAGTCTATGTAATCACCATTTTTATCAAGTCCTGCTGCAGTTCCAAGCCTATTGTTAAAATTAAGATTCAGATATTTGAAGTTATCTTGTTTACTAATTGGGAAGACAAAATTTAAGATTTTTAATTGATATAAGATCTTTAGTAAAAAAAGAGCAATCTTATGAGATGCCTCAGGTGGAAAAATTTTAATTATCTTTAGAATTAACTTCATTAATGTTATGAATGTAACTTTTTATATCATTCTTAAGATCATTATCTCTCAAAGAAATAGCAATAGTTGCTTCTACAAAACCTTTTTTACTGCCACAATCAAATTTTTCACCCTCATATATAGTGGCTAAAACTTTTTCTTTAGATAACATCGATTTTATTGCATCAGTTAATTGTATTTCGTCTGAGCCGTCAGCATGAGTTTTTTCTAAAAATTCAAAGATAGTGCTCTTTAATATATATCTCCCACATACAGCAATATCTGAAGGAGCCTCTTCTCTTGATGGTTTTTCAATAATATTATTAATTTCCATGTAGCTACCTTCTATTTTACCTGGATCAATAACTCCATATTTATGAATATTATCAGGGTCTATTTTATTTACAGCAATAACTGAATTGCCAGTATCTCTATAGATTGAACTGAGTTGAGAGAGGCAGCTTATTTCTGAAAAAAATAAATCATCAGGCAGAAGAACTGCAAATGGCTCATCTTGAATATACTCTTTGGCAAGCAAAACTGCATGTCCTAAACCTTTTTGCTCATCTTGATTTATGTACCTAAAATCTATTTCATGGAAAATATTAGGATTTGCTAATTCGGCAAGCTTTTGTTTGCCTGAATTCCTCAATTTATTATCGATTGCCTGGTTAAAATCAAAATGTTTTTTTATTGAATATTTTGATGGACTTGTAATAAAAATAATTTCTTCAATGCCAATTTCTATTGCCTCTTCAACTGCATATTGAACCAACGGTTTGTCAATAATTGGCAACATCTCTTTAGGTGTTGCCTTGGAAGCTGGTAGAAACCTAGTGCCAAGACCAGCAACTGGCAAAACTGCTTTTTTTATTTTATTCATTTATGTCTCTAATAAAAACATATCTAGTTATCATGCCAAAAATTATACCTGATATAAGCCCGCCAAGATGAGCGTAATTTGCAACATTACCAAAACCAAATAAATTTAGTATTCCAAGAAAACCAAGAAACAACCAAATCAGCATAAATAAATAAAGCGCTGGAGGCAGATCATATCTTTCTTGTTTGGTATCAATTTCTATTATCATGCAATATCCAAGCAAGCCATAAATAACCCCTGAAAGCCCTCCAAAAAGAGCAGATCCTCCAAAAAAATGTTGCGCTAAATTTGAAATGATAGATGAAAAAATTACTAGATTTATAAATTTAAAATAACCATCATTCAACTCAATTTTTGAGCCGAGTACATAAATCCATAGACAATTAAAGACCAAATGAGTTAGAGAAAAATGAATAAACATAGGCGTAATTAATCTCCACCATTCATTATTAAGAAAATAGGTGATCTCTAGAGAATAAAAATTTACATAGCCTTTTTGATAGGAATCTAAGTCAATTTTGGTAAAAGTAAAAGGTTCTATGAAAGCTAAGACACTTCCATAGTTTGATAAAAAAGCAATTAATATTGATATCAATATTATTGGCATGTGGAAATTTTTAATATTCACTTATTATTTTTTAGAAATATCTAAGCTCCAACCAAGCTTTTCTCTGCATGCTTCAAAAAAATTATTATTAAGAGGATGAACTAAACGAAGCTTAGAATTCATTTTAGATATAACAATATCTTCAGCATATGAAGCATTTTCATCTTCTTGGCCATCGGCGCAAATTTTTGCCTGATTCATAGGTCCGCTTATTAGATTGACTGTAACTCTATCATTTGAAGATATAACAAAAGGCCTGGCAGAAATACTTTGAGGAAGCATAGGCAAAATAGTCCATACATCTAGTGAAGGATGAATAATTGGTCCGCCTGCAGATAAAGCGTATGCAGTTGAGCCCGTTGGTGTTGCTATTATTAAACCATCTGACCTTTGCTCGTAAACAACTTTATCATTTACTGACAATCTGTATCTCATTAATTGAGTGTAACCTCCAGAATGAATAACTATTTCGTTTAGACCGTAAGCTGTTTTTTTGCCAAAGTCAGCTCTAACAAGATGTCTTTCTTCAATCTCGCAATTACCATCAATGACATCTTTTATTATTGATTCAAAGTCCTTTGTTTTAACATCAGTCAAAAACCCTACGGTTCCCATATTAATTCCAAGGATAGGGATATTATATTCAAAGTATTTTCTAGCTGATCTAAGGAGCGTTCCATCACCTCCAAAAACAATAAGCAAGTCAACTTTAGACACAAACTCATCATGCTTTAATGCAGCTAAAGAATTATTTTTATATTTTGATGTTTCATCTATAAAAATATCAGAGGTATGTTTTTTTAAAGATAAAATTAGCGCGTCAAGACTGCTAGAGTCTATACCCTCACCTGATTTTTCTCTCACATAGATGCCAATATTTTTAAACATGTCGTAATTATACTATTTCAATTAGCTCAAGCTATAAGAATATAGATATCATTGATAAATTTTGAACATTTTAGATTTTTGCTATCTATCAAGTTTGCTATAGTATGATTTACAATCGAAAAATATATATATTATAAAATGCAAAACTTAGAAGAATTTAGAAAAGAAGTTAAAGAATGGCTGGATAAAAATTGTCCTCCATCTATGAGAAGTGGTGCTGATCCGTCCATACCAGTTGACGAAGTTTGGGGAGGCAGAAATGCGGTCTATAAAAATCCTGAATCTAAAATATGGCTGGACAGAATGGGTGAAAAAGGATGGACTATGCCAACAGTGCCTAAAGAATATGGTGGCGGTGGCTTGAATGCTGAGCAATTAACGATTCTTAATCAAGAAATGTTTGCTATTGGTGCTAAACAGCCTTTACTAAGTTTTGGTATTTGGATGCTTGCTCCAGTATTACTAGAATATGGATCAGAAGAACAAAAAAAAGAACATCTCCCAAAAATTATAAAAGGTGAAATTAGGTGGTGCCAAGGCTATTCAGAACCTGGTTCAGGGTCTGATTTAGCAAGCCTCTCAACAAAAGCTGAAGATAACGGTAATCATTTTTTAGTTAATGGGCAAAAAGTATGGACCTCATATGCAGATAAAGCAGATTGGATATTTGCATTAGTAAGGACTGGTCCCAAAGAGCCTAAACATGACGGTATTAGTTTTCTGTTAATAGATATGGCAACAGCAGGAGTTAGCACAAAGCCAATTACTCTGATATCTGGAAAATCACCTTTTTGTGAAACATTTTTTGATGATGTTAAAGTACCAAAAGAAAATCTTATAGGTCAACTCAATGCTGGCTGGGCCATTGCAAAAGCGCTTCTTCAACACGAAAGAGCTTTTATCTCAAGCTTTGGTCTTGGATCTGGTATGGGCAGTGGCAGAGATCTTGTTTCGATTGCAAAAAAATATATTGGTGAAGAAAATGGAAAAATAAGTAATGGTTTTTATCGATCTCAAATAGCTTCACACAAAATAAAAGAACATGCTTTTGGATTGACATTCAAAAGAGCTAGAGACGAAGGCGGAAAAGCTAGTGCAACTGCATCAATGTTTAAACTTTACGGAACAGAACATAATAAAAAACGTCATGAGCTTATGATTGCAGCTACTGGTATAAATGGAGTTGCCTGGGATGGTGATGAATTTGATAAAGAAGAAAAAAATCTCACCAGAGCATGGTTAAGAACAAAAGGAAATTCTATTGAGGGTGGCACTTCTGAAGTCCAGCTAAATGTTATATCTAAAAGAGTATTAGGTCTTCCAAGCTGAGTTTTAATAGGAATTTAATATGAAATTAATACTTACGGAAGAACAAGAATTCCTTAGAGATACAGCTAAAAATTTTGCACAAGAAAGAACTCCAGTAGCACATTTTAGAGCGCTCAGAGACAGCAATGATCAAAATCTATGGGATAAAGATATTTGGCAAGAAATGGTTAATTTAGGGTGGTCTGGGATACTAATACCTGAAGAATTTGGTGGTTCTAACTTTGGCGTGGCAGGTATAAGCGTAATTTTACAAGAATGTGGTAAAACACTTACGCCCTCACCCCTATTTTCAACAGGTGTTCTAGGTGCATATGCCATTTCAAATTTTGGAACACAGGAACAAAAAGAACAATACCTTCCAAAAATACTAAATGGGAAAATTACAACAGCTCTTGCTGTAGATGAGTCTAGTCATCATGATCCATCAAAAACGTCTCTTACAGCAGAAAAAAAAGATGATAAATATATTTTAAATGGTAAAAAAACTTTTGTTATAGACGGCGCTAGTGCTGATGTATTAATAGTGCTTACAAGAACATCAGGTAATTCTGATGAACTAACCGGATTAACTCTATTTATTATTGATTCAAATGCAGATGGTATTGATAAGACTAAACTTGATATGGCTGATTCACGAAATTATGCAAATATTAATTTTAATGATGTTAAATGTTCTAACCAAGATATTTTAGGAGCACTAGAATCTGGTGGTGAAACAGTTGAAAGTATTCTTGATATTGGAAGAATAGCTATTTCAGCCGAAATGTTAGGTAATGCTGAGTCTGCCTTTGAAACAACGATTGAATATCTTAAACAAAGAAAACAATTTGGTGTATTAATTGGCACGTTTCAGGCACTCCAACACAGAGCAGCTGCAATGTTTTGTGAAATTGAGCTTACCAAGTCTGCAGTTATGGCAGCTGTCCATGGTGCTGACGAACGATCTAATGAACTCCAAAGGTTATCTAGTCTTGCTAAAACAGTAGCCGGAGAGACTCTTCATCTAGTATCCAATGAAGCAATTCAAATGCATGGTGGTATTGGTGTTACAGATGAATATGACCTTGGCTTTTTTATAAAAAGATCAAGAGTTGCTGAACAAATTTTTGGTAGTTCTACATATCATACTGAAAGATATGCTAATCTAAGCGGGTTTTAGATTTAAAAAAATATATATGTATCACATAAAGTCCACCTTTATAGGATTTTTTACATTTATTTTAATTGTTACTGAGCTAACAATTGGTTTTGGCACATTGGCCATTATTAATATCCCAAGAGCAATATTCCCATTTAAATCTTTTAAAATTAAATTAAGTAAAATCTCAAATACTATTGGGGACATAACTGTATATGGCCTAAAAATTATTATGAAAATCATGCATAAAGATTCTATGCAAGTTTTTGATGATAATGAGTTTGATAAAAATAATTGGTATATGGCTGTATCCAATCATCAATCGTGGGCGGATATATTTATTGTTTTAGTTGCTGCACATAATAGAATACCACTGCTAAAATTCTTTATGAAAAAAGAATTGGCCTGGATACCATTTATTTTTTTAGCTAACAAAACCTTAAACATGCCTTTTGTTAATAGGCATTCAAAAGAGCAAATCGAAAAAAATCCAAATTTAAGATTTAAAGATTATGAAAATACTGTTAAAGCATGCCAAAGATTCTTAAGATCACCCTCAACAATTTTTAGTTACGCAGAGGGAACTAGAAATAATGCTACAAAACATAAATTACAAAATTCACCATATAAAAATTTATTAAAACCAAGAACCGGCGGTATTGCTACTGCCCTTTCAGCTATGCCAAACATAAATGTTCTCGTTGACTACTCAGTTGTTTATAAGTCAAAAAAAAGAGGAGCTTGGGCATTCTTGAAAGGCGATATGCGCGATGTAAAAGTATTGGTTAAAAAATATGAAATACCTGAGAACCTTAAGAATAAAAATTACTCTACCGATGACCAATATAGAAAAGATTTTAAGGAATGGATTGAGGAAATTTGGAAAGAAAAAGATTTAGAGATTGAAAAATTAAAATTCTAGTTTATTTTTGCTTACAACCCATCCATTAGCATCAACATAAATCCAATTTCCGCTACTTATTTCAACTGAACCAATTTTAAAACTTGTATCCTTAGTTCCAACTCCAACTGCTTTATCAGTCTTCATTGGGAAAGCGTTTTTTGCACAAACACCAATTGAAATATTCTTGATTAATTCTATATCTCT
Organism: uncultured SAR86 cluster bacterium; assembly: GCA_902591565.1. Classification (GTDB taxonomy): domain Bacteria; phylum Pseudomonadota; class Gammaproteobacteria; order Magnimaribacterales; family D2472; genus SCGC-AAA076-P13. The sequence goes on along the minus strand of CACJBC010000003.1, from coordinate 69,957 downwards.
AATATAACCATTTACAAATATACCTTTCCAATTATTTTCATAAGCTTTTTGAGCAATTTGATCGCCAACCATTGAACATAATTTATCACCAGAATGATTTATAACTAGAACTTTTTCTTCACCATTTTCTTGGACTAATTCTTTAACAACACTATTACTATGAGGACAATCGACTGTTCTAATTTCTCCGAAGAATTTTTCTATGCCGCCGTAAGAAGTCAGAAAAATATCACCTATTGCTATCTTATCTCCATATGCGTCACATATATCTGGTACTGTAAAATCAGAATTACTCATTGAATATTATTATAAATTTTGTAAATCATTTCTTGCAATAAACTCAAGCACTGTTGCATTAATGCAATACCTTGGCATACCGTTAGGGCCATCATCAAAAACATGACCTAAATGTATATCACTAGACAATGATTTTACTTCGGTCCTTTTCATCCCATATGAATTGTCTGGAATTTCATAGGTTGAGTTTGGAATTGGTGCTGTAAATGATAACCAGCCGGTAGGCGAAATAAATCTATCTCTTGTATCAAATAATGGCACTCCGCTTAATTTATCAATAAAAATACCATCAGGAGTATTTTTAAAGATTTGATATTCTTTACAAAATCTTGCATCTGTTCCCTTGTTAAAGGCAACATCATAAACATCCGAGTCACCAAGCTTAAATTTTCCTAGTGCTTTATAAAATAATTTTGAATCCATATAGCCTTGATAAGAAAAAAATTCTTTACCGTCTTTTAAAAAAATAATTGTTGGCGTTGCCCAAGTAGGCGTCTTGATGTTTAGATCATTTAATTGGCTTGCTGTTCTAAAAACCATAGGAATACTTCCTAGATATTCGTCTGCAACATCAATTTTAAATTTCTCACAATATGGACAATAATCTTGAGAATCTATTACAAGAATAAACATGCCTTTAAGTAATGAAGAGTTATCTATTGTCTCTACATTGGTTTTATCAAAAACCACTCCAGTTGAGTGATCTGGACAATAACCATTAGGATTTTTTTTTATGTAATCCTGATGATATTCTTCTGCAACATAAAATTTCTCTAGAGGTTTAATTTTCGTCTGTATTTCTCCATACCCTTTTTCTAACAATAGCTTTTGAAATTCATTTGTAGTTTCATCAATAACTTTCTTTTGGGATTGCTTTGTGTATAAAATTATTGATCTATATTGAGTACCAATATCATTTCCCTGTCGATTAAATTGAGTTGGATCATGGGATTCATAAAAATGTTCAAGCAATGATCTCAAGCTTATAACTTCTTTATTAAAAGTAACTTCAACAACTTCTGCAAAATTATTTTCATTGAACTTATTTTTAAGTTTTGTTATTTCTCTATATGTAGGTCTAATTCCGCTACCGTCTGAATAACCAGATACAGCATCTTTAACTCCATCTAATGATTCATAGCCTTTTTCAGCACCCCAAAAGCAACCAGAGCCTAAGACAATAGATTCTAAATGAGATGTACTGGTCTCATCTGAGTCTAATCTAAAGCAGATTGTATTTAATAATAAAAATATAAAAAAATTTCTCATGTGCCCTAACATTATATATGGATAAAAATGTGATAGATTTTTATACTTGTATAATTAACAACTAGTGTGCATCATATTCTTCTGATAATAATTCATTAAAACAGCAAAAATATATAATTTATAAGCTTGTGATTAAAAATAAACTTATCTGGTCTTTCGTTTGCCTTGCTTTGTTTGGGTGCGGTAACTCAAGCTATGAACCCCAAAAATATATATCTACAAATCTAACAGAAGAAAAAGTTAACCTTAGCAAAGAGGTTTTTAGTAAGCTTAAAAAAGAACATTACATAAAAAACTTTGTAAAAGAAGATTTCAATAGTAATTATGTAGATGCATTGATAAATAGACTTGATGAAAATAAATTATATTTTGTTTCATCAGAGATAAAAAAATTCCAAGAAGAATCGAATAAATACTCAGAAAAATATTTTGATATAGATTTAGCATACTTGATCATTAATTTATATTTTGAAAGGCTTTTGACCTTTTCTGAATATCAAATAAAACTTATTGAGGAAGATTCATTTGATTTTACAAAGGAAGAATTCATTGACATCTATTATGAAGATAATCAGTGGCCTGAATCAGAGTATCATCAAAAAAATATATGGAGAAATGAAACTAAAAATGATTTGCTTGTGGCTTTAATGTCAGAGACTCTTTCTGATGATCCAAAAAAAGTTTTACTGAAGAGATATAAAAATAAAATTAGAAGAATACAACAACAAAAAGAAGACGATATTTTCTCAATAGCCATAAACACTTTAACTAATCAATTTGATCCTCATTCAGCATATCTATCTCCAAGATCTGCAGAGGATTTTGATATGAACATGAGTCTTAAGCTAGAGGGCATTGGTGCCTTATTAGGTGCTGATGATGACTATACAAAAATTGTTAGCTTAGTTCCTGGTGGTCCTGCTGAAAAATCAGGAGAAATATTACCAGAAGATAAAATAACACGAATACGCCAAATAGATTCTGAAGAAAAAGAATACGTTGATGTTGTGGGTTGGAGAATAGACGAAGTTGTAGACTTAATAAGAGGTAAATCAGGCACACAAGTTGAAATAGAGTTTATATCCTCTGATTCTGCGGATAATACAAGAAAATTAGTCACTTTAACTAGAGAGGAAATAAAACTTGAAGATAGGGCTGCCAAATCAAAAATTATAGAAACAAATGAAGGAAATAAAATTGGAATAATAGATTTACCTTCCTTTTATATTGACTTTAATGCATATCAAAATAGAGATTCAGACTACAGAAGTAGTAGCAGTGATGTGGAGGATATTCTTTTAGATTTTAATAATAAGGATGTTGATGCTGTTATTTTAGATCTCAGAAATAATGGTGGTGGTGCATTAATTGAGGCGAATAAAATAGTTGGTTTGTTTATATCTTCTGGTCCAACGGTTCAAGTTAAACACAAGACTGGCTATATTCAGCCTTATGGTGCGAGTAAAACTGAACAAGCTTGGAAAAAACCTATGGCAGTTTTGGTTAATCGTTATTCTGCGTCTGCTTCCGAAATTGTTGCTGGAGCTATTCAAGACTATAAAAGAGGTATTGTTCTTGGACAAAGAACGTTTGGTAAAGGAACTGTGCAAAGCTTAGATAGTATTTCAAAAGGTCAAGTTAAAATTACAGAATCAAAATATTACCGCGTTGATGGTTCTAGTACACAAAATAGAGGGGTTTTGCCTGACATAGAGCTTCTTTCTACTTGGGATATTGAATCTGTAGGTGAAAGCTCTTACCCTACTGCATTGGAATGGGATACTGTTAGACCTTACAGACATAAAAAGTTTGACTTTGATGCTGATAAAATTATTAAGATAAAAAATTTGTATTCTCAAAGATTAACTACAAGCCCAAATCTAGAATATCTTGGTGCTGTAAGAGATAGATATTACATAAATAAAGATAAAAAACTACTTAGTCTTAATCTAGATATTAGAAGGTCTGAAATGGAGTCAAGAAAAGAATGGCTGCTACAAATAGAAAATAAAAGGAGAGAAGGTCTTGGTCTTAAAAAATTTGTAAACTATGAAGAATTAATCGAAAAAAACAAAAAAGATGAAAATATAAATAATGATATTGATTTTAAAGAAGACTATTTATTAATAGAGTCAGCTAATATCATAAATGATTACCTTAATTTAAATAAAAAAATACTTGTTTCTAAAGTAGAATAAATTATGAGAATCATATCTTTTAACATTAATAGCATCAGAGCTCGTCCACACCAACTTATCCATTTAAGAGATACCCTCAACCCAGATGTCATTGGGCTTCAAGAAACTAAAGTGAATGATCCTGACTTTCCTATAGATGTTATTGAAGAAATTGGTTATCACTCTGAATACTGGGGTCAAAAAGGACATTATGGTGTAGCAATTCTTAGTAAAGAAAAGCCTATGAAAACTATTAAAGGCTTTAAAAATGATAAACCTGAAGATCAAAAAAGATTTATAGAGTGTACGTTTGCGACAAAAGATTCTGAAATAACCATCATGAATGGTTATTTTCCTCAAGGAGAAAATATCAATCACGAGACAAAATTTCCAAAGAAAATTAAGTACTATGATGACCTTAAAAAACACATCAAAGATCTACAAAAAACAAAAGAGAATATAGTTGTTATGGGTGATTTTAATGTGGCTCCTGAAGATACTGACATTGGAATTGGTCCTGAAAATATTAAGAGATGGCTGCGTGATGGTAAGACATCTTTTCAACCACAAGAGCGAGAAATGTGGAACAGCATAAAAAATTTAGGGTTTATGGATTCATGGAGAATTCAAAATCCTAATGAATCAACTATTTATTCATGGTTTGACTACAGATCTAGAATGTTTGATGACAATCCAAAAAGAGGGCTCAGGATTGATCATATAATGGTTTCAAATAACTTAACTAATTCAATATCTGGAACGGGGATTGACTATGATGCTAGAGCTATGGAAAAACCTTCTGATCACTGTCCTGTTTGGGTGGATTTAGATATTTAATACATAAAAATTATGGATCAAGTTGAAATAAGATCCCCAAAATCCGAAGAAGAATGGAAAAAATATGATGATTTCAGGTGGGAAGTTTTAAGAAAACCACTAAAAATGTCGCATATACCATTAAAAGATAATCTTGAGGAAAGAAGCTACCATTATATGGCAATTAATATATCTAATAATATTTTAGCTTGTGGTAGAGTTCACATGAATAGTAATAAAGAAGCTCAAATAAGATATATGGGTGTATCTTTTAATGTTAGAAGAATGGGTATTGGAACTTCAATAGTTGAAAAATTAGAGGAAAAAGCTAGATCGCTAGGGGCAACATACGTTGCACTAAATGCAAGAAATGTTGCCTTGGATTTCTATAAATCTTTAGGCTATATTGAAATAGAGCCATATGAATCTGATATAAAAATACCACACACAAGAATGGAAAAAATACTTACTTAACTATCTTCTAGTTTTAAAAAAATCTTTCAACAGCTTTGAACTCTCATCCATCAACAAACCGTGTTTATAAGAAATTTTGTGATTAAACTTAATTCTTTCATATATATTATCAATTGAAATAATGCTTCCAGTCTTGGGCTCAGGTACTGCAAAAATAATCTCGTCAATTCTTGCATCAATTATTGCTTTTGCACACATGTGACATGGCTCTAGAGTTACATACATTTTTGTATTATTGAGCCTGTAATTATTTATATTTTTTGATGCATTGATAATTGCATTGATTTCAGCATGAGACGCTACATTATTGTTTTTTATGACCTGATTACGGCCAGATCCAATGACTTCATTATCTTTAACTATTATGGCTCCAACAGGAACTTCATTATGATCAAATGAGAGTTGGGCCTCATTTAATGCCATTATCATATATGACCTGTCTTGGTCAGAAAACATTTTAGTAAAGCTCTATTTGAGCTAAATCAAGTTCAGCTTGAAAGTCTTTTCCATATGCAGCAAAAGCAATTGTTCTTATTTTAGAAATATTCATCTTCTTCGGCATGTAAAAATTGGACTTATTAAACTCATTAAATGGGATTTCAATAGTAGACCATTCATCTTCAGGGGAAAATGAAGCAATATATCTATCCCATGGAAACCTACTGGCAGGAGTCCTTATCCAAACATAATAAGTATCATTTGTGCCTCTAGTTTTAATTCTTATTCCATTATATTCTTCTGCATTAAACGGAAAACGAATAACAGATTGAATAAAACCGCCATTATTAGCAGTACTAACGGTCCCTTCTAGTCTATAAAATTTTTCTCCACTCTCCTCAACTTCGTAAAAGTTAACCTCAGATATTCCTCCCATAACATTATCTGAAATGGCACTCCAACTGGCTCTCTTGTCGTCTAAATTATCAATAATCATAGAAAAAATATTATTTGTAAAAATAAGTATTATTAATAAAAGTAATTTTGTCATTAATCTAAATTGGTACTTTTTTCTGCTGGAAACCATGGCAATGCATGAACTTGTGCTTTTAAATGTGATTTAGGTGATTCAATAATCAATGCTGTTCCTGGCTCTGTATAATTAATATTAATAATTGCAAGGCCAATATTTTTCTTTAGTCTCGGTGAAAAAAAACATCTAGAGAGCCTACCAATTTTTTTATTATTTACATCAAATACTGGCCAAAAATTTTCAGGCACTTTTTCTATAGGATCGCCATCAATTTCTACTCCAACTAATTTCTCTGAAATACCATCTGCTTTAATTTTTTTCAAGGCTTCCTTACCTATAAAATCTATATCTTGATTTAAATCTACAAGCCTATCCAGGCCTATAGTGAAGGGATTGTGTTCACGACCAAAGTCGCTCTGATAAGACAACAATCCTCCTTCAATAGTCCTAATTGTATTAGGAGCTATAACTGCCCCATTAAACTCTTTTGCAGCTTCGTAAACTATCTCAAATAACTCATCACCTTTTTTTCTATTCTGTAGATAAAGCTCATAACTAAGTTCACCACTCCAACCCGTTCTAGCAATTACCATAGGAATATCATTTAAAGACGTTGCTCTTGCTTTGTAGTAGCCTAGGTCATCATGAGCACCATTAAATAATTTACGAATTAATTTTCCAGCTTTTGGGCCACTGATTTGAAGTGGTGATACATCTGGTTCATGAATATCTACATCCATGCCAGAATTAATTGCTATGCCTTGCAACCATAAAAGGACATCTCCATCTCCAGGAGAAACCCAAAACTTATTTGGTTCTAGCCTTAATAAACATGCATCATTGATAATCCCACCATTTTGATCAGTTAAAACAATATATTTACAGTCACCAATTTCACATTTTGATAGATTTCTTGGGTTAATGTATCTAATGAAGTTATAAGCATCAGGTCCTGAAACTTCTACTTGTCTCTCTGCTGCAAAATCACCAAAAGTGACATCATTTATTAAACTATTATATTCACTTGTTGGACCTGAAAATGCAGTTGGTAGATACATCCTGTTGTAGATTGTAAATCCAGTTACGCCATATTTTATTGTTGAATCAAAATAAGGAGATTTTCTTATCCTTGATCCAATTCCAATTAATAACGGTAACTTAGTTTCTTTCATTATCTTTTTCCCCTTAATTCATATTTTAGTATCAAAATAATGAACTCGTAAACGTGTTATTGAGCAATTGCAAAAATAATATATTATTAAGACTAAGGACAAATTATGGGGAAAAAAAGATTCTTTGATGACAGGCTGAAATACCTGTCATTTATTCAAAATACTAGCGAAAAAAGAGCTATATCTAAGCAGCTGGCGCCTTATATAGCATCCATGCCAAAAAACAGAACTTTTTTAAGAATTCTGGATGCTGGCACTGGAGATGGGACAGTTAAATCCAATGTTATTAAGACATTTCATAAATATCATCCATACACTTCACTATTAATTACAGGAAAAGAAATAAGTTACGAGGATTTAAAAAATACTCTTGAAAAAATGCCTGATAGGTTTGTAGAACATCCAAACTTATTAGTAACCATGACTAATGTAAAGTTTGCTGAGCTTGGTCACATTGAGAACAATAATAAAATTAAAAATAAGAAAGTGAAAACTTACACTCTAATCCTTAAAGAAGATAATTCTTATGATTTTCATGATCAAATTAATAAATTAAATAACTTTATTAAAAAATATTGGGGGATTGAAATTGATAATAAATCAAGAACTTCGTATGCTCATCCTTGCATAATAAAAATTTATAGAGAAGATCATAAAAGATATCTTGAACCGTTTTTGGATAATGATTATAAAAATAATAATTATGATTTAATTATTGCTTCACAAGCTTACAGAGCAGCATCACTAGTTAAGGTCAAAGTAAATAATGTAATTGCTCCGCTAATGAGATTATTAAACAAATCAGGTCGGCTGCTGGTGACGCACTCATGCGGAGGTGATTCAGTAGAAAAAATTGTAAAAATTGCTTGGAAAAATAAAAACCCCTTCCCTAATAATGCTAAAGATATTATTGAGTATCTAAAAAATAATCCAGTAGGTGAAAATAATAAATACTCTTATTCAAAACCAAAATTTTATACCTTTAACTTTAAACGGAGTCCTGATCAAACAGTTTCTGAGTTATTCGGTCACGATGTAGATGCCAAATGGGCAAATATATTGTACATAGGGCAAATTCCTGATAAAGAAATCCAAACAATAGAAAAATCTTCTATAGCTCAAAAAAAAATTAAGACTGCTATTAACAAAGAAGATAAAATGTTCTTTAGAAACGAAATTTTTAGCATAAAAAAAATTAGATAATTATGAAAATCTTAATTATGGGTCTTCCAGGAAGTGGTAAAACCTATTTAGCTGAACGCCTTCAACCTCTCATAAATGCAGCTTGGTATAACGCAGATGTAGTTAGAAATATGGCGAATGATTGGGATTTTTCTCCCGAAGGCAGAATCAGACAAAGTATGAGAATGAAAACTTTTGCAGATTTTGAAAAAAGCAATAATAGATTCGTTATATGCGATTTCGTTTGTCCTACTGATCAAACTAGAGCGAACTTTAACCCCGACATAACAATATGGATGAATACAATATCAAAAGGTAGGTTTGAGGATACAAATCAAATGTTCGAAGAGCCAAAAGAAGTTAATTTTCACATTAAAGAAATGAATGATACAAACCATCATGATATAGCCAAGGAAATAATGAAAAATGTTTGATTGGAAAAAGCCAACTGTGCAAATGCTTGGTAGATGGCAACCATGGCATCAAGGACATCAAGAACTTTTTAAACGCTGTGTTGCAAAAACTGGTCAGGTTATTATTCAAGTAAGAGACGTTCAAGGATCATCTGGTGGCAGTGGTCAAGAAGACAATCCTTTTGATTGGGAAACGGTTTGTAAAAACATAGAGAACGGTTTATTGAAGGATGGTTTCAAGAAAGGTGTTGAATATGAAATTATGCTTGTTCCAAACATAGTAAATATTTCTTATGGTCGTGGAGTCGGCTATGTCTTTGAGGAAGAAGTTTTTGATGATTCTATAAACAGTATAAGCGCAACAAAAATTAGAGAGAAATTAAGGAAAGAAGGTAATCTAGATTAATTCTAGAACTTTTTCAGGAGGCCTTCCTATAACAGCTTTATCTCCTTTTACTACAATTGGTCTTTCAATTAGTTTTGGATACTTAATCATAAAATTAATTAAATCTTCTTCAGACAAATTGTCTTTTTTAAGATTGTTATCTTTATATTCTTGCTCGCCTTTTCTTAAAATATCTCTTGGCTTTAGTGTAAGCTTTTTTAAAATATCTTTTATTAAAGAAACTTTCAAATCAATTTCAAGATAACTAATAATTTCAATTTTACAATTATTGTCCTTAAGCAACTGAAGAGTTTGTCTTGATTTGCTGCATCTAGGATTGTGGAAAATTTTGTATACGCTCATTTATATTGATTGAGCATTTTTTGCATTTTTTCATGAATAATATTTACAGCTTGAAGAGGTCTTATCATGACTTTAAATTCACTTATTTTTCCTTGCTTGTTAAAAGTAATAACATCAACACCATTCACATATATGCCGTCTATTTGAGTTTCGAATTCTAAAATAGCTTGATTGCCATCTAAAACTTCTTTGATATATTTAAAACTGGACTCCTGAAGGCTTCCATTCTTAGAATTATCACCACCAAATGTATTGCCAGCAGCCATAAGATATAGTGTTGTGAGATCTTTACCTTTTTGAGGAGAAAAAACAATTGGCGAATAAAAAATAATATCATCAGCGAGAAGCTCCTCAAAGCCTCCAGGAAAGTCTCCATTTATATGATCATGCCATTTTTTTATATTCTCTTTGATCATTAGTTTTCAATTTTAAATGTTAATCCTGCATTATCTTGCAGTCTTTTTATTAATTTAGTTCCCATAGATGGTGCCGGTGTATAAATACCGCCATTAAGATCTTCGCATTCTTTCACCAAACATATCGCACTCTCAGCAATCATTTTTGAAGTTGAGCCGTAGCCTGGATCCATGTCTCCGACCACTGAAACATGAACACTTTCATCATTAATATCTCCGCAAAACAAGATATCATAATTGCCATTTTCTCTTGACTCTCTTGATGGCCCTTCGCCTGGTTTTGGTGCGTTACTAAGTGGGTTTGAAGAAGAAATAAAATCTGCCGCAGCTTTACCATCATCTCCAGGTCCCATAACCCACATTTCGTTATAACAAAAATCTTTACCATACATATGATTCATTAGCGCATTAGATCTGTGGACATTTTTTGTATTAATTGGTGCCATAAAGAATGGAGCCACCCATGTATCTAATTTATCATCAAAAATCGGTTTGTTATCCGCCGGCTGATCTGGTCCTGCAAAACCATTTGAAAGTGAAAACGGGTTAGCTAAAACTGCAAAAAGTTCTGGTTTCTCTTTTAATGCAGCCATGGTAGCGCCAAGTGATGCAGCGGTTCCTCCAGAAAACTCCCCATTCATTTCTCTAACTCTTCCACGAACATTTACCGAAGGCTTACCATACCTTCGAGTAACCTCATTTTGTAAAAACAAAACACCTAAATCAAAAGGAATACTATCAAAACCACATGAGAATACTATTCTTGATCCTGTCTCTCTAGCTGTTTCCGTTAATTCATTAATTTTTTCATGCATCCATCCGGGCTCACCGCATAAATCAACATAGTCTATTCCCGATTTAGCACAAGCACTTACAATATCATTACCGTATAGCTGATAAGGACCAACAGTTGTTAAAACACATTTTGTTTTTGAGATCATCTCTTCGATACTTGCAATATTATTACTATTAACTTCTAAGAGCCCTGTACCTTCAGGCACATTTTTAGAGACAGCAACAGATTCTAGTTTCTCAAGATTTCGTCCAGCCAAAGCCCATTTAATCTGTGAGTTATTAGAATATTTATGCACCAAATACTCTACAACAAGCTTTCCAGTAAACCCTGTAGCTCCATAAACAACAAAATCATATTCTTTGATTTTATTCATATTTATCCCCTTTTATATAGATAGTAAAAATAGATAACTATAACAGTTCATTGATGTTTTTTGCACAACGAACTCATAGCCAATTAAATATACACAATAAATACTGGGGTGTAATATAGATTAAAAATAGGAAGTTTTATGAATATTGTTCTAAAGATTTTATTAATAATTATTTCTTTTGTAATCGTAATTGCATTAGCTTTGCCATCTATTCTTAATTTTGCAGGACTTCATCCAAAATTTGATGGAGAAACTTTTGATCTTCAAGGAAAAAAAGCTTTGATTATTGCAACTAATCATGGAGTTTTAAATAAACCGGGTGAGATTGATGGTAAATCAACTGGTCTTTTTCTCTCAGAATTATCAATACCCTACTATGATTTTAAGAAAGCTAATATCAAAGTAGATATTGCAAGTATAAAAGGTGGAAAAATTCCTTTAGAACCAGTTCCGTTTTTTATAGAGACAACAGAGGATAAGAAATTTAAAAAAGATCAAGAAACAATGAACTTATTGCAAAACTCTATTCCAATAAAAGATATTGATTTTACTGAATACGATATCATTTTTATTTCAGGTGGCTGGGGAGCTGCTTATGATTTGGGCTTCTCAGAATTACTGGGTGAAAAAATATCTGATGCATATTATTCATCTCAAGCAATCATAGGTGGAGTTTGTCATGGAGTATTGGGTTTTATAAATGCTAAAAATGAAGATGGAAGTCCCCTTATTGCAGGAAGAAAAATGACTGGGGTTACTGACAAACAACTCAAAGAACTTGGCATTTTTTTTACGCCTCAGCACCCAGAAGAAGAATTAAAAAAAGCTGGGGTAATTTTTCAAAGTGAAACTGCTTTTAGAGATGTTTTTGCTACATTAACAGTAGTGGATGATGAGAAAAGATTTGTAACAGGACAAAATCAAAATTCTGGTCATGAGACGGCATATAGAATAATGGAAATATTAAATTCTCAGTAATTAGGTTTATTTTATGAAAAAGCTTTTTAAGTATTTAGTTATCTTTGTAATTATTATTATTGTCATAACATTTATTCTTTTAAGGCAACCAGCATTTCAAGATAGACTTTTAGAATCAGCAATTGAGAATATTGCTATCCCATCTTCATATTTACCAGAAGAAGATGCATTAACTGCAGTCGTTTGTGGCTCAAGAGCGCCTATACCTGATCCTGCAAGAGCTGAAACATGTATCCTTATCCAAGCAGGAAAAGATATCTATATATTTGATACTGGCGGGGGTAGCATTGAAAATCTTAACAACTGGAATACGCCATGGGAAAGAGTACAGGCTATATTTTATACCCATCTTCATTCTGACCATATTTTTGATATCGCTGATTTCCATCAAGCGACATGGATTAATGGAGGTAGAAAATATAAACAGAAAGTTTATGGACCTATGGGGGTTCAAATGCTAACTGATGGAATAGAGCTTGCTTACACAAGAGACTATTTTTTTAGAAATGAGCATCATGGAGATACTATTGCACCATTAGATGCAGCTGGCTTTGACACACATACTGTTGATTTAAATAGTCCTATATTAATTGATGACGGCAATCTTAAGATTACAGCATATAGTGTTTCGCATGATCCAGTCGATCCTGCATTAGGATACAGAATTGATTACAAAGGTAGATCTGTAAGCATAAGTGGAGACACAATATATGATAAAAACCTTGTAAATAATTCAAAAAATGTTGACGTTCTATTCCATGAATCTATGTCGCTTGATCTTGTAAATTTAATAAATAAAAATGCTCAAAGAATTGGCAATACAATGGCTGCAAAAGTAACTATCGATATTCAAGATTATCACACTCCTATACTTGAAGTTGTTCAAGCTGCAAAAGAAGCCAATGTGGGTCATTTAGTTTTTTATCATCATCTTCCTGCTCCTAGGAATCAATTAATGGAAAATGTTATGTACAGAGGCGTTGATAAAATCATGCAAAATTGGACTGCCTCTCATGATGGCACTATGGTAGTATTACCACTAGATTCAGATGATATTATTGTTACATCTGTAGATTAATTTAACACTATATCAGGGGGATATAGACATGCTTGCTTCTATTAAAGAATTCTTTAGAGTTATATTTGAACTTAAATATATTGTGCCATTGTTAAGGTATAAATGGCCTGAATTGGATTCTAATGCATCGCTTGCACATTTTTTTCAAGATACAGTTAAAGAATATAGTGATAAAGATTTTTTGTATTTCGAGGATGAGGTATGGACCTATTCTCAAGTAAATGAAGCAGCAAATATTCTCGCAAATAAATTAGCAAATGAAGGTGTAGAACATGGAGATAGAGTTGTTCTATTTATGGAAAATAGACCAGATTTTGTGATTTCACTGATAGCTATAAATAAAGTTGGTGGTATAGGTGTTTTAATTAATACAAGTCTCACAGGAAAGCCTCTAGTACATTGCATTAATACTTCTGATTCTAAAAAATGTATATTTGGAGATGAATTATCTGGCTCATTAGAAGGTGTGCTATCAGAAATTAATATTACAAAATCATCTGATTTATTGTGGGTTGAAGACTCTAATCCTGATAATTGTCCAGAATGGGCATCAAATATAAAAAATAACTTAGATCATTCCAAAACTTCAAATCTTAACGAAACAGATCAAGTTATTGCAGGAGATACTGCGTTTTATATATTTACTTCCGGCACAACAGGTGTTCCAAAAGCTGCATTATTTACAAACCAAAAGTTAGTAGCTGGATCTAAAAATATAGTTATGGCTGGTTATAGGCTAACTAGCGAAGATTGCATGTATAACTGTTTACCTTTATACCACTCAACTGGGTTAATTTTAGGACTGTCTGCATGTATACAAGTAGGCGCTTCAACATTTATTAAACGAAAATTTTCTGCTTCGTCTTTTTGGGGTGAAGTTCAAAAATTTAATACCACTGCATTTGTTTACGTTGGTGAATTGTGCAGATATTTAAGCTTTCAAGAAGCCTGTCCTGAGGAAGTAAACAACCCAATTACAAAAATGGTTGGAAATGGTTTAAGACCAGATCTATGGGATACCTTTAGAAATAGATTTGATGTTGAAAGAATTTGTGAGATTTATGGTGCAAGTGAAGCAAACGGCATGTTCATGAATCTTTTAAACAAAGATCAAACAATAGGAATGTCTAACATTGATATTAGACTATTTGAATATGATGTTGCTGAAGACAAATTAAAAGTTGATGAAAATGGCAAATATATTGAAATAAAAGATCATTCTCCAGGCTTGGCTCTTATGAAAATTGCACCAAATGCAGTATACGCTGGCTATACAGATGCTCAAGCAAGTGAAAAAAAGGTTGTTACAGACGTTATTGAAGATGGAGATCGTTGGTTTAATACAGGAGATCTCTTAAAAACTATGGACGTAGGTTTTGCACTTGGAAGAAAGCATTATCAGTTTGTTGATAGAGTTGGAGATACTTTTAGGTGGAAGTCTGAAAATGTTTCTACTAATGAGGTTGCGGAAATTCTTAATGCATTTGAACAAGTCAATATGGCAAATGTATACGGTGTTCAAGTCCCAAATACTGAGGGAAGAGCTGGAATGGTAGCCTTTAATTGCGACCCTGATACATTTGATTGGGCTGCTTTTTCATCTTTTGTTGATGAAAATCTACCATTTTATGCAAGACCTGTTTTTGTGCGAATTATTGATGAGCTGGAAACTACTGGAACCTTCAAATTAAAGAAAAATGAACTTAGAGATGAGGCGTTTCATTTAGATAAAGTTAATAATGATTTAGTATTTATAAGAGAGCCAAAAAGTGAATGCTATACCAGGCTTACTAATGATAATTACGAAAAAATTAATAACGGAACTATTAATTTCTAGTTAATCTATCTTAAATCACTGTCTATAAGCACAGCTATTAATAATGCTGGTTCGTCCCCATTATTAACCCAAGCATGATTGGTACCCCTTTGAACCACTACATCATGCGGCTTTAGTCTTACCTCCTCTTCATCTAGAATTAGAGTTACATCGCCTTCTAATAATATAATGTAATCAATAGTGTCCGTTTTGTGCATAGCTGGATGTTTCGATGTATCAATTCTGTGATGAGCCGCACCTATCTTTTCAAATGCATCAGCTGCGATTTCTTGCATTATCTCCATTGGCAATCCTTCTGGAGTCGGGTTTATTTGAAAATACCTAAATTTGGAACCGTTTTCAGGTGGAGATAAAATAATATCAGTATCTGCCCTATCAATTGAATCAGTTGTATCAATTAAATTTCCATCTGTGTTCCATATCTCAAATAAACCACCAACATCCTCACCAATTGATCGCGCTGGAGGACCGTCGATAGTAATAATAGATTTACCTTCACTATTATGGCCTGTAATTATTCTTCTCATTAAGCTCTCCCCATTTCTTTAATATGATTTTTAATATCTTTAACTCTATCTTTTTTCACTAGGTCACTCCATTCAATATTACTTGAATTCTGTAAGGCTACGATTTTGCTTGAATTTTGAATATTATTTTTTTCAAATGCATCAACAACGTCCATTGTTCCATCATAATTATTACAAACTAAAACCATGTCAGAGCCAGCTTCGATCGATTTAACTGCCTTTTCACCCATAGAGCAATCACCAGCACCTTTCATAGATAAGTCATCACTAAATACTATGCCTTCAAATGCTAATCTTTCTCTTAATATTTTTTTAATCCATATATTTGAGTAACTCACACAAACGCTATCAATATTTGGGAAAGTTATATGCGCTGTCATCATAGCGCCTAAATTATCTTTTAGTTCTGTAAAAGGTTTTAAATCTAACTCAAATAATTGTTCATAAGATCTTGTATCAACAGGTTCGGATATATGGCTATCCTCAAATATACCTCCATGTCCAGGAAAATGCTTGCCAGTCGCCTGCATACCTGCCTCATTCATTCCATTGATAAAATTTCCTGCTAATTGGACAAGTAACTTAGGGTCATTTGAAAATGCCCTATTTCCTATAATACTACTAGTTTCTCTATCTACATCTAATACTGGAGCAAAGCTTATATCAATGCCTGAAGCAGCTAACTCACTTGCCATAAGCCAGCCTATTTCATGGCATATTCTCAAATTATTTTTTTTAATAGCGTAATCACCAAGATCTTGCATTGAAGGTAATACGGTAAATTCATTTTTAAATCTTTGAACTCTACCGCCCTCTTGATCAACTGCAATAATAATATTTTGCTTTATAGATTTAATATCTAAACATAATGACTGAATTTGTGATTGTGATTCAAAATTTTTAGAAAAAAGAATAATCCCACCAATATGCTTATTTGAGATTAATTCCTTTTCCACAGATGTTAATGATGTTCCTTCAAGGCTTGTCATTAACCGACCAAAACTATTTAAAAAATTACTTTCTTGCATTTAATGTCTTCCAAATTATCTTTGTAATTTTTAGATTAAAGAAGATGCTAGTAATTCTATATAAAAACCCAGGAATAATGTGCGACTTTCCTTTTATAGAAGCTTTTTCAGTCTCAGTCACCACTTTATCAGCTGAAACCCACATCCAATTTGGTATTTTTCTTGTTAAATGTTCTAGACCAGATCTTTGATGAATATTTGTTCTAACATATCCTGGTAAACTAACTGTTACTGAAATGTTTGTATTTTCTAATTCTTCATTTAAAGATCTTCCATAAGCATATATTCCTGATTTGACTGCTGCATAAATTGAAGATTTAGGCATTGGTATTAAAGCCCCTATGCTAGAAATTATTACAACTCTTCCGGCATCTTTTTCTTTCATTTTAGGTAAAAAATATTCAATAAGATTTATAACTCCACCAAACATCAAATAGGTTGCATCTTTAATTTCTTTTGATGAGTTTTTGCCAACACTTCCATTTATACCTATTCCTGCATTTGCAATTAACAAATCAGGCGTTGATATTTTTAAGATTAACCTATCAAGATCCTCTGGTGAACTCAGGTCACATGAATAGGCGCTACAGTTTGAAGAATTTAATGCTTCTAAAGCTAATTTAGATCTTTCAATATCTTGAGAAACTAAATCTAAATGCCAATTATTTTTTATTAAATGTTTAGCATATGCGAGACCTATTCCAGAAGAGAATCCAGTTATCAAAGCTTTTTTCATTCTTATTCTTCTTTCCAGTTTGGAGATCTTTTTTCAATAAAAGCGCTTATTCCTTCTTTAGCATCCTCTCTAAGAATATTACTTTTCATAACTTCTGATGTATATTCATAAGCTTTTGGCAAGCTCATGTTAGCTTGCTCATAAAAAGCCTTCTTCCCAGTAGCTATTGTTAAAGACGGTTTACTTGCAATCATTCGTGCTAATTGCATAACTGTCGATTCTAACTCTTCAACTTCAACATAATTATTAATCAGACCAATATCTTTAGCTTTTTGTGCATTAATCATATCTCCAGTTAAAAGCATTTCCATCGCATTCTTTTTATGAACATTTCTTGAGAGAGCAACCATTGGAGTAGAACAAAAAAGCCCAATATTAACTCCAGGCGTAGCGAATTTGGCATTATTTGATGCTATTGCTAAATCACAACTAGCAACTAATTGGCAGCCTGCAGCTGTAGCAACACCGTTAACCTCAGCTATTACAGGTTTTGAGGAGTTAACTATTGCCTGCATTAAAACCGAACATGAACGAAACAGCTCTTTAAAAAAACTTTCTCCATTATCTGGATTTTTCCTAGCTTGAGTAATTTCTTTTAGGTCATGTCCAGCACTATATACGTTACCTTTTGAAGCAATAACTATTACTTTGATTGAATTATCATTATTAGCAAATGCAATAGCATCCATTAAAGCAGAGATCATCTTATTTGAAAGCGCATTTTTACTATTCTGATCATTCATGACCAATCGCAAAATGCTATTTATAGGCGCTTCTTTAATAAGTAATTCAGATTCGTTATTCATAACTAATCTATTAAAAGCTATTTTGTTTTACTAGTCCAATCTACTTAATGAGTTCTTTTTTAGGACAACGATCCATTACAACTCTCAATCCAGCACTTGTAGCTAGATTGGCTGCTTCATGATGAACAATACCTTCTTGCATCCATAAAACTTTTGCACCTATTTTGATAGCATCCTTTGCAATATCCATTACAGCATCGTGTTTACGAAAAATATCTACCATATCAATATTTTCTTTGACTGCATCAAGATTAGGCAAACACTCTAAATTCAGAATATTTTTGCCAGACTCGTTTGGATTTATGGGAAATACTTTATAGCCATTTTCAATAAGGCTTTTCATCACCTTATAACTATCTCTATGTTTTTTTGAGCTTGCTCCAACAACCGCTATTGTTTTAACCTCATTCAAAATATCACTTAAATAAAACTTAGAATATTCTATACTCATCAAATGATTATAGTATTTATTCCTTATGTGGATTAACTAAATACTTTTCTCCAGTTGCTTGTTTTGCATAAGACTTAATAATTTCAGGCTGCAGCATTTCTTCAAAAGAAATTTCTTTTGCATATGAACTTGCAAATGTTGTTTTAATCTCTTTAGCTACACGCATTCTCATTTGGCCAAATTTCTCCATACCTATTCGCCCAATCATTGGAGTTAACAGCCAACCACCAAGACCCCATGACATTCCATAGGACCTCTTTAAAATAGTAGGAGATTGATCTAAGCCCCCATAAATATAGACTTGTTTGTATGTATCAGAACCGTATCTGCTATATTCGTTAGCTGTTTTATTGGCAGCTATTTCCATGGCAGCCAATATTTGACTTGGAAGTTCACCATTGTTTCCTCCACCAGTTGCATCAAAGCCAAGAGTAGCTCCAGTAGCAACTAAGGCAGCAACTAAATCATCCATAAAACTTTGATCATTAGTATTACATACATATTCAGCACCAAGTTCTTTTAAAAGTTTTACATGCTCTGATTTTCGAACAATATTTACTAAAGGTATTCCATCATCTTTACAAATCTTTACTAACATTTGGCCAAGATTAGATGCAGCCGCAGTATGAACAAGAGCCGAATGGTTTTCCATTTTCATAGTTTCTACAAAAGATAAAGCTGTTAAAGGATTTACAAAAGATGATGCTGCTTCTGAAGATTTGGTTCCTTCATCCATTACCAAGCAACTTGCAGCTGGAACACATCTATATTGAGAATACATTGCTCCTCCAGCTAACCCTACTGTTTTACCAATCAAATCCTTTACATTTTCTCCTGAATCAATAACCACACCTGCGCCCTCATTACCAACTTGCATCGATTGGTCTAATCTTGGTTTCATAGCGCCCATTAGAGCAGGATGTATTTTTATAATTGTTTTTGTTTCATCACCAGATCCTGATGTATTTATGGATGAAATATCAGCAGCAAAACTTAGAAGAAGCCCAAGATCAGAGGGATTTATAGGAGCTGCTTCAACTTTTATAATTACTTCATCAGCCAATGGTGTGGGTATTTCAGAGGTTTTAATAGATAACTCGATGTTTCCATCATTTGTCACAATTGAACGAATTTCTTTTGAGATAGTCTCTGACATCTTATTTCCCCTATTAGATACTGAGTTGTAAACTCAATGAATGATTATTGCTTGATTATAGATGATATTTTTTCAATTAAGTCTTTTACTGCTGGTTTATTTTCCTTTATTTCATCTATTGTGAGTCCGTCTAGCTCATGGGGAAATACCAACCATTCATCTGTTTCATGCAAATAGAAATCTGGTTTTCTTTCAGTTTTATTTTTTGACGGCTTAAAGTATGGAGTCGCTACTTTAATCTCTGGAGTATTTTTTTTGCAGGCTGTTTTTAAATCGCTAATTATTTGTTGAATAGATAATCCAGTATCATGGACATCATCTACAATTAGCAATGAATCTTCAGATTCTAACTGTCTGATTACATAATTCAATCCATAAACTTTAACGCTAGAATTATGTTGATCAATTCCTGAATAATGCGATGTTCTAATTGCAATATGATCAGAGGATATCCCCAAAACTTCTAAAAATTCTTGAACGGCAATTCCTATGGGGGCACCGCCTCTCCAAACACCAACTATATAATCAGGCCGAAAACCACTTTCGTATACCTTCCAAGCAAGCTTGAAAGAATCTTCTAGCAACTGGTCTGCTTGGATAAAAGTTTTTTTCATCTGCAAATGCTATACGAGTACATGATTGATAACAATATGTACTCGTATAAAAAAATTAAATTATGTTAAAAGTTTTTACTTACTCTTACCATAAATTGTCTTGGTGCAATAAGCTCAATGCCTGTAGCAGCAACACCAAAAACATCTGTCATACTTGAATTTACACCATCTTTATCTGAAGCATTTAATAGGATTAGGTCTAGCTTGTTAATAGGATAGTCGTCAGGATATTCGATACCAACACTAAGATTAACTACTGTATAACCATCAATTGCATCAACTACAGGATTATTAGAAACTCTTTGCATGAAGTCTCCTCTTTTAATAATCTGAAGAATAGCTGTTAAATCGTTTCCAGAAGCTAGGCCAGTTTCATAAATTAAACTTAAGTCAGCATTTGATTCTGGTGTTTTAGCTAAACTATTACCTTTAACGTTCTCTCTCAGCCCATACCTTATTAATTCTTCTCCTTCCGCTGAATATTGAAAAGCGTCAACATTATCTAGAACCTCGTAATCAGAACTTACCTCACTGTCTATAAATGCAAGATTTGCATCTATCATCAAGTTGTCAGTAATAATTCCTTTTAATTCGACTTCTAGTCCTGAAATGTCAGATTCTGGAATGTTAGCGACACCTCCTTGGAATTGATCAGGGTCAGTTGCTTGGAATTGAAGATTTTTGTATGTATATGAGAAGGCTGCTAAATTTGTTCTTACTCTCCCATCAAGCATGTCAGTTTTTAGACCTACTTCTAAAGCATCAATGGTTTCTTTCTCAAAGGTTCTGTATACCATTGGAGGGGCAACTACGGCATTGAATCTAAATATTGCATCTAATTCCTCTCTTGTAGCTCTACCATAAGTTAAGTTTGTTCCACCAGGTTTAAAGCCTCTTGTATATGATACATAAGTCATTGTGTCCGGATTAACATCAAACTCTGCAGTAACTTTTCCAGTTATTTCATCGTCTGTGCCTTCATCTTCGAAGATATCAATATTAAAGAAATTTGCTACGTCAGTTTTAAAAGTATCTTTTGAATAACGGAAACCAGAAATTAGACGTGCTGTATCACTAAGTGAATACGTTGTCTGCCCATAAAAAGAATAAGACTTTCTTGAGGGATATGCATCTGTTACAAAGTCAAACTCTCCTACAGAAAAAACATCTAAAGCGGCAGGAAAACTATAATTATGTGTATAACAATAATCAGGATTAGCAAAAGACTCATCACATACATATTTAATTTCACCATTTGCGTCCCAGTCTCTGTAACCTTTAATATGATTTTCTATTTTATGATCCATATAAAATGCTCCAGCAACCCAATCTAATTTTCCGTTTAAAATAGGCTCATTAGAGATAAGATTTACTTCAAGAGTTTTTGTTTCGACAAGAGATGTTTCTGGTCTGAACTCAGCCTTAATATATGTTGTTCCTTCTAGACCTGGAATTGCTGCAACAGTTTCACCAAGATTATGTCTATCGTTATCTCTAGTAACGCTAATGTCATCTTCTTGTGAACTAGCAAGAATTTTTAAACTTGCATATCCAAGATCTTGCTCGTATATAGCTGCAAATACTTTAGAAGTAAGTTCTTGATTGGAAAGAGTATCTTGAGCTAAGTGACGCATGCCTGATGTTTGATCATCAATACCTCTCATAGCTGCGCCATTTCTATCAATATCAAAATATTGTGCAAAAATTCTTAATGAGGATGTTTCACTAGTTTCTATAGCCCAATCGCTTCTTATACTTAAATTATTAGCATCATCTAAGTCTTGGCCATTTACAATATTTTCTGAAAAACCATCACGTTCTGTAGAACTGAAAGAAAACCTTGTTGCTACTTTTTCATTTATTGGGATATTGACTGATGATCTATATTTTAATAAATCATAATTACCAAGTGTTACGTCAGCTTTTCCATAATAATCATCAGTAGTTGGTTTTTTACTAATTACATTGATAGCTCCACCTGTAGAGTTTTGTCCAAATAAGGTGCCTTGAGGCCCTCTAAGAACCTCAATCCTATCAATATCAATAAAATCAGTTAGTAAAGAAAATGGTGAAGCAATAAATACACCGTCAATATGAAAAGCAACTGATGGAGCTGCGATTGCATTCTGGTTTGTTTCATTTCCGACACCTCTGATAGAAATAACAGTTTTATAACCTTCATTCTTTGAAACAGTTACACCTGGAACAATAGCACTTAGGTCTACAAAAGATTCAATATTTTTGTTTTCTAGATCAGAATCAGTCAAAGCAGAGACTGCTTGAGATATATCTTGTAGGCTTTCATCTCTTTTTTCAGCAGAAACGATGACCTCTTCTATTGCAGAGTTTTGTGCATTGACTTCAAAATTAAACATAAAGATTAATGATAAAGATAGTGCTAATCTTAGATTAAAAATTTTCATTGGTATTTTCCCCTGTGCTTATGTAAAACTGCAGCACTTGTTAAGTTATTTTTATAATATATAGAAAGCAATTTATATGCCAAAATACAGCTAACATAAAATTAAAAGTAATTAAGCAATTTAGCATTATAAATTGTAGAATAATTAAGTAAATTACAATCCATAAAAAACATGAAAAAATTCCTTGAAAATACCTTTGCGCTCCAATTAAATCATACATCTTTTAAACAAGAATTCTTAGCTGGTTTTACTACCTTCATTACAATGGCATACATTATTTTTGTAAATCCACAAATGATGGCAGCAAGTGGTATGGATTTAGGTGCAAGTTTTGTTGGTACATGTATAGCAGCTGCGATTGCGTGTTTTGCCATGGGTTTTTATTCTAATTGGCCTGTCGGTCTAGCTCCAGGCATGGGTTTAAATGCATTTTTTACATATACAGTTGTCGGTGAAATGGGTTATAGCTGGGAAATTGCATTAGGTGCTGTTTTTTTGGCTGGCATTTTATTTGTAATAATTAGTGTTACGCCATTGAGACAATGGATGCTCAATAGTATTCCTATGAATCTTAGAATTGCAATGGGAGCAGGTGTTGGTCTATTTGTTGGATTTATTGGACTAAAAACTGGCGGCATAATTGTTCAAAACGAAGCAACATTTTTAAGTTTAGGAAATTTTAAAAATATTGAAACTTTACTTGCGGTATTGGGGTTTCTTTTAATATTGATTTTATCCATTAGGCAAGTGGTTGGATCAATAGTAATTGGAGTTTTAGCAGTAACTATCACAGGTTTATTGCTTGGCTTAATAGAATTTAATGGGATTGTTGCCTCACCACCTAATTTACAACCAATATTACTTAAGTTAGATATATGGGGTGCTTTTGATGTAGCTATGATTAGTGTAATTATATCCTTTCTTTTTGTGAATCTTTTTGATACTGCTGGTACTTTGCTTGGTGTTGCATCTAGAGCAAATTTAATCAAAGACTCAGGAAAAATTTTGAATCTTGATAAGGCGCTAAAAGCGGACAGCTCAGCAAGTGTTGCTGGTTCATTATTTGGCTGCTCTCCTGTAACAAGTTATGTTGAAAGTTCTGCTGGTGTTGAGGCAGGAGGAAGAACTGGATTGACTGCAGTAACTGTGGGATTATTCTTTTTGATTGCAATTTTCTTCTCCCCGATTGCTTCTATGGTACCAAGCTATGCAACAGCAGGTGCTTTAATCTATGTTGCGATATTAATGCTAAGTGGAATGGAAAGACTTGATTGGTCTGATAATAGTGAGTTGTTACCTGCGCTTATTATGATAATAATGATTCCACTAACCTTTTCAATTGCTAACGGGATAGCGATAGGTTTTATTGCATATGTTGTTCTTAAGTTAGCTGCTCAAAAAGCTTCAGAAATCAGTATGGGAGCTTGGTTTTTATTTGTAATTTTTTTATTTAAATTTATTTTACTAGATTGAGGTAAACAAATTTAATACGAAACAAGAGTTTCAATACTATAACCTTTATCGACTATTAATTTACTTCCGCCTAAATCAGGTAAGTCGATAATACATAAAATTAAGATATCTGATTTTTTAACATTAAAGTTTTCAGTTAATAGTTCTGCACAGGCAATAGCTGTTCCTCCTGTAGCAACCAAGTCATCAATAATAACAACGCGTTGCCCATTTTTAATATTTGTATTCTTTTGAATCTCGATTGATGTACTGCCATATTCTAGATCAAAATTTTTAATATAAGTCTCATTTGGGAGTTTGCCAGGCTTGCGAGCTAGGATGAAAGGCAGTAGTAAGTCTGAAGCAACTGATCCAGCAAAGATAAAACCTCGACTTTCAATGCTTACAACTAAATCTGCTGAAAAATCTCGAGAAATTCTTGTAAGCTCTTTACAGGTTTTTCTGAATGGTTTTGGGCTTTCAATCAAACTAGTTATATCTCTAAACTTAATTCCTGGTATAGGAAAATCATCAACATTTCTTATATATTTTTTTAAATCTAAAGTATCACTCATGCTTTCATTTAATTTTTATAGTTATTTTAATATTATAAAGATTCCTATTTGATACATGAGAATAGTTTTGGTGTTCGTTTATTTAACTTACCTAATAAATAATTATCAACAATCTTATCATCAAATAAATCATATATAACGCGAAGTTGTGATGGGTGAAAATCTATACCACGCCAATTACGACCTGAAGTAGTTTGTATCATTCCTTTAAATTCTCTATTTTTTTTCCAAAATGATACGATATCACACAGATCTTCTTTTGCTTTTATAACGGCGCGAGCACCAACATCATGAATAGTATCCCCTTTAAATAGCTCTGGAACACATTGATGAATTATTTCACCAGCATCTGCTTGTTTTGATATTTGATGAAAGGTGGAACCACAAAATTGAGGCTCCAGATGATAAAATGGCCAAAAAAGTGTTGCTGCACCTTTGTACCATGGTGATAACCCTAAATGAAGATTTATTTTATCATTAGGTAGCTCTCCAATTACTGGATCGAGTATCAAGCCAACACCAAAAATAAAACAAAAATCTGCATTAAACTCTCTTACTCTTGACGCAATCTTTTCAGAATTAAGAGTATCGCGATTTACATAAATTGTCTCATGATGTTGGAATACATCTTTAGCATTTAAGTGACCATAATTTGCTGATTCTATTAGATATCTATTTTTAAAATGCTTCTTGAATAAATGTATATCATGCTTACTAATGCCACTTGGAGGGCTTGGAATTGTTTCCTCTCTGTTCATAATTATTATTAAGACTTCATCAAAATATCCAAGAATTTCTTTATTAACAAATAGATGTCTAGGATGATCACCAGAAAATAAGATAAGCTTCATAATAACTCTAATAGGTCTCTCTGAAACATGGCTTCAATAGATTGATTAATTATAACAATTTCAATTCCACTTTTTTCGGCTATATCAAAATTCGAGTTAGAGCCATCTGCTAAATGCATTAACCAATTGAATGCATTTAAATGTTTTCCTGTAATGTCAATATTTTTATTAAAGCCAAAATTTCTATATTCGTTTCCTTTATCACTATCTAGGTGTGCAGATTGATTTAAAGTTCCACCTACTTGTGGATATAAATCACGTCTTCCAAGCTGAAACTCACAGAACATATTTTTTCTTTTTGGATAACAAAAAGTCTCTAACAAACTTATCCATGTTTTATGCAATTCCAATGTTTCAATAAGAAAAGCAGGATTAACATAATCCAAATTATCAGCTGATGTATGATATTCGTCATATTCATAATACTTTGATTTATGAATTGAAGGCGTAACTATTTTAAATCCTGGAGAAGAATATTGTCGCTCATCACTGCCATCTGGAGCAAAAGGATAAACAATATAATCTGAATTAAGATGTTGTTTTATGGCCATATGAGCGCTTTTATTCATAAAATGATTGACATTAAAACCCTCTTTTAATGATATTTTATCCGGTCCTGCAACACATGATAAGACCATCCCGCCAATAATATTTTTAGTTTTTGCCTTAGAGAGAAATGAAATTGCTCCTATTGTTTCGGGAGCAATTACAAGTCTATATGTAAATTTTGTATCTAATGAACTTAAATATTCATAGAGAAATACTGACAAGACGATTCCGCTTAGATTATCATTTGCAAGACTCGGATGACAGCAATACGTTGAGATTATAATTTCTTTTTTTGTACTGCCTTTTTTAACACATTCTAACCATTTTAGACTTCCATTAGAGTTATGTTCAGAATCTATAAAAACTTTAAATGGTGGAATAAATTTATCACTTTCTAAAAGCTCATGCTTACAACAAAAGCCCCAATTTTTATTGTAATAAGTTGTTCTATAGGGGATACGGTCAGGATAATTTGGGAGGGTGTGAAGATGTTGAAGCAACTCTTTAGCATCAATTGTCTTATTAATAGATTTTGAATATGACATTACATGAAGATTTGATTCCTTAAAATCAATTATTTTTTCACCCAACCCATTTAAAACATAAGCATCTTTAATATTCCACTCTTCAGGGACAATCCAATCATAAGCCTTGGTTCCGGAAGGAATAGAATTAATCTTTGAATTTGGAAGAAATTTTTCAATAAGATAATTAAAAGTTTCTTCAACTCCTTTACCGGTTAAGCTTCTATTAATAGGAAATAGATCTGAAAATACCTTTAATACACGTTGTTCTAAATCCATTTTATTAAATTACTCCAAATAAAGTGTGAAAGGTTTCAAAAATCTATATGTAAATAAAATTTTTTAGCATGTGACACTTGTGAATTATATCTGAATTTATAAACTACTCCCACTCAATGGTTGCTGGTGGTTTGCTTGATATGTCATAAACCACTCTACTAACTTCTTCTATCTCATTTACTATTCGGTTGGAAACATGCTCTAAAAACTCATATGGTAAATGTGCCCATCTTGCTGTCATAAAATCAACAGTCTCTACTGCTCTTAGACCAATGACTTCAGCATATCTTCTTTCATCCCCAACAACGCCGACTGATTTGATTGGTAGATAAACTGCAAAAGCTTGGCTTACTGTTTTGTAGAGATCAGCTTTAATTAATTCTTCTATAAAAATATGATCTGCTTCTTTTAAAACACTGGTCTTTTCTTTAGTAATATCTCCAAGGATTCTTACTCCTAGACCAGGGCCAGGGAATGGATGCCTATTGAGCATTTCAGGAGAAAGGCCAAGCTCAACACCCATTCTTCTAACTTCATCTTTAAAAAGATCTCTTAACGGCTCAACAAGGTCCATTTTCATTTCCTCAGGGAGACCACCAACATTATGATGTGATTTTATTACTCTAGCTTCCTTAGATTCTGAGCCAGAAGATTCAATAACATCTGGATAAATTGTGCCTTGTGCTAAAAAATGTACGTCTTTTAATTTCGTAGCCTCAGCATCAAAAATATCAATAAAAGTTCTGCCTATAATTTTTCGTTTTTGTTCGGGGTCCTCAACACCCTTTAAATGCCTTAAAAATACTTCCTCACTATCAGATTTAATCACATTCAAGTTCATATTTTCTTTAAAAGTATTCATGACTTCTTCTGCTTCGCCTTTCCTAAGAAGACCGTTATCAACAAAAACACATACTAATTTATTACCAATTGCTTTATTTAAAAGAGCTGCAGTAACTGAAGAATCTACTCCACCAGAAAGACCAAGCAACACCTTGTTATTTTGAACCTGCTCTTTGATTTCTGTAACTCTTTGTCCAATCAAATCATCCATCTTCCAATCTTTTTTGGCACTGCATACTTTAAAAATAAAATTATCTAAAACAGTTTTTCCGTCCTCTGTATGGGTTACTTCAGGGTGAAATTGAAGAGCATAGATTGATTTGGTTATATGTTGCATTGCAGCAATTGGTGCAGTTGAAGTAGCTGCAACTAATTCAAAATTATCTGGTAAGTCTTGAACTTGGTCACCATGACTCATCCATACATTAAGAGTTGTTCCTAAATCAGAAAATAAAACACAGTCTGCAGTAACTTGAAGTTCTGAATATCCAAATTCTTTTTGATCTGAAGATATAACTTGTCCTCCTAGTTGTTCAGCAAGAGTCTGCATTCCGTAACATATACCTAAAATAGGTATATTTAGATCAAAGACTATTTGCGGAACTCTAGGGGTATAACTATTGGTAACTGAATCAGGGCCTCCAGATAAAATAATACCTTTTGGATTAATTAATTTAATTTTTTCTTCATCGATATCCCATGGAAGGATTTCTGAATAAACATTGCTCTCTCGGACCCTTCGCGCAATTAATTGAGTATATTGAGAACCAAAATCTAGAACCAAAATGGTATCTATTTGTTTGTTTGAAGATGATAAATTAACAGTCATTGTTGATTATTAACTTCTTTGATAGTTAGGTGCTTCCTTTGTAATCATGACATCATGAACATGACTTTCTGTCATGCCAGCATTTGTGATTTCAACAAATTCACTATTATCATGAACCTCGTCAATGGTTTTACAACCTATGTAACCCATAGATTGCCTTAGTCCGCCAATCAATTGATTAATTACATTTATGACTAGTCCTTTATAGGGAACTCTACCTTCTATACCTTCTGGTACTAATTTTTCTGCATCCGTTTCTTCTTGCATGTATCTGTTTGCATCCTGCCTTTCAGTCATAGCACCAATAGATCCCATACCTCGATAAGTTTTAAAACTTCTTCCTTGAAAGAGCTCGACTTTACCAGGCGCCTCTTCGGTGCCTGCAAATAAACCACCAAGCATCACAGAATCAGCGCCTGCTGCAATAGCTTTAGCTATGTCACCTGAGAATCTTATCCCTCCATCAGCAATAATGCCTACATCCATTTTTGCAAGAGCTTTTTTTATATCTAAAATTGCTGATATTTGAGGAACACCAATACCAGCAATAATTCTTGTTGTACAAATAGAACCTGGGCCCATTCCTACTTTAACCGCATCAGCTCCAGCTTTAACAAGCTCTAAAGCTCCTTCAGGAGTAGCAACATTTCCACCTATTACATCAATATAAGGGAATTCTTTTTTTATAATTTTTATAGTTTCAATAACATTTTTTGAATGTCCATGAGCACTATCAATGACAAATAAGTCAACTCCAGCTTCATATAAAGCTTTCGCTCTTTCAAGGGTATCTGGGCTAGTTCCTAAAGCAGCTCCAACCATTAAGCTCCCAGAATCATCTTTGGTTGCATCTGGATGCTCTGCAGACTTCTCTATATCTTTCATAGTTACCAATCCACCTAACGCTCCTGATTTATCAATAACTAAAACTTTTTCAATTCTATTTTCATGCATTAGTTTTTTTACTGTTTCTTGAGATGTTCCCTCCTCTACAGTTATTAACTGATCATGCGGGGTCATAATTGATGATACTTGTGCATCCATATTATCTGCATATCTAAAGTCTCTACTAGTAACAATTCCTTTGAGCTTTCCATTATCTACAACAGGCATACCAGAAATGTTTAATTCTGTGGTTAGTTGAATTAATTCGCCAATAGACTTATTGGATTCAATTGTTAATGGATTTCTTACAACACCACTTTCATATTTTTTTACAGTCTTAACTTCTAAAACCTGTTCATCAATAGAGTTATTTTTATGAATAATACCAATTCCTCCAACTTCAGCTAAAGCAATAGCCATACGTGATTCAGTCACAGTATCCATAGCAGCTGAAACCAAAGGTACTTTGATATTTATATTTTTTGTGAGTTTAGTTTGAGTTGATGCTTCGCTAGGTACAAAGTCGCTGTACCTTGGTAAAAGAAGAACATCGTCAAACGTTAGGGCTTTTTGTTTTACTTTTTCCATGTCGGATTATAGCAAGACTTAATTTAAAAAAAAATAATTCTTAGGATATTAGTCCTAAAATGTAAATTAACGTCAATCCACCATTTAGAACGACTAAAGATTGCTCTCTCCAAAGCCATCCCACATAGACCCATAAAGTATTTGCAGATATAAAAGCCCAATGATGATATTCCAACTCAGGAACGAAGCTTGCTAATGCTGCAGCAATGATAAGAATTCCAGTAGCTAACCAAGCTAGTGATTGATAAGGTTTTTCGTTTTGTTCCATATTAATTTTTACTTATATTGTTTGTCTTTGCAGCGCAAATAAAATCATTTTTATGCAACCCCTTAATTTTATGAGACCACCAAATAACTGTAACTTTGCCCCACTCCAGAATAATTTGTGGATGGTGATCTTCTTGATCAGCCATATCAGCAACTTTATTTGTAAAATCTTTTGAATCACTATAACTAGAAAAATTAAATTCTTTTTTTAGCTTCTTCACCCCATCATTAATTAGGTGCCAGCCCTCTATTTCCTTTATGAGTACAGAAGCTTCATCATCTGAAACCATTGGAGCATCAATTCTACAAGCCTCGCAGGAACTTGCAGCTAAATCATTCACTAATCCCACCTTTTGTTAGCTTTGATGGATCTAGAAGTTTTGTTAATTCGGACTTATTTATGCCTGTTTCTTCATGAGCAACGTCGATAATTGATTTATTCTCTTTGTATGCTTTCTTTGCAATAGCAGCGGCCTTGCTATAGCCAATTACCCTATTTAATGCCGTAACAAGAATCGGATTTTTTGATAAAGATTGGTTGATATTTTTTGAATTTACTTTGAATGTTTTGATGGCTTTATTTGCAAGAAGTGGCATTGCGTTACCAAGCAAGTTGATGCTTTTTAAAAGGTTATAAGCAACAACAGGCAACATCACATTTAGTTGAAAGTTACCGCTTTGACCAGCAAGAGTAACAGTTACATCATTTCCAATTACATCAGCGCAAGCCATTGCCACTGCTTCTGGAATTACTGGGTTGACCTTTCCGGGCATAATACTGCTTCCAGGCTGTAAAGCCTGAAGCTCTATCTCACCTAAACCAGTCAATGGTCCACTATTCATCCATCTAAGATCATTAGATATTTTCATTAAAATGATGCTTAAATTTTTTAAAGCTGAAGAAAGCTCAACTGCATTATCAACAGAACTTAATCCTTGATAAAAATTCTTAGCAGGTTTGGTTTTAAATTTAGAAAGCTTATTTAATTCAGAACAAAAATGTTTTGAAAAATCTTTATGTGCATTTATTCCGGTGCCAATTGCTGTTCCACCTTGAGAAAGTTCATTCATCCTGTTTGTTGCTTGAACAATAGCTTTCTTATTTGCTTCTAATTGCGCCTTCCATCCAGATAACTCTTGTGAGAAATCTATTGGCATAGCATCCATTAAATGAGTTCTACCTGTTTTAACATTACCTTTAACTTGTTTCATTTTTAAATCAATTGAATTTATTAATTTATCAAGATTTGGCAAAAGTAATCTGTTCATGTCAATTAAAGCGCTAACACAAATAGCTGTTGGAATAACATCATTAGAGCTTTGACTCATATTTACATCGTCGTTTGCATTAATTTTTAATTTTGATTTTTTTGAGGCTAAATTGGCAATAACCTCATTCGCATTCATGTTCGTGCTTGTTCCTGATCCAGTTTGAAAAACATCAAGAGGGAATGAGTCGTCATGCAATCCATTAAGCACATCTTTTGATGCTGATTTTATAGCTGCTGCTTTGTTGGCTGGCAATAGTTTTAACTTATTATTAGCAGCTGCAGCTGAGAATTTAATCATACCCAAAGCTTCAATAAATGATCTTCCAAAAGGAAAGGCAAATTTAATACCACTTATAGTGAAATTATCTAATGCCCTTTGTGTTTGAGCCCCCCATAATGCTTTCGCTGGTACCTTAACATCACCTAAGCTATCTTTTTCAATTCTATATTTCATATTTAATTATTTATTTGGTAAGCTATTTTAACATTATTGAGCTTAGGAGAATAATAAGTATGTCAAATGTTACACCTTTAAAAATAGATATTACAGATGGAAGACTCCCTATTAAAGAGAAAGGATTAGTTTTTCAAGAGTTTGCAAGTCCAGCAGAAGAAAGACGAAATCAATTAGAAAAATTAGCAGCTGGGTTTAGGTTGTTTGACTATTTTGGATTCAATGAAGGTGTTGCAGGACATATAACTTATAGAGATCCTGAATTTAAAGATCACTTTTGGGTTAATCCTCTTGGAGTTCATTTTTCTCAAATATCTGTTTCAGATCTTATTCTGGTTAATCATGACGGAAAGGTAGTTCAAGGCGAAAAGGATGTAAATGTTGCTGCATTTGCAATTCATTCAAGGCTGCATAAAGCAAGACCTGATATTAATGCTGCTGCTCACTCACACTCAATATATGGAAGAACTTTTTCAACTCTAGGCAAATTACTTGATCCAATTTCTCAAGATGCGTGTGCATTTTATGAAAATCAAGCTATCTACAAAGATTTTTCAGGTGTTGTTGAAGAGGTAGATGAAGGAGATGAAATAGCAAAAGCCTTAGGCAACAAAAAAGTAGCTATATTACAAAACCATGGTATTTTGACTACAGGTCCGTCTGTTGATATTGCGCTATGGTTTTATATGTCCATGGAAAGATGTTGTCAGGCGCAGTTAATGGCTGAATCAGCAGGTAAACCAATTTCAGTTCCTCATGAAACAGCAATCAAAACTAGAGAGTTTATTGCAAATGATATAGCTGCTTGGGCAAGTTATCAGCCTGCATTTGATAAGATAGTTAAAATGCAGCCTGATTTATTAGACTAGATTACGGAGCAATTACAGCTTTAGTTTCTAAACATTCTTCAAGACCATGAATACCATGTTCTCTTCCATTACCTGAGGATTTATAACCGCCAAAAGGTGCTCCTGTACCTCTTGCACCACCGTTTATAATAACTTGACCAGCTCTGATTTTACGCGCAACTGCTTTTGCATGCTCTGGCTCGCCCTGAACATAGCCTGCAAGACCATACTCAGTATCATTTGCTATTTCAATTGCTTCATCTTCACTATCATATTTAATGATTGATAAAACAGGACCAAATATTTCTTCCTTAGCTATCGTCATATCATTTGTTACGTCTGCAAAGACCGTTGGTTTTACGTAATAACCTTTTTCGTAACCTTCAGGTTTTTCAACACCACCAGCAACCAAAGAAGCACCCTCTTCAATACCGATTTCAATCATTCTTAAAATCTTTTCATATTGTGCTTTATTAGCAATGGGTCCGATTCTAAATTCACCCTGAGGATCACCAACAGTGGTAGAGTTTGCAGTCTGGACAGCTACCTCAACAGCCTTATCATAATTTTTAGCTGAAACTAACATTTTTGTCGGTGCATTACATGATTGGCCTGAATTAAGAAAACAATGTCCAGCTCCACCTTTAACTGATTTTTCTATATCAGCAACATCATCAAGGATGATATTTGAAGATTTTCCACCTAGCTCTTGGTGAACACGTTTTACAGAAACAGCTGATGCTTGTGCCACTGCTATACCAGCTCTTGTTGAGCCAGTAAATGACATCATGGCTACATCTGGATGCTCGGATAATGCAGCACCTACGGTTGGACCATAACCATTTACAACATTAAAAACACCATCGGGGACACCTGCTTTATCAAATACTTCTGCTAAAAGCATTGCACAATAAGGTGATATTTCACTTGGCTTTAACACCATTGTGCAACCTGCTGCCAACGCCGCTGAAACTTTTGTCGTTATTTGATTCATCGGCCAATTCCATGGAGTAATCATCCCAATAACTCCAATAGGCTCTTTAATCAAAATATAATCACCTTCAGGTTTCTCAAATTGATAGTCTTTTAAAGCATCAAGTGTTTCGTGGATATTTTTAATTCCTGTTGAGGCTTGAGCCTTTTCTGATAACCACAAGGGCGCACCCATTTCCTCAGTAATAGTCTGCACAAAATCATCATATCTATTTTCATACTCAGTAATAATATTATTTAGCAACTCAATTCTTTCTTCTTTAGAGGTATGTTGAAAAGTTAAAAAAGCTTGAGATGCAGCATTTACTGCTTTATCAATATCACCTTTAGTACCAGCTGATACATGACCAATTAATTCTTCATTTGCAGGATTAATGACTTCTATTTTTTCAGTAGATTCTGAATCTACCCACGAACCATTAATATAAAACTGTAATTTATCTTTCATTTCTTATTCCTAAAACTAAGCACAATATTATATAAAATTTTTAAAACAAGCCTTCGATATTCTTATCTTTATCAACCCCAATATTTTCCGATGCTGGTTTTCTGGGAAGACCGGGCATGGTCATTATGTCTCCACATATCACAACAATGAACTCTGCTCCTGAGCATAGTCTTACTTCTCGAATTGGAACTTCATGATCTGAAGGTGCTCCTATTAGTAAAGGATCTGTTGAGAAACTATATTGCGTTTTTGCCATGCAAATTGGATAACTTCCATAACCATCGTCTTCTAATTTCTTAAATTTATTTCTAACTTTTTTATCACCAATAATTCCTGATGCTCCATAAATACTTTTGGCAATATGTTCTGTTTTTTTCCATAAAGGCATCTCATCGTCGTATAAAGTTTTAAATGATGCGTTATTACTATCAGCTAATTCGGCAACATGAGTTGCTAAATTTGCCGCACCTTTTCCACCATTAGACCAATGGGATGATATTTTGCAAGCCACACCTAAGTTTTCACAGAAATCAATTATTGCTTGGTGCTCCTCTTTTGTATCAGTGAAATATTCATTAATTCCTACAGTCACAGGCACTCCAAATTTTGCAATATTTTGTATGTGTCTTTCTAAATTTTTACAACCATCTTTAATAGCTTGAACATTCTCATCTTTTAGATCATCTTTTTTAACTCCGCCATGCATTTTTAGAGCTTTTGTTGTAGCAACTAGAACAACAGCATCTGGTGATAGGCCAGCTTTTCTACATTTAATATCAAAAAACTTTTCAGCTCCCAAATCTGCTCCAAAACCAGCCTCAGTAACAACATAATCTGCCATTTTTAGAGCACTTTTTGTTGCCATAACTGAATTACATCCATGAGCGATATTTGCAAATGGTCCCCCATGCATAAATGCTGGATTATTCTCAAGAGTTTGTACTAAATTTGGCTGGAATGCATCTCTTAACAACGCTGTAATTGCTCCTTGTGCATTTAATTGTGAGACTTTTACAGGTTCTTGTTTTCTTGTATAACCAATTACAATGTTTCCTACCCTTTCTTGTAAATCTTCAAGATCATTAGCCAAACAAAAAACAGCCATTATTTCTGAGGCTACTGTTATGTCAAAACCGCTTTGTCTAGGTATACCATTTCCTGTTCCTCCAAGTCCACATGTAATATCTCGTAAAGATCTATCGTTCATATCAACAACCCTTCTCCAGGTTATTCTTCTTGGGTCTATATTTAATTCATTTTCCCAGTGTATATGGTTATCAACTATCGCTGATAGAAGATTGTGAGCGGCTCCAATTGCATGAAAATCTCCAGTAAAATGAAGATTAATATCTGTCATAGGTATTACCTGAGCATAACCACCCCCTGCAGCACCACCTTTCATGCCAAAACATGGCCCTAGGCTAGGTTCTCTTAAACAAATCATTGCTTTTTTGCCAATATGACAAAGTCCATCTACCAAACCAACACTTGTGGTTGTCTTTCCCTCACCTGCAGGTGTTGGTGAAATTGCAGTCACCAAAATTAATTTTCCATCTTTATTTTTTTTACAGGAATCTAAATAATCATAATTAATTTTTGCCTTATCATCACCATAAACAATCAATGCTTCCTCAGGGATATTTAAAGATGTAGCAACGTCTTTTATATGCTTTTTAGTAGCATTATTGGCAATTTCTAAATCTGTTTTGTGCATACATTTAACCCCATTTATATATTTAATTCGCTGCAACAAGTATACATAAAGTTAAATAACTAAACTATGAATTTTTGTGCTATGATTTGGCTGCTTTAAATGCCTCAATAGCCCTTAATCTTGACTGTTTGAGATCTAATATTGGCTCGGGATAATTACAATATTTTCTGTGTTCTTTTGGTGGGTTATGAATAACAGATTTATCTAAATCTCTTAATTCAGGAATATATTTCTTTATAAATTCCCCATTTTTATCAAAATTAGTTGACTGTGTGATTGGGTTAAATATCCTGAAATAAGGTGCTGCATCTGTGCCAGTTGAGCTACTCCACTGCCAGCCTCCATTATTTGATGAAAAATCACCGTCAATTAGGTTTTGCATAAAGTAAGCTTCGCCTAATCTCCAATCATGTAGCATGTTTTTAGTAAAAAACATTGCCACAACCATTCTTAATCTATTATGCATCCATCCCTCTGCAACAAGTTGTCGCATAGCTGCATCAACAATAGGAAAACCAGTCATACCCTTTTTCCAAGCATTATATTCAAATTCATCATATCGCCACTTAATAGCTTTTGAGTATTCTTGAAAAGGTTGTCCTTTGCTTACTTTTGGAAATGAAAACATTATATTTTTATAAAACTCTCGCCATATAATTTCATCTATCCATTTGGTGATACCTTTTTTTCCTGAAGTAAGCTCAAAATTATTAATTTTTAAAGCCTCTAGAATGCATTTTTTTGCCGATATGACTCCTAAAGCAAGGTATGGTGATATTCTGCTAGTGCCATCAATAATTGGATCGTTTCTATCTTGAGCATATTGAGATATTTTTTTTGTTAAAAAGAATGATAATCTTATATCAGCTTCTTTTTCACCAGCCTGCCATAAAGTCATATCAACAAAATGCTTTGATGAAAAATTAAAATCAAAGCTTTTAATATTTGATGTAATTTCTGTTAGTTTTTTTGGCTTATACTCAAAATCAATATCTAGGAGTTCTAAATCAAAATTCTCTATCCATTTTTTTTTAAAAGGTGTGAAAACTGAATAAGGCGTCCCTTGGCCTGAGAGCAATGATCCAGGATTAAATACTAATTGATCAAAATAAGATTCATAATCAACTTTCTCTTTATCTAATATTTCTTTCATCAACATATCACGATCAAGCTCATCAGTACCTATTTGGTTATTCCAAAAAACTTTTTGGATATTTCTTTGTGTAATAATTTCTTGAATTAATTGTGGATCATTTTTAAAGCCATCACTTTTTAAAATCGTAAGCGGAATGTTTAATTTTTCTAAATCTTGCGAAAGAGAATGAAGGTTATTTATTAAAAACTCAGTCTTAACATTTGCTTCATTGTGTTCTTTAAGCTGTTTTGGAGAGTAAAGATAAACGGCATGAACTTCATCAAAATTTATACAAGCTTCTTTTAAAGAAGGATTATCATGTACTCTTAAATCAGATCTAAACCACACCAAGCTTTTCATTGATTTATCCTAATATATGTCCGTTTGAAAAAAATACATCAACTTGAAAACTTTCATTTTGATTGGTAAGTGAAACATGTCCTCCAGCAGCTTTTACAATAGCTGCACCGGCAGCAACATCCCAAATGTATGAATTTTTTTCCTTATAGACATCTGCTTTACCAGAGGCAACGAATGCAGCTGCCATTGCAGCGGAACCTAGCATCCTGACTTTTCTCCAATCTTGAAAATCTCTTATCATTTTTATTAATGCTTTATCGGAATAATCAGTATTATTTGGTAGTCCTGTGATTAGTATTCCTGATTTAGAATTATCGATAGAGGAAACTTTGATTTTTTCATCATTTAATAGAGCATCACTGACAATACTTCCTTCATATAAATGATCATTATTAAAATCATAGATTACTCCTAAAACTGGATTTAACTGATGCATTAAACAAATCGAAACTGCAGAAATCGGTATAGATCGAGAATAATTTGCGGTACCATCAAGTGGATCGATAATCCAATAAGTATCACCTAATTTCTCAACAGACTTGCCACTTTCCTCAGCAAGTATAGGGTATGAAGATTCTGCGCTAATTATATCTTTAATTCTTTGTTCTGCTTGAATATCAGCAGTAAGTTTAATGTCTTTATCAGAGGAAAAAATTTCAGCTATCAAGTTCTTATTTTGCAATAATTCTCCAGCTGAAACTGATGCTTTCTTTGCTATATGGTGTTCTTTTAGTACTTCATTTTTATTCATTTTATAATTTGACTATATTACACTTAATACAAGATTAACATGTGTTATTATTGCACGCATGTTAAGTCTTGAGCTGATAATTTCAATTTTTATAATTTCTACAACTTTCTCAGCAATTTTGAATGCACTACTAAGAAATTTATCCAAATCATTGTCTTTTTTAATAGATCTTCCTGATGATGTTCGAAAATTTCATGCTCGACCTACCCCTCTTGTAGGTGGATTTGGAATTTATTTAGCTCTGTGTATAACTTTTTTTGTACTTAATTCATTAACAGAACCTCAATTTCAAGAAATTGCATATCCAAGAGGGTTATACCAATTTTTACTTGGCTCATTTGGCTGTTTATTAATTTTTATGCTTGACGATATATTCTCTATGTCTGCAAAAATGAGATTATTACTTCAGGCTTTAATAGTATTAGCTTTGATACTTTCTACGGGAACATATATATCAACATTACCTGATTTACTTTCCTTTGGCTCAATTAATCTTGGTTACTTTGGCATTCCTTTTACTATTTTTTGCTGCGTTGGCATGATGAATGCATTTAATATGATTGATGGTTTAAATGGTCTTTGTGCAGCAGTTGTAACTAATGCATTGTTTATGTTGTTTATAGATAATCCATCAACGATTCTTCCAATTATTCTTATGGGGTCAGTAACAGGATTTATGCTTTACAATATTGGTTTTTTTGGGAAAAAAAGAACCATTTTTTTAGGTGATAGTGGATCTAATTTTTTAGGCATGGCTATTGCTGTCTACTGCATTGTTTTATCAGATGATATCAATTCTACTAACTCTATTGGAACAACTTCAGCTGTAACTATGCTTTGGCTTGTTGCAATTCCTTTATGGGACTGCATCAGGGTTATACTTAGCAGAATTGCAGAAAACAGGTTGCCTTTTAGTCCTGGAAGGGATCATTTTCATCATATTTTATTAGATCAAGGTTTATCAGCTAAAAATATTTTAAGAGTCTATACTATGCTATCTTTTGTTTTAGGTTTTTTAGGAATTATGCTTGAAAAAATTTACCATGATACTCCATATGTCAGTTTTTATTGCTTTGTATTTTCATCTTTTATATATTTATTTTTATGTACAAAACTAAGATCTAATAATGAAAATTCTTAATTTTTTTAAAAAATCATACAATAATAAAGTTTCTATAGAGAATAATGAAAAAGCATATGATCATAATTTATTAGCAGTTTATCTGGCATATGAGGTTGCTAAAGCAGATGGTGAAATTGATGAAGATGAACTCAAAATCCTCAAACAATCTATTGAGATGTCTGTTGAAGGTACCAATAATATTGATCAAATATTAGATCAGATTGATTCCTATAGTGAAAATAGTGTTTCTCTTTATGATTTAATTACTGAAATCAATAATACATTTGATAAAAATGATAAACATGTCTTGATTAAATCACTATGGGTTATTGCTTATGCAACGAATGGTTTAGACAAGTATGAAGATGCATTAATTAGAAAAATCACGGACTTATTAAATATTAAAAATATAGATATGCTTAGACTCAAAGATGAGGCTAATCCTAATAATCTATAAAAGAAGCATTTTGTTCTAAGAATTGAATCGATCTATCTCGATTGCACTTATACGGAAAGATACTCTCAAGACTATCATAAATATCTAATCCAACATAAGTACCCATTTGCAACAAAACAACGCATTTTTCTAAGTCATTAAGCCTTTCATCAAAAGCCAGTTCTTTAACTAAATTTTTATAATTTGGCACTGATGAAATCATTTTTAGATTCTTTTTATTATCAAGAATAATGTATGACTTTTTATCATTATTAAAATATGGCTCCCATTTGATACCGTTTGTTGAAAAACCTGGAGATCCTGTTTTTGCAAAGTTAGTCCAAAATTGCATCATATTTTTTGAGGTATATTTTTTTGAAGGTCCTCTTGGGTAAATAAAGAAGCCGTAGTCACCGACAAGTTTATTGTTGCCTGTAAGCAATGGTATCTCAGTTGCGTGAGCTGCACCAATAATCTCTTTAAAATCTGCAACAATATATCTTCTATGGTCATCCCAATCATAGCGATAGGCATATAATTGATTAATACCGGTCTCTTTTAGCCCTGATAAAGGCTCGTCAACTCCTCTAATTTGCCAAGCATTGCTTCGATAATAATTAAATGCTTCAAAAGCATCTTTATTTTTTAATTTAACACTTGGTACATTAAAAATATTACCTATAACTGAGTATTCCAAACCAACAAAATACTTTGCTGAACCTAACCAAAGCTTCACTTCATCTTTGTTTGAGCCAGCAATTACAGGAACTTTATTAACATATTCTGATTTTGATAATGCTTCTTTTATTCCTACTTTAGGAATAACGATACCGTCATTAGTCATTAAAGGTATATTTTGATTACTCTCCCCAAGATATTCATAATAAATATCTTCAGGGCTTAAACTTAATAAAATATCTCTAATATCTTCGGCATCAATGCTATTCTTTTTTAATAAAATTTTTTTTACAAATTCGCTGCTTGTATTTTCACTGGTATCTGATTTTTTTGATTGTTTAAATGCATTATTGGTGCTAATGCTTGTTGTATAACCAGACTGACTTATTGCTTTATGAAATAAGCCTTTCGCTAGAGGCGAAACCAATAAACTTAAAACATTATGACCACCAGCAGATTCACCAAAAATTGTAATGTTATTTTTATCTCCACCAAAGTTTTCTATGTTTTGGTTAACCCATTTAAGAGCTTGAATAATGTCCAAGGTACCAAAGTTAGAGGCCTTATCTAAACCAGATTGATTATCTTGTATGCTTGGATGAGTAAACCATCCCAAAGGACCAAGCCTATAATTAATGGTAACAACAATAACTTCATGATCTTTTACCATCTTAGAAAAGTCATAAATATCTTTTCTTCCAGTGATATTTCCTCCGCCATGTATCCAAAACATTACCGGAAGTGATTTATCTATTTTTATTGGCGATTTGATATCAAGATATAAACAATCCTCAGATCCAACAATTAAGCCTTCACCATCTGCGCCCCCAAGACCACTTGGCTCTTGAACACAAAAAGTCTCTTTTTTTGTATCTTCTATTAATGTATTTGATACAAAGGATCTTGGAGCCTTCCATCTAAGATCGCCAACTGGAGCTTTTGCATATGGAATATTATTCCAGGTAATAACTCCTTTTCCTTTTTGTCCCTCTATAAAGCCTGAACTAGTTTTAACTAAGAAGTTTTGTTCTTCTGAATACAAACTGAAAGATAAACCAAAGATGGTTAAACTGAGTGCAAATAAAATTTTCATAATATATTTAAGCAAAAGTATAATAAATCTTCAATTTATTCGGGATGTAGCGCAGCCTGGTAGCGCACTACACTGGGGGTGTAGTGGTCGTCGGTTCAAATCCGGCCATCCCGACCAGTTTATAAATTATTATTCAATGAAGCCAGCGAAGCTAATGATAATGCAATATTACCTATTATTGGTGTGTATATGGCCCACTTGTCTATACCTTCAATTTCACCAATTTCTCTTGGAATATAAACAACACTTCCTGCCTGCAGAGCATTACTAGATGTCATTCCCCATCTATTGGTAACAAAGTTAATACTACCGTCAGGATCAACAATGATTATATTTTTAGTGTCAGCAAAATCAGTGTAGCTACCGCTAGAGTTTATGGCTTCTGAAATTGTCATATTTTGAAAATAAGAAATTGTTGCTG
The DNA here is from genome assembly GCA_902591565.1 of uncultured SAR86 cluster bacterium. GTDB lineage: Bacteria > Pseudomonadota > Gammaproteobacteria > Magnimaribacterales > D2472 > SCGC-AAA076-P13. Next base: position 27,853 of record CACJBC010000003.1, on the reverse strand, counting down.
GATTCCTAACCTCACCTAGAATATGAATATTATTAGTCTTTCTTGGAATATAAATAGAATCCCCATCTTGAAGAGTAGTATCTATATTTTTGTTTAGGGCTATCTTTTTTAGATCAAATTCAACAACCACTCTTCCAGATACTTCTTGGTTTTTAATTTCATTTGTAACTATAGAAAGTATGGCTTGATCTGCATTTCCTGCCACTGAAGGGCTAGTAATTTTAGAAGCTATGTTTTTTGAAATATCTTGTATTAATTTATCTTTATATATATTAGCAATTCTTTTTGCATCTTGATTTATATATATACCTCCCTCTGGAAATGCAGATTCAAGATAGCCACCAGCCCTTTTAATTAAAGATGATAAGGTTGCTCCTTCTTCAATTTTATATGAACCAGGATTAACAACGGCTCCTTCAATGCTAACTGTTCTGTATACAAATTCTCCTATATAAAGAGAATCGCCAGATTCTGGAACTATTGAACTCAATTGATTTATTTTAACAGGACGCTCTAATGCAGTACCGTCTTTAAGTGATATATGTTGTACATTATTTCTATCAATATTGTTTTTAATACCATTTGCAAAAAATAATAAATCATCAAATGTTTCATCTGTCAAAAGTTCGTAATTATCTGGTCGCTTAACAGCCCCAGTAATATTTACTAATTTATTTAGAGGACTAATATGAATAACATCACCACTTCTTAGCCTTTCATTAGTTGATATATCGCCTTTGATAATTACATCATATAGATCTATTTTGCTTATAGTTTCATTGTTCCTTTTAAGCACAAATTCTCTAATCGACCCAAAATTAGATGGACCTCCAGCTATAGCAATAGCTTGAAGAAAGGAAGTATTGCCATTAACAGTGTAAACTCCAGGTTGTTCCGCATTTCCTGTAACAAGAATTTGAATATCTCTAACATTTGAAAGAGTAATAAATGCATCAACGCCAATATAAGCAGACTCAATTTTAGCTTTAATTAGTTTAGACGCCTCTTCTAACGATAGTCCTGAGAGCTGCACTTTACCAAGATTAGGTAGATTAACAGAGCCATCTCTTTGTATCTGCAATTCATTTATAGATTGCTGCTGACCAACTAGTTGTAACGTAATAGCATCACCAAAGTCCAAAACATATGATGCATCCATATTAGGCTCGTTAATGGGCATAAATGTGGTTTGAATCGACTTAAAGAAATTATCGCCAAATCTTATTGATACTTTTTTTTTGTCAATAGATGTAGATTGTCTGTTATAAACAGGATTTGAAAGCTCCTCTTTCATTTCAGCTTGTGCCGCCAATGCATTCCTCACTTCGGCTGGAAGACTATCTAAATAGGCTTTATCAAAATCCTGAGACGAGACAATAACTGAAAAAAATAAAAGAAAAAATAAATGATGTTTTAGAAATTTCAATTAAATACTCCTTTAGAAGCTGCAGATGCTTTGAAAATAGGCTTGCTAACTGATGGGATAATAAACTCTTCTTTTGTTTTTGGATTTCTACCAATTCTTTGAGCGGTTATTGTTCGATGAAAACTTCCAAATCCAGATATCTTAACAATATTATGAGATAAATTAGATTTTATAATTTCAAAGAAACCATTAGCAATTGCTAAGGATTCTGATTCATTAATTTGAATATTTTTTGCAATTTTTTTTGCAATTTTTCTTTTTGTTACAGTCATTGAGAATATCCTGGCACTTCAACACCGCCAATTTCCATACATAATGTTACTATATCATCAATTTCTTTATCCACATCATCAACTGTTAAGGTTTTATTTTTTGAGTTAAATATGAACCTAAATCCTATTTTAATTTGGTCATTTTTTCTATCATTATAAAAATCAAATACAAAAGCATTTTTAAGATTAATAGATCTAAAGCTAAAAATAAAATCTTCTATTTTATTGATTTTGCTTTCATCTGATAAAACGAATGATAAATCCCTGGTTGACGATGGAAAATCAGATATAGGTATGTACTTATTAAATTTTATATTATCTAATTTTTGATTTTCTATATTAGTTAAATTTTTTGGTAAATTATTAAATTCAAGCAACGCAACATAAATTTTATTTTTAATTTTAGTATCTAGTTCTTCTCTTGATATTTCATAAACCTGATTTTGATCAATTTCTAGTAGTCTAGTTAGATATTTTGAATCAAGTTTTTGAGAGAATTCTTTATAATTATTTCCCACACGACCAGACACAATAATGCCAAGATATTTATCAACTACTATTTCACCATCACTATCTATTGAATAAATATCTGATATTTCAAATAACTTTATTGATTCCTTTTGTCTTTTTTCATTGTATAAAAGATTGTCTATAAGTGAATTTTTCAAAGTAGTTCTAAAAAAACTTCTGTTTGAATCTAAGGGATTATCTATTTTTAAAGAAGCGGGGCTATTTGATGTAAATGGCATATTAACAACTTCATTAAAACCATGGCCAGCTAAAAAATATCTCAATGTATTCTCTTCGTCAAAATTTTTATTACTTTCAGAATTAGTTATCTTAAATTCTGCTGCTTGAATATTGTCATAGCCTACAATTCTAGCCATTTCTTCAGCGAGGTCATTTTGATGAATAATATCATGTCTATACGAAGGAACGATTACTTCATCATTTTCAACTTCAAATCCAATTTTTGTTAAGGAATCTTTGTAAGTTTCATCATGAATTTCAGTTCCGAGTATATTTTGAATTCTTTCATGATCAAATTTTATCTTTTTAAGAGGTAATTCTTTGGAGAAAAAATTTTTAAACTTAATATCTTTTATTGTTGTGTGTTCTGATACGATTTTGATAAATCTTCTTAAGGTTTGCTCTTGAATGTATGGATCTACCCCTCTTTCAAACTTATATGATGCATCCGAATGCAAATTATATTTTTGTGCTTTTCCAATAATTGATTCAGGCTTAAAGTAAGCACATTCAATTAAAACACTTTTAGTATCTTTATTGCATGCTGTTGACTTGCCTCCCATAACTCCAGCTAGATTGATTACTTCATTATTTGACTTAAAAACACAATTTGTGCCTTCAAGGGTTATTGTTTTATCAAGTAAAGTTTCAAAATCCTCATTTATGATATCCGATGTAAACTCAATACCCCCATGAATTAATGAATTATCATAACAATGTGTTGGTTGACCCATTTCATATGCAATATAATTCGAGACATCGGTAAAAAAATTGTTTTTATTTATTTTAAAAGTGCTGTAATAGCTCTCTAAATAATCTTTATAAACACTAGGAACTTCATCAACTTCAATAGTTAAAAAAGAAATATTGGGACAGTCGTTAACTGAATGATTTACAAAATCTATTTCTAGTGGTGCTAGATCATCTTCATAATAAGTTAATGGCTCAGAAATAGTGTAAAAAGTTGCTAAGTCTCTAGCCAAACCTAGTAAAGATAAACAGTCTCCTCTATTAGGGGTAAATTCAATATCTAAGATATCATCGTCTATTTCATTTTCATGCCCTAACTGAAAAAGATTATTGGAAACTTCTTCAATTGATGGTTGTTCTTCAAAAAAACTAACAAGATGTGAGTATGCAATCTTCATCTCGTTAATTGAATTGTTTTAAAAAGTCTAAGTTGGATTTATAAAAGTCTCTAATATCTGTGACCCCATATTTGAGCATTGCAATTCTTTCTACTCCAAGACCAAAGGCCAAGCCACTATATTTTTCAGAATTAATATTACAGTTTTCTAAAACAATTGGATTAACAATTCCACAACCTAGAATTTCTAACCACTTACTCTCTTTAGATAATATATCAACCTCTGCTGATGGCTCTGTAAAAGGAAAATATGAAGGCCTGAACCTCACCTCTACATCATCACCAAATATTTCAGAGATTATTTGAAATATTAAACTTTTTAATTGAGCAAAGTTAACACTTTTATCTATGTGAATTCCTTCAACCTGGTGAAACATTGGTAAATGCGTAGCATCATCATCTTTTCTATAAACTTTTCCACCAGAGGTAAAAGACATGGGAGGTTTATTAGCAAGCATAGCTCTAATTTGTACAGGGGAAGTATGCGTTCTTAATACATATTTTTTATCTTGAGCATAAAAAGTGTCATGCATTTGTCTTGCAGGATGAGTTTTTTTAATATTGAGCATATCAAAATTATATTCCTCAGTTTCAATTTCTGGACCGCTAATATTATCGAATCCAATACTGGAAAGAATATCTAAGATATACTTTTTGGTTTGATTAATTGGATGAACTGTTCCAGGTTCTATATTTAACTTTGGATAAATGCCAGTATCTTCAGACATTTTTAAAAAATTCTATTTAACTGCTGTTTCAACAACCTTTTTAAAAGTTGCCTGATCATTTATTGCAAGATCAGAAAGAATTTTTCTATCAATAAGAATTTCTTTTTTTGTTAGTCCAGCAATTAAATTGGAATAGGAAACGCCTAATTCTCTTGCGCCAGCATTTATTCTGGCAATCCAAAGCGATCTGAATGCTCTTTTTCTATTTTTTCTATCTCTAAAAGCATACTGTAGAGCTTTTATATTTGACTGTTTAGCAGTTTTAAACAACCTGCTTCTAGCGCCATAATGACCCTTAGTAGCACTTAAAACTTTCTTATGCTTTGATTTTGCTGTGACTGATTTTGTTACTCTTGGCATACCTATTACCCTCTAATTAACGCAGAAGCCATTTTTAAAACAGTTCCACCTAACTTGTTAAGACCTCTATTATGTCTTTTTCTTTTTGTGGACTGCTTTGTAAGGATATGATTGCGATTAGCACTCCTACTTTTTATAGATGAGCCAGTTTTCTTAAACCTTTTTGCAGCTCCAGAATGTGTTTTTAACTTGTATCCCATATTATTATCTTAAATAATTTATCTTTTCTTTTTTAGAGGTGATAAAACCATTAGCAACTGCCGACCTTCAAGTGAAGGCTCTTGGTCAACCTGAGCTATATCACCTAACTCATCTTTTAATCTATTTAATATATTAAGACCCATATCGCTGTTTAGAATCTCTCTACCTCTAAAACGGACGCTTATTTTAGTCTTATCTCCATCAAGAATAAAGCTTTTTATTTTTTTTAATTTTATATTGTAGTCACCTACATCAGTTGAAGGTCTAAATTTAATTTCTTTAGTAGTGTTTCTTTTAACTTTTGTTTTATTTGAGCCAACATTTTTTTTCTTATCAAAAATATATTTTCCATAATCTAAAAGCTTACAAACAACCGGATCAGCATCTGAAGGTGATACTTGAACTAAATCCAAAGATGCAGCTTTAGCGGACTCCATTGCTTCTAAAAAAGAAATAATGCCGTGTTTTTTTCCATTGGCGTCAATAAGCATTACACTATCAGCCACAATTCGATCATTAATCGGAGTTGTATTTTTTTTTGAAGAAGCTATTGGAAGTTACCTATGAAAATTTAGAATAAATAAAGCTCAACTTCAAGAAATAAAGCTAATTTTTAAAGTTGCTGTAGTAATCATTGAGATGATTTTATACTAAAATTCTTAATTCGCAATAAATTAAGGTTGAATTATTGATTTTTCCCATTTTTTATTAATTTTTTTATAAACTAATCTTTTGTTAACTCTTAATTCATGTCCTTCCCAAAACTCAAAATAATATGGAGTAAACGAAAATCCTCCCCAGTAATTAGGACATGTTGATAGATCCACTTTTTTTTGTGTTATCTCATAATTTTTAGTGATTTCTTCATAAGATACTATTTTTTCTGACTGCTTAGAGCTAATAGCTAATGCATTTTTTTCTTTTGATCTATTGCGAAAGTATTCCTGATTAAATTCTTCTGACGTTCTTTTTATATTTGCTTTCATTCGAATCTGCATATTTATTGCAGGCCAATATATTAGTGCACATATTTGACTGTGAGAATCAAATGCTTTTGATTTTGGAGAGTTATAATTACTAAAAAAAATGAACTCATCATTTATGATGAATTTAAGATTAACAAATCTTGAATCAACCTCATTTAATTGTTTGTTATATGAAGAAATTGAAATAGCTTCAATAACACTTTGGCCTGCATTTAGAGCTTCGTTATATTTATCCTTTAAAATCGTATATGGTTGATTTTTATTTAAATTTTGGAACTGAATCATTTGTCAATTAGCCGATTATATACATAATATTGATTATTAAAAAATAATGAACAAAAATTTGTACTTTATTTAATTAAGTTTGATATATCTATAAAGTAATACCTTAAAACTATTCTGGAAAGTTAAGTGCTTGTTTTAAATTATCTGGCGGTTCTGGTAAATCCCTAAAGATCTTCCAAACTAATTTTGTATTAGGAAATAAAACAATACATATCGTAATAAAGATTGATAGAAAATAAATATTAAGTCCTTTATTTTTAACAAACCATTCCTCTAAAGAACCTTTATATGGTGCAATAATATTGTTATAAAAATCAATTGAGGCTGAATCGCCTTGCATAATTTCTTCTTCTCCTCTAAAAACTATTGAGCCTATGCCCGAAAGACCTGGTCTGACTTGATTGATAATTTTTTGGGTATCAGAAGAGTATGAATTAAATGTTTGTGAAGTCATGGGTCGAGGTCCAATAACACTCATGTCGCCAATTAAAATATTTAATAATTGTGGTAGCTCATTTATTTTTGTTTTTCTTAAAAATTTTCCAAACGGCAGCACTCGAGGATCTTCTTTCATAGTAATAGTACCAGTTCCAATGTTAGGACTATCTTTAAGCATGGTTGCAAACTTTATGAGTTTGAAGACTTTTCCATCCCTACCAACTCTTTCTTGTAAAAAAAATATTTCGCCCTCGCCAGTTAGCTTTAAGATAAAAATTATTGGTATAAACAACGGAGAAAGTATTAACAATGCAATGGTTGAAAAAAAAATATCAAAAAGACGTTCCATTACTACATTTTTTGATCTAAATATTTGCCAGTTTCTTTATGTGTGAAATCTGGCAACAAATCCATATATAAGTTAACTATATCATTCTTATTCCATGATTTTTTTGAGCGCATTAATTTTATTTGCTCAATAAAATTATCTAACTTGTCCTTATTAAAATCTAATTTATTTTTGATAACACCCACATTTTTAAATCTATTCATATTTATGTCTTCATTTTCTGTAAAGAATTCTTCAAAATCCTTTTCACCCGTAGTATCGCTTTTAAAAAAATAACATGGCCATTTGCGATTGCTGATTAAATCGTCTGCTCTTTGTCTTGCCTCATTTTCAGATTCACATTCATATGGTTCAAAATTATGTTCTTTGAGAAAGTTTTTCGCTATTTGTGAAAATGTAATTAAATGGAGTTCTTGACTTAATTTTGGAAAAAAAATATCTCTATTATTTCCAAGCAATCCAGACAATAAACATAATTCACCTGATTCCTGTGAGGTTACAAAATAACGCTTTACATCATTTGGTGCTGAAAGAGGTTGCCTTTTTTGCATTCTTTGATTAAATCCATGAAGCAAGGAACCATCAGAAAATGCAACATTTGCGAATCTTGCCATTGAAATATTTTGAGATAAGCTTTTATGCATCAAAAACATCTCCATAATGCGTTTGCTAGCTCCCATCATGTTTACAGGATTTGCAGCTTTATCTGTTGATACGCAAAAATAATTTTTTATACCCATATTTTTTGTTAACTCTAAGATATCTAGACTATTAAATATATTTACAATAGTCATTCTCATGAGAGTATAAGGATCTTTTTCACTTCTGACATGCTTTAAAGCTGAGAGGTTAAAAACATAGTCATAGTTATCTTGTTCTTGAAGCATAACTTGAAATTCCAATGATCCACAATCAACTGCGAATGTTTTAAAATCTCCCTTACCATAACCAATTGTACTTCTGAGATCTCTAACAAGCTCAACCAAATTATTTTCAGATATATCTACTACATGAAGTACTTTTGGGTCTCTCTTAAAAATTTCTTTAACAACAGCCTGGCCTATAGTTCCGGCTGCACCAATTACTAAGAATTTAGATTTTGATACCTCTAAATTTAAATACTCATTGTTTTCTGTTATATCAGAATTAAATAGAAGCTCACTTCTTCCTAATAAATTTAAAATATTCATAATTTTTTATTTATTGAATGGTAATAATTTTGTGCTTGATTATGTGTCATAAATTCAAAGCCTTCTTTTTTAAGTAAGCTGACTAGTTTTTTCATTTTTGTTGGTACTTTATTGATATTATATTTAAATCTGAAAGTATTTAAGATTCCAATGCCATTGATTGATGGAGGTTTTTTAACTGACATCTCATAAGGATGAATATAAATAGAAAAAAAAGAATTCTTTCTTATATATCTTTTAATAAGAAAAGACATTATGAACCAAGGCAAAATTCTTAAATAGCCGCCACCTGAAATAGGTAAAGCCCCACCAAAAAATTTTATTGATGGAAGCTCAAATTCTGAAAATTCTTCTTTAACATAAACACATTTTGTTAATCTTTTAAATCCATTCATATTTAGAGATCCATACAATGGATGTAAATCAAAATCCATTCGACTTGAGTCATAAGATAAATGAAAATTATTTTTTAAAATGTCTAACCTTTGTCTATCTAAGCTAAAGCAAGCTGCGCGATAGCCTAAAGGGATTTTTGATAAATTTTCATTAAAAACATTTATTGCCTTTCTACAGTCATTCTTAAATTCACTTAATGTCATTTTTAATGGTCTCTTATGAGAAGTGCCATGCAATGCTAACTCATGACCATTATTCATGGCATTTTTTAATTTAGAATTTAGTTTTGGAAGTAAATCAGTCAAAATAAAAAGTGTGGTAGGTATATTATGTTCATCTACAAAACTTATAAAATGATCAAAACCATCTAACATTGAAAGTTGTGATGGTTTTTTTTTGATGTAATCTAGATGATACCAATCCTCAACATCCATAGATAGCAAAGCTACTTTTTTATGTTTAGTCATTTTTTATTCATGTAATTATAGTTAAGGTGATCAATAACATAGGTAAAAATTAAAAAGCTCTTTATCATATGATAGTATCTTTTATTTCTTTTATATGCCTTGAGGGACTATAAACTGGCTTCCAATCTAGCATTTTCATTGTTTTATTTAAATCTAATCTAAAATCTTTTACCAATGTCTCAACTTTTTTTTGTTGGCCAAATATTTTAGAAATAAATAAAAGTACTTTTGAAGGTAATGATAATAATTTTGGATGCTTTCCAACATAGCTGCCACAAATATAACATAAGTCTTTGGTAGATATTGTTTCATAATCGCTAATAATAAATGTTTCATTTTTAGGTATTTCTTTGGATATACAGAACAAGAAAAGATCTACTAAATTATTAATTGAAATAAGATCTCTACTATTTTCTATTAAACCAAATGGTAAAGGCACTCCAAGCTTTATCGCTTTGGTAAGTATTCCTATTGAACCGGGTGCATTTAGACCATATACAACAGGTGCTCTTAAAATTAATATATTCATTTTATATTTGTTAAATATATTATTGAGTCCATGCTCAGCTAATAATTTAGATTTTGTGTAATAGTCGTGCGGCTTTGGCAAATCATTAATTCCGTAGAAAGATTGAGCAGTGACTTGCCGCCCCATAACTCCAGTACTACTCAAAAAAATAAAACGTTTTACACCAGCCTTACCTGCCTGATTTGCTAGATTAACAGTAGCATTAACATTATGCTCAATATATTTACTTAGTTTTTCACTTTTTTTGCCATTATAATTGTGTGCCATAGCAGCCAGGTGAATAACAACATCACAATCTTTTAGCGCTTCAGACCAATCTGTATTTCTATCTAAAGTAGGCACATGTATAAATTCTTTTTCTTGTTTTTTTAAGTAAGAAGAATCTCTTGCGCTTTGTTTTAAATTATACCCATGAGATTTTAAATATCTTGCTAGTTCTTTTCCCACAAACCCATTTGATCCAGTGATAAGAATCATTTTTATATATTTTTAAAAAAATGAAATAATATAAAAAAAAAATTTAAAGTTTCTTTAAACAAGCTTTTTCCCTTTAGATACAAAAGTTCTAAAATCATCTATCGTAGGCCAACTATAGTAACTGAATGCATTATTTGTAACATCAATAGGTTCTGGCAATTTTTCTTTTTCATTAATATATTTTAAAACATTTAACATCAAATAACCTCCAGATATTTTTGTACTCTGGATTACCTTGAACATGCTGTTTAAATTTGAAATATCAATTTGTTTTTGGCTTAATACTGGTCCGTTATCTATCTTAGAATCCATAATGTGTACTGAGACTCCTGCACTATTTTCATTTTTAAAAAGTGTCCAAAAACTAGGTAAAACGCCTGAATATGATGGTAGTGCAGAACAATGAAGATTGATGCAGCCATACTTTGGTATATTTAGAAGATCTGACTTAAATACAGTTGGTGCAGAGAATGAAACTATTACATCTGGATTAATTTTTGATAAATGCATTAGCAAGTCAGTATTATTAATATTTGTGTGTCTCGCTAAAGGAATGGAATGTAAAGAACATAAGCCTTTTAAATTTAGCCATTCGGGCCTATTTATAAAAAAAATATTATGTGCTATGAAACTTTTAAGAAAATAAATAATTGTAATGATTAGCATCTTAATTGATTGAAAAAAACCAAAACCTCTAACAAATAGAAATTTTTTATTTTGTAAGGCGCTCTTAGTCTCAACTAAAATTAGCTCTTTAATTTCTATGCACTTTTCATCACATAAAAGCTTGAAATTTTTTGGAATAGCATAGATATCGTTCTGAGTGATAACAACAATTTTTATTTTTTTTGACATTAATTTATTGTTTTGAGAGTAATAGTAATTATAACAAAAACAACAATTAAAATTTTATTCTAAAAAAATTTTAATACTAGCCAGTTATATAAATTAGGAAATCTTTTTTTAATAAGAATTAAATAAAGATAATTACATGTGTAAAACAATGCGCTTGATTTGGTGCAATTATTGAAATCTATAAGACATTTGTAGAAGTATTTCATGGCATCAATTCTATTGCTTGAAAGCCCATATGAATTAGATCTATAACTACTGGTAACCTCTCTATAACATTTTGCTGATATAGAGTTAATATTCAAGATTTTCAGCCATAAAGCAAAATCATTTCTTTTCTTTATATAAGGCTGATAAATATACCCCAACCTATTAGCATTATATATAACAGTAGAACATGGAATAAAATTTGCAAAACACAATTTGTTTGAATCAACTTCATTTGGAGACTTGTGCATACAGATATATTTTCCTGTCTCATCAATAACATTATTATAAGAATATGAAAAATCGATACCCTCAAGCAGCATAAATTTCAATTGTTTTTCTAATTTATCTTTCATCCAAAGATCATCAGAATCAAGGAATGATACAAAATCACCAACTGCATGATCCATACACGTATTTCTTGCTCCAGGAGCTCCTTTTGAATAACTATTAACAAAAAATTTTATTCTAGAATCCTTCGATTTAAATTCTTTTATTATTTCTACAGATCTATCTGAAGAACCATCATCACAAATTAATAACTCAAGTCTTTGATGGGTTTGATTTAAAACGGATTCAACAGATTCTGCTATATATTTTTCAGAGTTATAACATGGCATTATTACAGAAACCTTATGCATTATAGATTTTTTTCCTTTTAGGGTGATTGTTAAAAAATGAAGAAAGGCCTGGGATTATGAGGTAAAGTATAAAAAACCATCCTCCACCAATCATAAATATAAAATCAAATGGAGATACTAGTATTGAGAAAAAAAGAGGCGTTAAGAACATAAATAAAATCCACCAATTTTTTACTCCTGAATGTAGCAAAATTTTATGAGCATACTTAATAGTTAATGAGTATATAGGAAGACAAATTAAAAATAGTAAAGGTGATATATAAAAACTTGCCCATATGCCAGGGCTTGATCCAGGAAGATTTGAGCTGTCCCATAAATTTGTAAGAGTAAAATTAAGTCTATTTAAACTTTCAATATCCGGCTTATCGCCTCCTAGTTGTATAAGCTCCATAATTCTATATTCATTAACTAAGCCATATATTTCAACTAAATGTGTAGCTTTTACTAAATAAAAATTATTAAAGTAAAATGATAAGGCCGTTGGGTAAATACCAGCTCTGTATTGTAATTCAGATATTATTGCGCTAAGTGCTAAATCATTTATGTTAGATTTAATTGAAAAACCAGTATATATAACCCCAAAAATAAAAATTATTGACAATAAACTAATTAATTTTACGTTTACTCTTTGTGAATTTTTTGCCCACAATATTAAAAAAAGAGCAAAAATAAAATATATATCCAGCGCAGAGCTTGGCATAAAAAACATACTTAAGCAGTATATGAATACCAACATTAGGCTGAAAAATTTCTGTTCATAAACAAATTTTAAAAGAATTAATCCGCTTGCTGGTTTGATGAAATAATATAAGTATGCAGTCATTCCAATACTGCTAATACCACCATCAAGATGCCTTATTGATTCTTCACTTAAAAAATTAAGTTTAAGATGAAGTACTATTAATATAATTAATATCAAAATATCAAAAATATTTATCTTTATTAATTTTAAATTCTCTACTAATGAAATATTGTTGGCATCACTTCTTTTTAAAGAAATGCTCGTTAAAAAAACAACAGCTATGAATAATAAAAACAATAAAAAAAAATCAATAAAGCCAATACTATAATTTACAAGTTTTTCCGATGGGAAAATATTAGAGGTCACACCAAGAATTAGATAAAAAAGAACAGTATAGGGTGTAAAAAATGCAAAACTTGCCAATAATCTACTTTTTTTAAGTATCAATTTTAACACCTAGATTGGCCAACCATCTATTAAGAACGATTTCACCAAAATCTTTTCTATTATTTATTTTAGAATTAACATCAAAAATATTAAGTTCATTATTTTTAATAGCAAAACCTTTTTTTTGCTCGTCAAAAGAAGTTTTATATAATTTTCTCCTAACTCTTTTTAAATAGCTTTTTTTATCAGAAAAATAATTGTTATTAAGTACATTTAAATTTGCAATATGTTTTGATAAATATGGAACCCTTGCTTCTATTGAGTGGGCCATTGAAATATTATCTGTAAAGCTTAGAAGAGCATTTATTAAATATTCCTGCCTTTCAAAATTTAATATATCTTCTTTGCGCATAGGCACAAAATATTTACTTTCGTTATTAATGTCAGTATCGCTGAATAAATCAATATAATTTTGACATCTATTTAATATGAATTTTTTTATTCTTGCATTAGAAAAAAATCTTGATATGAAGGTGAGTATAAATCTTGGAGTAATCCAACCAAAATTTCTAATTAAATTAGCAAATTTTATTGCTGTAAATCTTGTATAGCCACCAAATAGTTCATCTGCTCCGACACCCGTTAAACATACCGGTGTATCATATTCATTCATTTTTTTATAAATTTCATAGTTAAGAATTATTGAGCTATCAGCAACAGGGATATCTATAGCTTCAATTGCTTTGTTAAATGTATCTTCAATATTTTCTATATTTATTTCTATTGAAAAAATATTATTTTTTATAGATTTATCAATAATTTTTAAATTATTTTTTTCATTGAGGTTCTTAAAGTTTGATGAAGTAACGTTAAAACAATTAATATTACGATTTTTGTCTAAGATCTTTGCAAGTATTGAAGAATCTACGCCGCCACTCAATAATAAGCCAACTGGCACATCAGAAACTAATTGTGAATTAACAGCATCCTCTAAAGATTTTATACCTTGGTATTTCTTGTTTGTCTTTTTGAGTTGATTGGTCTGAAAAATAATATCATTATTTTTAAAAAATATTGAATGAATAGCTCCACTAACTCCCTTCCTAATCTCATTAAATGGAGTTGAATCATTTGGGAAAAAACCAAGAGTTCTATAATTACTAATCGCTTCCTTGTTAAGAGTTATTGGTTTTAACTTTGATAATAGTCTAAGTGAAGATGATACATAAATAATAGAGTTATTTATTAAATAAAAAAGTGGTTTGGTGCCCCATTCATCTCTAATCATAAAAACTTGATTTTTATCTTTATCAAGATATACAGCAGAAAAAATTCCATCTAAGTCAATTTTTTGGTTTTTTATATTTCTAAAATTATCGAAAAAAAACTGAGTATCAGATTGGTAGGACTCTTCAATATTATAAAGTTCTCCATTATATAAAAATACAGATTTATCTGTATTAATTGGTTGTGCGCCCACTGACCCACCTCTGATTTTTAATCGGGCATGAATAGCAAAACCTTGATGATATTCTTTAATATTAAATTCATCAGGTCCACGATATTTAAGAAATTTATAAGCAAGCTCTTTGGTTTCATCTTTTAAATCAAACCTATTACCTGAAAAATCCCAAGCAAACAAATAACCACACATATTATCAATCTATATTTTTTTTATTACTTAACAGCCAAGTTGGATCTTTTTTAAAATAATATAGGGTAACTGCATGACGCTCTTTTTCAAGTAATTCACCACCTTTGTGAGGAAAACTAGTATCCTCAATAAATGTGAAGCCCTTTGACCCAAAAATATATTGCTCCTTTCCATTTATTAATTTGAGTATTTTGAGGTAGAGTTTGGGTATTCTATTATTTTTTGATACTAAATAAATACATACTACTGAAATTCTATATAACAACTTATTTAAAATATTTGCAAACCTTATAAATTTAATTGCTCCATGTTGGGGCGCATATACGTCACTAAGGTAGCAAAAACATTTTTTCTGCGACAATGGGCTATCAAAATGCCAACCATCTCCACTATTTATACCTTCTTCAGCAGGAATGATGTTATACATAGCTGTAATATTTTTAGTGTCTTCTTTTTTCAGAGATGAGTTTTTAATAAAAAATGAGGTAATTTCTTTAATAAGCTCGTTTTCTTTATCAATACCCCAAATTCTTGTATCTCCACCTGATCCTATTTCTTTTTTTGAATATTTAATCAAGTCTTTATCTATATCTGATAAAAACTTGTCAACTTTAATTGAGTTTACAATATATGTAGAAGAATTATTCATATTTTTCAAAAAAGTTAAAATATTTATTTAGCCAGACTTTTAATAAAGTAAAGTCCAAAAAACTTTGTAAAGCAGATTAATAATATAACAATCATCCATGATTTTACAGGATCATAAACATCGATAAACATACATAATGAAAATAAAAACAATATATTGATAAAATATAAGAAAGCTATCTTTGGAGCCATTGAAGACCATATTAATATCTCATGAATCTTTTCACTCATACCATATAAGAATCCTAAAAAAATTATTAAGTATGCGTAAAAAAAGCTTATTTCTACATTAAAAATTGGGCCAAAATATACCATTAATAAAGGTGCAAAAAATATAGAAGAGTAAATAAAAAAGGAAGAGTTTAAATGAATATCGCTAAATAAATTCTTTATCAAAGGTTCTTTAATATATTTATTTCTATTTTTTAATATCTTATGTTTATTTGGTCCAAGGTAAAATAAATCATAAACTAAAACAGGAATCATAAAATATTGAGATAATATTGACACCAACCAAAGATTATCAAATGAAATTACACTAAATATTAATCTATCAAGAGACATATACATTCTTGAAAGTCCAGATATAAGCCAATTCTTTTTTTCATTTAAGGCAATTCTTGCAATTAGCTTAACTCTTTTAAAAGCTATGTAATAGCTTTTGAAACCTACATTTAACAAGACTAAAAAAAATAATATGAAAATAAAAAAAGACGGCAGGAAATAAGAATATTCTCCAAGAATAAAAAAAATAGATAAAGTTAAAATAAGGCAATAGGACAATAATAGAATTATCGCAAATCTACTGAAATCGCCCTTGTATAAAAAATTTCTTTGCTTTTCATGGCAAGCAAACTCAAGCCCGCATATAAAACATATTGCTGAAAAAAGAGGGATATTCCAGTAATAACCAAACAAAGAAATAATCAAAAGACATAATAGCAAGAAAGCTATCTGTATATTTTGCAGATAAATATAAAAAATATTTAGCTTTGAATTGGTAATCATTTTTGGTAAAAGAGCTCTGTATGTTGAAAAGCTAAATAATACTGTTGAGATAGAGCCTGACATATAAAAAAAGGCTAATTTATTTGCATTATCAATATTAGTAAAATTCAGAAGAGCTATGATGCTGATAGGTTTAGCTAAAACTACAAGTAATCTTACAAAGGTATAGGTATATGACATAAGATTCTTAATAATCTAATTTAGCATTGAAAATAATTATATTCCTTTTGATTAATTATATATGAAATATTTTTTATAGCTTTTTTATTACTTTTTCTTCTACCAAACCATAGTAATCATCTGGAATATAATCTAAATCAGAATGATATAAAGCTTTTTTACCAGAAAGAACTATATCCATAATACTAGATGTATTTCCACAAATATAAATTTCACAATTTGTATCACGGAAATTTTTTAAATCACCAAACTTCTTAAGTTCATTTAATAACTTTCTACTTGATAAAGGGTGCGGGCATACAGTAACACTAATAGTTTTATTATTATTCAACCTATAAGAGTTAAAAAAAGATTTGATTAGATCTGCGGAAGTTCTTAAGTTTAAAACTAGACCTATCGATTTATATTTTTCTAAATCTGTATCTATAAAATTAGATGAATTGTACTCTAAGTTACTATTTTTAAGGATTTCAAAATTTTCTTTAGGCTTAATGCCATATTTCATGCATTTTTCAGATTTATTAATTTTTTTATACATTTTTCCTGCTCTATTATCATAAAAGATGCATAAATCAGAAACAGTTGGTGGAAATATTGAAGGTATTAAAGCATGTTGTATGTATATATTAAATAACTTTTTTTTCTGTGTTGAAAAGATAAATGCTGCGCCTATTGGAGAATGGTCACATGAAGTTATTGAAAATGATAACTGTTTTTGTATTGAATATTCTTCAAAGGCTTTAAAAAATAATGTGGACTCCAATATAGTTTTAAAAATATAAATTGAACTACTAAACCAGTATTTTCTGGATTGCAATACTGCGATAAATGTGTAGTTTATAACTTTATAAATAAAGAATAGGGATAGCTTTGATGAATTATTCTTCTCCAGATCTCCTATATTTTCTTTTATGAAAGAAGATTTGGAACCATTTTTAATAATATTTTCATAATTTTGAATTGTATCTTTTAGAATAATAGTATTTGATGAAGTTATAACTAAGCCAGGCCATTTATAAATCAGCCTAAAAGGTGCATAAATACATACAAAAAATAACAGTATTGGTCTAAAAATTATTAATTGGTCAATATAAAAAAAGACTCGATATATTGAATTGTAATTGCCTGTTTTTGCCCAATAATGCAAAAGTTCATTATTGTAATAATAAAGAATATGCTTATGAAGGTCTTTTAATTGTTTTGACATCAATCAAAGTCATCTATTGATAACATTTCTTCTTGATTAACATCTCGAGATAGTTTTTTACCAATAAATTCTTTATAGTCTTTAGGCGACACACCTTTGCCTGGTCTTTTAGCTATTATGCTATTTAAATCAAGACTCATTCCTTTCTTTAAGTTATTTTTATAATATAAACTTCTGCGAGCATTCAAAATTGCAGATTCCTGTATTTTTATCCCAAGTTCATTAAATTGGCATTGATTAGAAATCATAAGATCGCAGTTATGCAGACGATGCATAATCTCTTTCAAGTCAGTTTTATCCATTGCATGGTAATGGTCATTACCTTGAAGAGATTTATCATATGTAAAGTGTTTTTCAATTACAGTACAACCCATTGCCCTTGCAATAATTATTTGATCATTATTTGCAGCGGAAGGTGGTATGTGATCAGAATATCCAAATTTAATACCTTCACTACTTAATATAGCTTTTAAACTATTTATTCTGGATAAAAAACCCTTTTCAAGAGGTGTTGGATATAGCAACATGCAGTGAAGAATTGTGATATCTTGAATACCGTTATCTTTAATTAGCTTAATAGCTCCTATGATTTCTTCATTTGTAGCTGCTCCTGCAGATAAAATAATAGGCTTTTTATATTTAGATACAGCTTCGATAAGTATATTATTTGTTAAATCTGCTGAAGCAATTTTAACAGATGACATCAATGGCATCAGCCATTCAAGACATTCAACATCAAAAGGTGTAGACATAAAATCGATTTTATGTTTTTTGCATTCTTCACTAAGAATCTCATAATCTTCTTTTGTAAAATTATCAAATTTTTGAAATAATTCATATTGGGAATTTGTTGATTCTTTGGTTTGGTCCCAATATGCCGGACTATCTTTAGCAGCTATAAGATTAGCTTTATATGTTTGAAACTTTGCAGCATGACCACCAGCTTTAGCTATTTCAGCAATCATTGACTTCGCTAAATCAATGTTACCCTCATGATTTACTCCAATTTCTGCAATGACATATGGATTTGGCAATTTCATTTTAATTTCCTATTTTTAAATTAGTTCTTTTTTATAACAACTACCAATGTTTCGCCTAATCCTAGTATACCCTGAAATTTCCATGCTAAATTATACAAAAACTTTATAACTCTATTTCTATCAACTATATTTTTTAATACTTTTTCAAACCTAGTAACTCTTGCAGCAAAAAAAGGCACTCTTCCTCTTGAAATGATTGATGACGTATAACTGCTATCTATCGATATGCCTTGACGTTCCAACATATGTCGC
The DNA here is from genome assembly GCA_902591565.1 of uncultured SAR86 cluster bacterium. GTDB lineage: Bacteria > Pseudomonadota > Gammaproteobacteria > Magnimaribacterales > D2472 > SCGC-AAA076-P13. The sequence goes on along the minus strand of CACJBC010000003.1, from coordinate 9,034 downwards.
AAACCTATCAAAGAAGGAATGAAATTATGTCCACTTTCATACAACATATCCCAATTTTTAAAATTATATTTTGCAGAAAAACCAGTCGGATTAGGATATTGCATAATTAGCACTCCATCTTTTCTTAATTTTTCATATAATGATGATATAACATCAGGAATATCAGATAAATGCTCAAGAACACCAATTGCAAAAATACAATTATACTTTTCTTTTATTTCTTCAATATCTGACATCACGTTATTAAAATTAAGAGCTAGATGTTTTCTATAGCCCTCATCTGGCTCTAAAACATCTACATCCGCTCCAAGATTTTTAATGTGAATTGCTGTTGCACCTTGTCCCGCTCCAAAATCTAGAACTTTGCCATTTTTGGAGGCACTAATTATTTTTTTTAGGAGAGGTCCAGTATAGTCGTATGAGGGATTGACTCGATCATAGTTTTGAGTTTTTGAATAAAAACCTTCTTTGTATAAATCTTTATCAAATAATTTTGATGAAGTTATACTTTTACAAGTAATGCATTTAAAACCATTAAAACTAGCTTTATTTGATCTAGAAAGACCAGATGGAATTTCTTCTATATGACTATCGAATTTTATTGATATAGTGTTTTTACTAAGACAAAAAGGACACTGATAAGAATTATTTTTAGTACAACTTGACATTTGTTCTTGTGCTTAATTTTGTTTTCATTTCTTTTACTTTAAGATAAGTCATAATTTCAGGATTTTTATAGAAAAACATATAATCGTCATTATCATCCAAACAAAATCTACCAGTTGGCCAAATTAAATCTCTAGGTATATCAGGTTTTTCAATAAGTGAATTTATATGTTTATCATTTGATATAATCAAATGTTCGTGAGATTTTTTGCAAGAGCTATTTACAATAGACTCTAAGTATTTTTTTGAAAGGAATGAAATGACTGTCCCATTTGGTAATTTCTTTTGATGAAATAATGATATGCAGACTGATTGCTCTTTTGCTATAGAGACTAAAAACTCTACAACATCTATACATATATAGGGATTATCTCCTGTAACGCGAATAATATAATCAAGATTATAATGATTCGATAAATTTAGAAATCTGAGAGCAACATTACTATAATCTCCCCCATAAATTATTGCACTTGTTCCAAAACATAGTTTTTTATATATATGCACCTCATCAATAGGACATGCTAGATAAATTTTGCTGTTTAAATTCAACTCGGATATTATTCTTTCACATCTTAAAATCGATGCTTTAATACTTGAGAATCCTTCAGGCATTTCAAGAGCAGCTTTATAGGGTAGACGGGTACTAGTCAATCTTGATTGTATTACAAAATCGCAAGCTAGCATGCAGTCCAGCCTCCATCAACTGCAATATTTGCACCATTAACATAACTATTGTTTTCATCCAATAAAAACTTAACTGCGGGAATGACTTCTGATGGCACGGATAATCTTCCAAGAGGATTTCTTTTTTTATAATTGTTTATAAAAATCTCTCCTTGATTGTTCTCAATGCCGTGAGGAGCTATTGAGTTAGCTAAAACACTATATTCTCTATAATTTGCTGCAATATACTTAGTCAGGCCTAGTAGACCTGCTTTAGATATAGTGTAATGAACTGGATTTCCCATCTCAGTTCCATCATATAGTGTTGGATTGCTAGCAATCATAGAATATGTTGAGACAAAATTAATAATTCTTCCTTGAATATTTTTATCAAAATCTTTTATTGTTTTTAAGTAATGTTGACAAGATAAGAATGATAGCTTCAAATTCACTTCCATTATTTTGTCATATTCTTTTATTTCTAAATTTAAAAAATTTGTCTTTGTAAAGCCCTCAGGCTTGATTTGCTGACAGTGAATAACTGCATAGTAAAGATTATCTTTATAGATTTCCTTAAGGTCATTTAAGGATTTAATTTCATGGTATGAGTGACATTCAATTTCAGAATTTTTTTGAACATCAACTGAAGTTATTTGATATTGTTTATTAAGCTCAGAAACAATTTCCTGCCCTATTCTTCCATTAGCTCCAAATATTAATAATTTTTTATTCATTTAGCTTTTTTTTAAAATAATTATATTTTTCTATATCGTTTGTTATATTTTCATCATGTTGCACATATCTATAAAGAGGAAGTGCAATATTATGTATTTTGTATAATTTCTGTACTCTATTTCTAAACTCGATCTCTTCAGCAAGAAGCATTTTTTCATCATAATTGCCAACGATCTTAATAATCTCTGTTTTAAACATTATTCCACAACCAATTGGATTAGTTTCAGAGGAGAAGATACCAATTAATTGCTCAGTTTGATTAACCTTTATATAGTCTACAGATGCCGCCATAGCATTTGAATCAAGTTCGAATTTTAATCTTAGAACTGTTAAAAATAGTTTATGAACATAATCATCGGAATCAATTCTCACAAAAAACCTTGTATTAACCTCTTTCAAAGCAGTATTTAATGCTGCAGGTAAACCAAGATTTTTTTTATGCCTTAATAGAGTAATTTTAAATTCATATTCATTATGATTTATAGATATTGGTTGTTTTGACCCATCATCAACAACTATGACTTTAAAATTATTTTTATCCATTACTTGATCGTTTAGAGAACGAAAAAGCCTAGGAAGAAAATCTTGTCGGTTAAAACAAGGTATGATTATTGTGATTTCAGCGTACACTTTTATGAATCCAAGTAAAATCTTTTTTTAATTTAACATTAGTACTATCTAAAATGGATTTCCACATATTAAGATATGAGTTCTCTATCATTTCATTAGTGATTTTAATAACTTTTTCACTTTTTAAAATTTTGGGTATATTTCCATAAAAATGTAACACATAATTTTGATGCTGCCAGTATCTAATTGGTTGTTCTGATATAAGATCTAATTTTAGCTCAATATCATCCAATTTACCTTTAAAAAAGGTGCAAAGCTTATAACCATTTTTATCAATTATGAACTTTTTTCTTTTATAAGAAATATTTTGTGGCGAGCGATCATTAAAACAATGAACTAATTCATGGCTATGTGTTAAAAAAACGCCTCCACCAAGATTATTATTAAATACATATCTATCCTTCCAATTAATATTAGAAGGCCATGACCGAGCATCAGCGCAATGAAGAATTTTTATGGGAGGTCCAAGATCAATATCATTCAGAATAGCTAAGTACTCTAAGTTATATAAAATATTAATTCCTAAAAATTCTATTGGGCCAGGTTTCTCACAGAAAATTCTATTTAAATTTATTTCAGCTTCAATTAATTCCTTTGAAATTTTTGTGTGAAGACTTGTTGATGACGCAATAACATAGATATCTGATAATTCATTTTGCCAATTGTTAGAATCTAAAACTTTAGAAAATTTGTGTGAATGGTATATATCATTTAAGGTTATTTTCCTTGACGAGACACCTATAACTTCATAGCCTAATTCATTTAAAATTCTTGAATGCCTGCATGCAATTGAACCTGTTCCAAATATAATTGCCTTCAATTTAATTCACGCTATTTTTAATTATTATAGCCATTTGGATTTTTTAACTTCCAATTAACCGAATGTTTAATGGCATCTTCTATAGTTAATTCTGCTTTCCAAGATAATTTAGTTCTAGCTTTACTTGGATCTGCAACAGATTCAGAAATGTCACCTTTTCGACGACCCTCGACAACATAAGGTATATTTTTTTTTGCTACTTTTTCATAAATTGATACTATTTCAAATACTGAATTACCTTTACCTGTACCGATATTAAATACATCACTTGATTTGGTGCCATCGAAAAATTTTATTCCTGCAACATGAGATTTTGCTAAATCTACAACATGGATATAATCTCTAATTCCAGAACCATCAGGAGTTTTATAATTATTTCCATAAATTTTAAGATTATTTTCTTTACCAATAAAAACATTTTCTATAATCGGTAATAAATTATTTGGATGATCATGCGAATGCTCACCAATTAATCCAGATTCGTGAGCTCCAATTGGATTAAAGTACCTAAGAATACATGATTTATTATTATAAGTTGTAGACCAATCTTTGATAATTTTTTCAACCATTAGCTTTGAATGTCCATAAGGATTGCTTGGTGAAACTTTATGATTTTCATCAATTGGCAAATACTCTGGATTGCCATATACAGTAGCTGATGATGAAAAAATAATTTTAGAACATGAATATTTATCCATCACATTTAGCAAATTAATAGAGCCAAAAACATTATTTTTGTAATATTTTAGTGGATTATCAAAACTTTCTTTAACTGATTTTGAACCAGCGAAATGAATAACAATCTCTGGTCGAAAACTCTCAAATACTTTTGATAAAGCATTATGATCACATATATCCACTAAATTAAATTTAAATTCTTTTTTTGTAATATTTTGGACTCTACTTATAAATTCAATATTGCTATTGCTTAAATTATCTACTACGCAAACTTTATATTTGTTTGCAAGTAATTCAACTAAAGTATGACTTCCTATATAACCCGCACCACCAGTCAGTAAAATTCTCACTCATACTCCTCATATGACAATTAAAATTAATTTTAATCTATATTATAAACATCTCTTGTAAAGCATTTTTCATGAACATCATTTAAGCATTCATCCATTCTATTTAAGACTATTACATCTGACAATTTCTTGAATTTATCAATATTTCTGGTAACAGGTATGTCATAGAAATTTTCTATATCATGTTCAGATTCATAGATTATGATTTCAATGTCACTTTTTTTTAGTTCTTTGATAATATCTAGAATGGCAGCATTTCTGAAATTTTTACTTTCTGCCTTCATTGCTAACTTAAATATACCCACTACTTTTGGGTTTAATTTTATAATCTCTTGAGTTATGAAGGTTTTGCGAGTTGAGTTTGATGAAATAATAGCCTCAATTAAGTTTTGTGGTACATCTTTATAATTTGTTAATAACTGTTTTGTATCTTTTGGTAAACAGTAGCCACCATAACCAAATGATGGATTGTTATAATTTTTACCAATTCTATTATCTAAGCAAACACCATCAATTATACTTTTTGTATCCATTTTATTTGACATAGCATAAGAATCTAATTCGTTAAAAAAAGAAACACGCATTGCTAGGTATGTATTTGAAAATAATTTTATAGCTTCAGCTTCGCATGAATCAACAAAAAGAGTTTCAATATTATCTTCATCGATCATAGATGCATCTATTAAAAGCTTAGAAAAAACTTTTCCAGCATTGAGCTTAGAACCTATAATTATCCTGGATGGGTATAGATTATCCTCTAAAGCCTTACCCTCTCTTAAAAATTCAGGTGAAAAAAATATAGATTCTGTTTTATATTTTTTTTGTAGAAACTTAGTGTGTCCAATTGGTAAGGTTGATTTAATAACAATATTTGCATTTTTATTAATTTTAATAATATCTTCTACTGTTTTATCTACTATGCTCGTATCGAATTTATTTTTATTTGAGTCATAGTTTGTTGGTACAGCAATAATCACATACGCAGATTCATTGTAAGCAATATTTTTATCTAAAGTAGCAGACAGTATTAAATTTTTTTGTTTAATGAACTCATCAATTTTTTTATCGCTAATGGTAGATTTATTATCATTAATTGTTTTTATGCGAGTCGGATCAATATCATATATAACGACTTCATTACTTTGTGCAAGCAATACTGCCAATGTCATACCAACATATCCAGAACCAACAACAGTTATTTTCTTTATATTTGGCAAACTATCTCCTCATATATAGCAACTTACTTGAGTGTATTATTATATTTATATAGTTAAAAATTTTCTCTTGAATAATGTCTAACAAATACAATGACTATACTTACTGTCAAGCCGAATAAAATAGCAACTATAAATATTACTAATCTATTAGGTTCAGATTTTTTTTCCATTACAACTGGAGGATCTATATATTCATAAACATAATAATAATTAGCTTCAATAAGGGTTAACTTTTGAATTTCTTTTTGCAATAATGCAGCCAAAACAATTTTTGTTTCATTGAGATTTGTTTTAGATATCTGATAATTTAAATAATTTACTGCTTTTTCAGCCTCTTTCTTATCTTTTTGTCTATAAAAAGAATTTATTTCTTCGATTAATAAACTAGCCCATAGTTGAGCAATGATTGCTGATTTATGTCTAACTTTAATAGTTATAAAATTCCCACTGTTATCTTCGCTTATTCGTAAATGTTGCTTATTAAAGATATCAAATGCCTCTTGTGAACTAGGTATAAGTTTTTGAGGATGTTTATATTTGCGAACCCATTTTTTTAAAGTTGCATCATAAATATTTTTATTATATTTATTTTCATTAGTTTTTGAGTTCCATGATTTATAAGCCATTAAGTTTGGTAAAAAAATATTTGGTAATATATTACTTTCAAAAAAGCTAAGTGATTCAATTTTCTTTATTGCTTTAATTGAATTGCTATCAATACTTTCTTTGGGAAGATTGACTCCTGCAAGATTAGCCAAACTACTATAATTTTCGATAAAACTTGATTTATTACTATTTTCATTTGGACTTAACAAAACTTCAGACTCATAGATATTTGGAAGATATAAACTATATGCGAGTGTTGCTAGGCCAGTAAAGGCAGTTAAAGCTAAAATAAACCATCTTGCCATTATTAAAATTTGAAAAATCTCTCTCATATTTACTTCATCGTTGAAATTTTCTGGAATATTTGTATTGTTAAATTGATCCATATGATAATTTACTGATGTATTAAAATAAAAGTAAGTATAGCTTATTAAGCTTTTTTCATGGTGATTTTATAGGAAAAAAGGAATTCATTTTTAAAAAATAATGATGGTACCCGAGGCCGGACTTGAACCGGCACGATATTTCTATCGAGGGATTTTAAGTCCCTTGTGTCTACCAATTCCACCACTCGGGCAAGTTAATAGATACCAAAATTTGAATTATACTTTTTATTTAAAATGTAACAACATTTATTATGGAGGCTGAAGCCGGAATCGAACCGGCGTAAACGGCTTTGCAGGCCGCTGCATAACCACTCTGCCATCCAGCCTTGGCAGTATTTTAGTACATTTAATCTTAAAAGATAGTAGTGAGATCAATCATAGTAATATAGTCTTTCAATATCGCTCTCAACTACTTCTTTTCCATATTGAATTTCAATAATCCTACATTCCTCTTTATTAGGATTTATGATCTGATGCCATTCGTTTTGTTTTACTAAAAAATAATCGAATTTATTTAGAGAAATTTCTCTTTTATTTTTTGGATCAGAATTGCTGTAATTTATTAAGCAGGAGCCGCTTGTAACTAGCCAAATCTCATTTCTTTGTGAGTGTTTTTGAAAGCTCATACCTTTACCAGGATTTACTACCAGCTCTTTTACCTTGACTTCACTGGTATCAAATATATTAAAAAAATCTCCCCATCTTCTTGATTCCTTTTCATGTTTCCATTCTTTTAAGATCCATGAAGATGAGTTTATTTTTTCTTCTCCGCCGATGCCAAATTCAAAACTTATTCCATTGACTGACATTTCGGGTATATTTTTATCTGTTCGATCGCCACCATTACAAAATATTATTTGGTCATTTTTATGTTTTTCTTTTATTTTATATAAGGCATCAATACAACTTCCTTTATCATCATCTTCAAACGCTATCACTTCATCAACTAAACCTATACTCTCTATAATTATTTTTCTTTCTTCAAAAGGCAAAAAGAATTTCTTTTTTTTTGTAATCAACCAGTCATCGCTATTTAAAGCTACTATTAATTTATCTCCTAATTTTTTAGCTGATTTAAAATATGCAATATGACCTGAGTGAAGTGGATCAAAGCCCCCGCTAACTACTACTACCTTCATAAACCTGGGTTTTGTTTATTAGGTTCATTTGCTTGAAAAGTGTTATATGAATAAATAAAACCTGTATATAAAGTTATAAGAACTGAAATAATAATAAAAATATCAGCAATAACAAGAATTAACATGTTGCTTAGAGCTAAGCCAATTAAGTAGACACCTATAGTAAAGAGTTGAATAGTAGTCTTTATTTTTGCAATATAAAGAACTTTTGTTGCCTGGCTATTTAAGTTTCTTGCATTCAAATCTCTTAAAGCGCCAACCCAAATCTCTCTTGCAATAATCATTGATGCAGCAAATGCTATTAAATAACTATGCAAATATACAGCCAGGCCAAAAAAAATAAAAACAATAAGTATTTTATCTGCAATGGGGTCAATTACTTCTCCTATAACAGAGACACTATTAGTTTTTCTTGCAAAATAACCATCTAAATAATCAGTAAAGGAAGCAAAAACAAATAAAAGCAATGCGGGTATATGCAACGACGGTTCTATGATACAAATAAAAATTATTGGAGCTAAAAAAACTCTAATTAAAGTAAAGAAATTAGCTAAATTATTTATCACCATTGGTATTCCAGTAAAGCATATGAACTCAGATTATCATAAGAAACAATATTGAGAAAATCAGAATATTGAAGTCCTAACTTTAAATATAAATTTTGTGAAAGTCTCTGATTAAAATTCATTTCAATAATAGTGAAATCATCAGACAAACCATCAATAAAAAAAGTGTTGCTCTTGTTATAATTTAAAGATCCTTTTGTTGCTCTTATATGAAGATGTGAATCATTCCTTAACATTTGATTATAACTAATGGTTGCTGCCTTTGAGTCAGCATCATAGGCTGATCCAATCGGATTTCTGTAATACCTATAACCATCTTTGTAAATTCCGTGATTATAAGTTGTATTTATTGCTCTTGAACCAGTATCAGTAAATTCCAAGCTAAGTTTTTTTGGCATGGATACATCCCATGAGATGCCAACGCCCATTAGGTAAAATGTTTTAGACGGCAAGTAACCAGATTCGTCTTCTCCAGCAATTTGACCATAAACTGAGAGATTTTTATTATTTAAAAGTAAAAGATTAAAATCCAACCCTCCTAACTGATTACCTGGTTCATCTTCTTTACTTGCAAAGCT
>CACJBC010000002.1 GCA_902591565.1 uncultured SAR86 cluster bacterium | reverse complement strand
TGATTAGCGAAATACAAAAACTTTTTCTAGGCAACTCACCAATTTGGTACAAGCAGACTATTGTAGCTTTCTTAATAATTAATCCAATAGCCTTAGTACTTTTTAATTCAATTGGAATGAATGGTAATTTTATTGTTGGTTGGATGCTTTTACTTGAATTTATATTCACCTTAGCATTAGCGCTCAAGTGCTATCCCCTTCAACCAGGAGGATTGCTTGCTATTGAGGCTATAGTCCTAGGGCTTACAACAACAAAAGGTATTTATTATGAAATTGAGCATAATCTTGAAGTAATTTTGTTATTGATTTTTATGGTCGCTGGTATCTATTTTATGAAAAACTTGATGCTAACTATATTTACCAAACTGTTATTAAAAGTTAAATCTAAGATAAGTTTATCTTTGATGTTTTGTTTTTCTGCAGCCATATTATCTGCATTCTTAGATGCATTAACTGTTACCGCTGTTCTTATTGGTGTAACAATAGGCTTTTATAGGGTCTATCATACAGTTTCTTCGGGTAAGGATTTTAACAATAAAGATCATAACTACAATGATGATTCATCATTATCAGATATTGGTGCTGAAGATCTTGAATCTTTTAAAGCGTTCTTGAGGGACTTGGTTATGCATGGAGCTGTTGGTACAGCTCTGGGAGGAGTATGTACAATTGTCGGTGAACCTCAGAATTTATTAATTGCAAAAGTTGCTGGATGGGAATTTATTGAATTTGTTATTCGAATGGCGCCAGTAACTATGCCTGTGTTTATAGCTGGTCTTTTAACCTGCTTTTTAGTAGAAAGATTTTCTATTGCTGGTTTTGGTAATCAATTACCTAATAGTGTAAGAAATGTATTTAATGACTTTGATGTATATGAAACTCAAAATACAACTCTTACACATAAAGCAGAACTGATTATTGAAAGCTGTGTTGCTATATTTTTAGTATTTGCGTTGGCATTTCATGTTGCTGCTGTTGGGCTGATTGGCCTTGCTGTAATAATTTTATTAACAGCTTTTAAGGGTATAACAGAGGAACATCATCTTGGTGAAGCTTTTCATGAAGCGTTACCATTTACTGCACTTCTTGCTGTTTTCTTTGCAATAGTAAGTGTTATAAATGATCAGCAACTATTTTTACCTGTTATAAGTTATGTTTTAGCACAACCTTTAGATGTTCAACCTCCATTATTTTTTGTTGCAAACGGCTTTTTATCAGCAATAAGTGATAATGTTTTTGTTGCTACAATCTACATTAATGAGGTCAAAGCAGCTCTTGATAACGCAGTAATTAGCAGAGAACAGTTTGATCTATTAGCTGTATCAATTAATACAGGAACAAATATTCCAAGTATTGCAACTCCAAATGGACAGGCTGCATTTTTATTCTTGCTGACTTCTTCGCTTGCACCATTAATTAATTTGTCATATTTAAGAATGGTTATGATGGCTCTTCCTTACACAATTGTTTTATCAATTGTAGGATTCTTATCCATAGTATATCTATTGTAAGAATGTCGTATTCAAATATGCATAAGGCATCTATTGCTCCGATGATGCAATACACCGATATGCATGACAGATATCTTCTGAGATTAATTTCTAAAAAAGTTTTTTTATATACTGAAATGGTTACAACCGGAGCTATTCTTTATGGTAAATGCTTTCATCAATTAGAGTTTAATCAAGAAGAACATCCTGTTGCAGTTCAACTTGGAGGTTCAGATATTGATGACTTAGCTGAATCTGCAAAAATAGCTGAAGATTATGGTTACGATGAAATCAATTTAAATGTTGGCTGCCCTTCTGACAGAGTGCAAAAAGGCAGATTTGGTGCTTGTCTAATGCTTGAGCCAGATCATGTAGCAGAATGTTCAAATGCAATGCAATCAAATGTTAAGGTCCCAGTAACTATAAAGTGTAGACTTGGTGTTGATCATCATGAAGATTATGAATTCTTATATAATTTTGTAAATATTGTTCAAGATGCTGGGATTAAGCACTTTATTATACATGCACGAAACGGTATTTTAAAAGGATTAAGTCCAAGACAAAATAGACATATTCCCCCGCTTAAATATGATTATGTTTACCAATTAAAAAAAGATTTTCCTAATCTAAACATTACTATTAACGGCGGCATTAAAACTATAGATGAATGTAAGGATCATCTCAAATACGTTGACGGCGTAATGATTGGAAGAGCGGCATATGAAAACCCTTTTTTAATCAAAGATATTGATACAGAGTTATATGGTATTGAATCTAATGTGAATTCTAAAAAATCAATTCTTAATCAGTATTTAGATTATGTTGAAGAAAAACTTCAAGAAGGTCATGATTTATCAAGAATGATGAAACATCTTTTTGGACTTTCGCGAGGTGATAAATTTGCAAAAACTTTCAGAATTAAAATTTTAGAAGTAATAAAAAAGGAATCACTAAATAAACATAGAAAGGAGTTAGAAGATTTATTGATCTATTAAAAAATCATCCATATCATCTAAAAACTCATCTTCAACACCAACTCCGTCTTTAACTTCATATTCCATGAACTGAACATATGAGTCTTTAACAAAATTATATCTATCCCCTGAAATAAGTGATTCAACCTCAAGAAGACGTTCTCTAGTTTCAAGCGCATCTATTGCTTTTAGTGAAAGATTTACATCATCTTCTGTCATGTGAAATGTTACTGATAAAAAAGAAGAAAATGGTTTACTTAATGAATCTCGTAATGATGATGGCCCAAGAGCAGGCAACATTATGTATGGTCCAGAGGGTGTACCCCATAAAGCTAAAGTTTGTGCAAAATCTTCATCATGACTTGGCATTCCAAGTTTAGATGCAACATCAATAAACCCACCAATACCAACTGTAGAGTTTATTATAAATCTAGAAATATCATTAATTGCTCGTTTAGGCTTTCCTTGTAAAACTTGATTGATTGATGTCTCAACCTCTTCAAGGTTATTAAAAAAATTTGTTACTCCTTTTTTTATTGGTTTAGGAGTTTTTGAATAAACCTTTGCAACAGGTTTTAAGAAATTTTTATCAACTGACTCATTAAAATTAAAAATACCCCTATTAATATCTTCAAATGGATCATTGATATCTGCAGCATATAAAGAACAAACAAATAATGCTGAAAATAAAAAGAGACCTCTCATTAAACAATTATACAAGTGATTCTATTGAGCTAGATATATCTATGAATAAATTATGTGTTTTATTTGGATTAAAATTATAAATATCATTATTAAAGTCAATTGTTGCTATCTTCTTTAGATTAAATTTATCAATTAAATTAAAATTACCCTCAAAGCTAGTATTAGAAATATTATTTACAATATAACCAAGAATCTCTATATCTAATTTATTGAAGAGCTCAATAGATTTTAAAAGATCATGTATTGCCAACTTGTTTGGAGTTGTAACTAATATTGAATAATCTGGTTTAATCTCAGAGGCAATTGTAAGGTATGCATCTCCAGTTCCAGGCGGCATATCAACAAAAAGTATATCTAGGTCACCCCAATCAGTTGAATGTATTAATTGTTTAATAGCTCCACTAAGCATTGGGCCTCTCCAAAGTGCTGCTTTTTCAGCATCTAATATCAATCCCATTGAATTTAATAGAACTCCCTTTGCCTCAACAGGTTTAAATAATTTCTTCTCATTTCTTTTTATGATTTGAGGTTTTTTATTGTCTATTTCGAATAATAAATGTTGATTTGGACCATAAATATCTGCATCTAATATGCCAACTTTATATTTCTTTGCTGCTTCTATAGCTATACCTGCAGTTATTGAGCTTTTACCCACTCCTCCTTTTGCAGATGCTATAGCAAATATTTTCTTAATAGTCATATGAGATGCTTTTTCACATATAATACAGCTTATATATGAGCTCAACTACAGCTAAAAGCAGAAAAATAATAATTACTCAGGCTTTGCCATACGCAAATGCCTCTCTGCACCTTGGACATATACTTGAAGCTGTTCAATCAGATATTTGGTCAAGATTCCAAAATAACTCTGGTAATGAATGTTTATTCTTCTGCGCTGATGACACCCATGGCACTCCAGTTATGCTTAAAGCAAAAGAAATGGGTATTTCTCCAGAAAAGCTTATTAAAGATATTCAAAAAGATCATGAAGAAACTTACAAACTTTATGATATTAATTTCACGAATTATCACTCAACTCACTCAAAAGAAAATAAGAAATACTCAGAACTTATCTATTCAAAAGCAAAAGATAACGGTTTTATTACAAGAAATACTATTAATCAATTATTTGATGAAAGTGAAGCAATGTTTTTATCTGATAGATTCATTAAAGGAACATGTCCAAAGTGTGGCGCTGAAGATCAACATGGTGACAACTGTAGTGTATGTGGTGCAACATACGATATAAGTGAAATAAAAGACCCTATATCAGTTATTTCAAACACTAAACCAATCAACAAAGAAAGTGAACATTTATTTTTTGACCTACCAAAAAAAATTGACGCTTTAAAAGAATTTCTTGCAAATGGCGACTTACAACAACCTATAACCAATAAATTAAACGAATGGTTAAATGATGACCTTCAACAATGGGATATTTCACGTGATGCTCCATATTTTGGTTTTGAGATACCAGGTGAAGAGAATAAATATTTTTATGTATGGTTAGATGCTCCAATTGGATATATAGCCTCTATTGATAACTGGGCTACAAAAAATAAATTAGATATGAGTACTTTATGGTCAGAGAACTCTGATTATGAAATTTATCATTTTATAGGTAAAGACATTGCTTACTTTCATGGCTTATTTTGGCCAGCCCTATTAAGTGCAGCAAATTTTAAAATACCAAACGGTATTTATGTTCATGGATTCTTGACTATTAATGGTGAGAAGATGTCAAAATCTAAAGGTACAGGAATTATGGCAAAAGAATTTGCAGAAATTTGTGACCCTGAAACCTTAAGGTATTATTTTGCAGCAAAATTGAATGACAAGGTTGAAGATATAGATCTTAATTTTGAGGATTATGTTCAAAGAATAAACTCAGACCTTGTTGGTAAATATTTAAATATTGCTAGCAGATGCTCATCCTTTATAGCTAAAAATGATAATAAGCTATCAGAAAGATATGATCTTAATTTAATTCAAAAAATCTCAAGTCAACATGACGTGATAATAGAACACTTTGAAAGTAGAAATTTCTCTAAAGCTGTAAGACTTATTATGGATTTGGCTGATATTACCAATAAATATATCAACGACAATACGCCGTGGAAAAAAGATAAAGATGAGGCTGCTTATATAGCTACAACAGCTCTTAATGCATTTAATATCTTAACTATTTATTTAAGCCCAATTATTCCAAAAATAACTCAAGAGGCCTTTAAATTTCTAAATCAAACTAATCAATCCTTTAATGATGTTGAAAAAAAACTTGAGAAAGATATTAATAAATATAAACCACTATTAAAAAGATTAGACCCTATTATTATTCCTGAGGAAAAAAATATGACCGAAGAAAATAACTATATTAATATCGATCAATTTGCAGAAATTGATTTGCGAGTTGCAAGAATTATTAATGCATCTCTTGTTGAGGGAGCAGAAAAACTTCTTCAACTTAAACTTGATGTTGGCGAGATAGGTGAAAGAAATGTTTTTGCTGGAATAAAAACAGCATACAACCCCGATGAATTAATAGATAAAATGGTCGTATTAGTAAGTAATCTAGCACCAAGACAAATGAAGTTTGGTTTATCTGAAGGAATGGTTTTAGCTTCAAGTGATAATAAAGGCATATATTTAATTTCTCCAGATTCTGGAGCTGTTCCTGGTTTAAGGGTTAAGTAATGGTTAAAGAAATTGACATAGTTGTAGTTGGCGCCGGTCCTGTTGGGCTTTTTACAGTTTTTGAGGCAGGACTTCTTGGTTTAAACTGTGTCCTTATAGATAATCTCGATAAACCAGGCGGTCAATGCGCTGAGCTTTATCCAGAAAAACCAATCTATGACATTCCTGGCGTGCCCTTTCAAACAGCCCAAGAGCATGTTGATGCTTTGTTAGAACAAATCAAGCCATTTAATTATGAGCTAATACTTAATGAAAGAGTTGAAGAAATAACTGAGATTGATCATAAAGATGATAAATACTGGTCTGTTACCACTAATGAGGGCACTAAACTAACTACAAAAAATATTTTTATAGCAGCTGGTGCTGGATCTTTTGAACCAAGAAGACCGCCCAATATAGAAGATCCTGATAAATTTATTAATAAGGGTGTTACCTATGCTGTGCGCTCAAAATCAACGTATGAAAATAAAGATGTCTTTATATTTGGCGGCGGTGATTCAGCTCTTGACTGGTGTGTTGAATTGGCTGAGAAAGCAAAATCTTTATCACTAGTTCACAGAAGAGATGCCTTTAGGGGAGCTCAGCATACAGAGGAGCAAATGCGTGAACTGGTTACCGCTGGGAAGGTAAATCTTCTTACACCATATTTGATTGATGGTATTGAAGGTTCAGATAAAGTAACAGGAGTATCATTGAAGAACTTCGATACAAATGAAATAGAACATTATGAAGCTGATGAACTTTTGTTTCTATTTGGTTTAAATAAAAAGTTAGGTCCTATCCTTGAATGGAATATAGATCTAAATGGTAAAAAAATATCTGTAAATACTGAAAATTTTCAAACATCGGTGGAAGGTATATTTGCAGTAGGTGATATTAACGATTATCCAGGAAAACTAGATTTAATCTTATCTGGTTTTCATGAGACAACACTGGCAGTTCAAGAGGCATACAAAAGGTTATACCCTGGTGAGCGGGTACCCTTTGGATATACAACTTCAAATTCAAAACTTCAAGAGAAACTTGGCGTCAAAAAGTAAGTAAATTGGAATTAATTAACTTAATACACAAAGAGTTACCTCAAATACAATGTGGTAGATGTGATACACCGGGTTGTAAACAATATGCTCAAGCCATTGTAAATGGTGATCCTCATAATAGATGTGTACCAGGTGGTGATAAAACACTTAAAAATCTCAATACTATTTTAAAAAAGAATATTAAAAAAGTTGATATTGAGTACGGTCCAACAATTAAGGAGCAAAAAGTTTCTATTATTGAAGAAGAATGTATTGGTTGTAAGAAATGTATTGATGCATGCCCTGTTGATGCAATTGTGGGTTCTGCAAACATGATGCACTCTGTAATAGATGATATTTGTACAGGATGTGAGCTTTGTATTGAGCCTTGTCCAGTAGATTGTATAGAGATAGTCTCTACTTCGACCAAATCAATCAACAAAGCGAGGAATGCTTCTCAATACTTTTTTGATCTTAAAGAATCTCTTAGTAGCGATAAAAAAAGATCTAAGCTAAAAAATTTTTCAGATGAAAATTTTAATATTAGCAAGACTATAAATACTCAAATATCTAATAGAAATATAGATAAATCAAAGAATCTTAAAAATATGCAAATTCACATAGCGCAAAAAGATTTAAAGAGTATTCATGAATTATCTGATGATGTTGTAAATGATCTTATTAAAAACAAGTTTGACTGATGCTTAAAGATAGATTTAGAAAATATTTACCGGTTGTTGTTGATCTTGAAACTGGCGGATTTGACCCTGTTAAAAATGCCATTCTTGAAATTGCTATTACTCTTATTGAAGAGGAAGACGAACAATTGATTGTGGGCGAGACTCATAGATATCACATACAACCCTATCAAGGACTAATAGTTGAAGATGAATCTCTTGAATTTACTAAAATTAAATTAGATCATCCATTAAGAAATGCTGTAGAAGAAGAGGTTGCCTTAAAAGAACTATTTAAAATAATTAATCAAAGAAAAAATAAATATGAATGTTCAAGGGCAATTTTAGTTGGTCATAATGCTCACTTCGACAGTTCATTTTTAAATGCTGCAATTGAACGAAATGGTATCAAGAAATCACCCTTTCACCCATTTTCAGTTTTAGATACCGTAACTCTTGGAGCTCTTGCGACCAACCAAACTGTATTGGCTAGAATATGTGAATTATTAGATATAAATTATGATTCAAAGGAAGCTCATTCAGCAGCATACGATTCAGATGTTACTGCTAAAGTATTTTGTAAAATAATAAATAAATATAGTTAACTGGTTGCTTCTTGAATAGCTTTTAGCAAGTCACCAGAGGCATGCATTTGAGCTACTATATCAGCGCCACCTATTAATTCACCTTTTATAAATACCTGAGGAAAAGTTGGCCAATCTGTAACAGATGGTAACGCAACTCTAACGTCATTATTTTCAATCACATCCACATACGAAAATTGTGCATCACATTCTATTAATGCTTGAACTGTACGAGCAGAAAAACCGCATTGAGGTTCATAAGGAGTACCCTTCATATAAATTAAAATATCATTCTCTTTAATTTGCTGTTTTAGTTTTGCTTCTATTGTCATTTTTATCCCTTAATAACCTCTATATACCTCTTTATAGTGTCTTCAAAGCCATAATTCAAGGCATCAACTACAATTGCATGACCAATAGATACCTCATTTACACCACCTATTTTTACTAAATGAGGTAAATTAATTAAATTCAAATCATGTCCAGCATTAACCATTAAATTTTTATCTTTTGCGGTATAAATTAATTCTTCTAATTTAGTGTTAATAGCTAAATTATTTAAATCAATTAACTTTGAAAATTCACCAGTATGTATTTCAATAGTATTGGCGCCAACCTTAAGTGCATAATCTATAGCGTCTAAATTTGTATTATTGTTTTTTAAATTATCTACAAACAAACTGATTGATGTATTTTTACAAAGATTATTCAAATTGCTTATTACAGTAATTAAATCATCATCATGATCACCACTCTCCCAACCATGATCTGAAGTTATCTGATTTGGTAGATCTGGAACAAGGGTTGCTTGGTCTGGCTGACATGTATTTACTAAATTTACGTAGCCCTGAAAGGGATCTGCAGGCTCAGAAAATGGATTACCTTCAATATTAAACTCTACATCTCTTTCTCTACAAATTTTACTCAATGAAATCACATCTTCGCTTGTTGCATGTCTGTGATCCGGTCTTGGATGTAAAGTGAGACCATCAACACCAAGATCAATTGCTTGATTAGCATAATCCTCTAAAGAAGGATTATTTTCTCCTCTAGCATTTCTTAATAAAGCAATTTTATTTAAATTTAAGCTAAATTTCATATGCTAATTATAGATTATTAAATGGATTAGAACCGATACAAGTCCTCGTCTTTATTGACTATTAAATCGTAGGCATTATTAACAGAATAATTTGATCTATCAAAGCCTTTAATTATTACCACAGGCTTCATATCATTACCTTGACCCATTAATAATCCTGCAGCAGCTGCTAACTCATCAGCAATAGCAATTTCTGTAGCATGTAATTTATTTCCAAAAATATCCTCTTCACCTTTTAAATCAATAAGGCTCTGAATATTAGAACTAGCAATTGCAAAATTAGTTACTCCAGATCTATATGGCCTAGTCATCGAATCAGTGATTATTACACTAACATCTTTACCTAACTCTGAACTTATTTGAGTTTGAATATCATTTGCACTTTTTTTTGGATTCTCTGGCAGCAAAAGCACAAGATCTGTATTTTTTGAAATATTAGATCTATCAATGCCCGCATTAATATTTATGTATCCAAGTTTGTGTTCAACGATGATTACATTTTTTTCAGTACTTAAAATCTCATTAGATTCATCCAGGATGAGTTGGATAAATGACGGATCTCTACCTAGGCTCTTTCCTAATTTTTTAGCTTTTTCTGAAGGATTGATTTCTGATAAATTTTTAAATCTATTTTCTGATTTTGAGACAATTTTTTGTGCAAGCAGTATTACATCTCCATCGTCTATATTGATTTCATTATCCTTGATTGAATCTAAAATAATTGAACTCAAGTTATCACCTATATTAATTAGGGGAAACTCCTCTAAAGCTCTTATATATAATTGATTCATAATTAATTAAGTATATTTTTAACCGATTACAATAGCATATATATTCTAAATAAATCCTAATGTATACTTCAGAATTATGACCATGTTAGATCAAAAATTACTGGATATACTTGTTTGTCCAGTTTCAAAAAAACCTCTTGAGTATGACAAAGAGGCTAATGAACTAGTTTCTAAAGAAGCTGGACTAGCCTATCCTGTTAAAGATGGAATACCAGTCATGCTTCCTGATGAAGCTCGCAAACTATAAAATAAGCGCCCGTAGCTCAGCTGGATAGAGTACTTGGCTACGAACCAAGGGGTCGGGAGTTCGAATCTCTCCGGGCGCGCCAATACTAAGATTTATACTGAATGTAATTTTTGTTGTGGAATAGAATTTTTAATTCCTGTTATATTATTTTCTTTATCGAAATAAACAAGAGTTGGTTTGTGTTTAGCAGATTCAGCTTCATCAAATTCTCCATACGTACAAATTATGACAATATCATTTAAAGATACTTTATGTGCTGCTGCACCATTTACTGATAAAGTTTTTGATCCAGGTTCTGCTAATATTAAATAAGTTGAAAATCTTTCACCATTAGTAACATTATAAACGTCCACTCGTTCGTATTCCTGCATTCCTGCAGCATCTAAAAAGTCTTGATCGACAGCACAAGAACCTTCATAGTCAAGCTCAACTTGAGTGACGTTGATGCGATGAAGCTTTGATTTAAGTAATGTTTTTAACATAACGATGCGAAGTATAAGTAATTATTTAGGATATTTAAAGGATATAGCTAGTCAATTAATATATTATCGATGAGCCTAATTCCACTAATAGATGCAGCAACAGCAACCAAAATTGGCTTCGAGTTAAAGTCTTCGAGATCTTTTAAACTTATCGGGTTGCAAACTGATAAATAATCAACATCAAATCCTTGTCGCATTAACTCATCCTTATGACTCTTAATGATTTTATTAGATAGGTTATTTGAATTATCTCTGATTAAAGAAAGAGTTTTATAAAGCTCAGAGGCCTTCTCTCTATCAGGCTCAGATAGTCTATTGTTTCTAGATGACATTGCTAATCCATTTGGCTCTCTAACAGTATCAACACTTATAATTTCTATAGGTAGATTGTTTTCACTAACAAAGTTCTTTATTAGAGTTAATTGTTGAAAATCTTTCTTACCAAAAAATGATCTAGTGGGTTTAGTTATTTCAAATAATTTATTAACAATAGTCAAAACACCGTCAAAGTGACCCGGTCTATTCATTCCACAAAGATATGCCGCTGTATCAGGTGCTTTAATTTCTTTAATATTCTCAAGTATTGAAGAGTCTGGAATAAATACAGAATCACAACCATGTTTAGATAAAAGAGCAATATCTTCATCCAAAGATTTAGGATAATTATTAAAATCGCTATCATCATTAAACTGAAGTGGATTTATAAATATTGAAGCAGTTACATGAGAATCATAAGACTTCGCTTTGTCAATTAGTGCCATGTGCCCTTTATGTAAATTCCCCATTGTTGGCACAAAAGAAACTGATTCAATAGTATTTCTAAATTCTTTAAATTCTTGATATGCGGAGATAATTTTCAAGATATCTTAATAAAAAGTATGTTCTTCTGCAGGGAAATTCCCAGATTTAACCTCTTTAACATAATTAGCCAGAGCTTCTTGAATTGAACTAGATTCATCCATAAAGTTTTTTACAAATTTTGGCAATTTGTCTAAACATGAAATACCAAGTAAATCATGAACTACCATTACTTGACCATCAGTTGCTGATCCAGCACCAATACCAATTACAGGAATTGATATCTCGTTCATAATTAATTTAGTCAATCCGTCTGGCACACATTCAAGAAGCAATAAAGAAGCTCCAGCTTCTTCAAGAGATTTAGCTTCATTAATAATTAATTCATGTTTTTCTGGATCTCTTCCTTGAACAAAGTTACCACCTATTCTATTTATAGCCTGTGGTGTAAGCCCCATGTGAGCACATACAGGTATTCCTCTATCCGCTAACATAGATGCCATTTTAGCAATCCACTCTCCACCCTCAATTTTTATTGAATTTGCACCTGCTTGCATGAGCCTTTTCGCATTCTCAAGACCCATATCATCAGTTGCATAACTCATAAATGGCATATCAGCCATTATATGAGCTCCTTTATTACCTTTAACCACACACTCTAAGTGATAAATTAGCTGATCCATTGTTACAGGTAATGTACTGTCATGGCCCTGAATTACCATACCAAGACTATCACCAACAAGGACGACATCTATCCCTGCATCGCATATTTTTGAAGTCAATGTCGATTCATAAGATGTTAAACAGGTGAATTTTTCTCCCACCTCTTTCATTTTTTTTAATGAAGATAACGTAGTTTGTTTTTTATCCGATTGAGCTGACATAGTTAAGATTTAATATTTAGAGCGATTATATTTAATATTTCACGAGCAATTTTAATTTTTTTATCTTTTTTTAGAAAAATAGTTTCATTTTCTGTAATAACATGGACTTCATTATCATCTGAATCAAAGCCTATAGTTTTATCTGATACATCATTAGAAATAATCATATTAAGGTTTTTTGAATTTAATTTCTTATTTGCATTATCATTTACATTTGCAGTTTCCGCAGCAAATCCAACAATATAAGCTGAGTTATGACGTTTAGACACCTCAGACAAAATGTCATGATTTTTTTCTAAATTAATTTCAAGGCTTTCTGAATCTTCTTTCTTAATTTTTGTATCTGAATAATTAGCTGGCTTAAAATCAGCAACAGCTGCGCAAGATATAAAAATATCAGATGATTCCATGCATTCAATAACTTTATTAAGCATTTCAGCAGCAGAATTGATTTTAAAAAGATTTATTCCTTTGTTAGCTGTTAACGATACAGGACCGCTGACAAGATTTACATTTGCACCTTGAAGTTTTGCTGCTTCTGCAAGGGCGTAACCCATTTTTCCTGAGCTATTATTTGATATATACCTCACTGGATCTATTTGTTCTCTTGTTGGGCCAGCTGTAATAGTTATAGTTTTTCCAGATAAAGGGCCTTTGTGTAAATCAGACTTAATTAACTCAACTATTTTTTCAGGCTCAACAAGTCTTCCTGGCCCAACATCACCACAAGCTTGCTCACCCTCATCTGGACCAATAAAATTCATACCTCTAGAGAGAAGTGTTTGAAAATTTTCTTGGGTGCTTTTATCAAGCCACATAGTTGTATTCATAGCAGGTGCTATATATGAAGTTGCATTTGAAGCTAAAATTACAGATCCCATTAAGTCGTCTGCTCTACCATGGGTGATCTTTGCTAAAGATTCTGCTGTGCATGGTGCAATTAATATAATATCTGCCCATTTAGCTAATTCTATGTGGCCCATTGCAGATTCAGCTTTTACATCTAATAGTGAATCATGTATTTCATTTCCAGAAACAGCTTGCAGGGTTAAAGGAGTTATAAATTCCTTTGCTGATTCTGTCATCACAACTCTTACATCTGCTCCATCTTTTTTAAATAAACGAATAATTTCAGCAGACTTATATGCGGCTATTCCTCCGGTAACGCAAAGAAGAACATTTGTGTTTGAAAAATTAAGCATTTTGTTAACTATTCAGAATCTATTAAAGAATGATACCAATTACACGGTCTATAAACCAATAAAAACCCATGCCACCAATACATAAACTTGCTGTTATTTGTAGATAATTCTGAAAATTAATCTTTGAAGCAACATAAATCAATATTAAAGGAATTGGAATAAGTGCTATTTGTGCTAATTCAATACCAACATTAAAAAATAACAATGACAACAGCATTTGATCATTGGCAATCCCTATATCACTTAATGCACCTGCGAAACCTAGACCGTGAAGTAAGCCAAAGCTAAAAGCCATTAACCAAGGTGTTTTAAGTTGTTTATCACTATCATTAATTTCTAAGGCTAAATAAACTATCGTCAACGCAATAAGAGCTTCTACTGTGCCTTGAGGCAGATAAATAAGGTCATAGACAGAAAGACCTAAAGTAATGCTATGAGCAACTGTAAATGCAGTTATAGTCTTTATAATATTTACTAGACCGCTAATACAAAATAGTAAACCAAATATAAATAAAATATGATCAAGCCCGTCAAATAAATGACCAACACCAAGATATAAATATGCTGTTGGATAATATTGTTCAACTAATGGAATTTTTATTTTATTTCTTTGAACATTAACCAGCCCCTCAAAGGTATCACCTTGAAAATTTATAGTTACTAATGCATCGGTTAGAACACTTAGATTAACAATTTCTATAAACCTTCCTTTAATAGATTCATTACAGTCAAGAGAAATTTTCTCAATAATATACTTTCCTTGAACAAATGGATCTGAACCTGTTGGAGTGCATATATCCGGAAAGATAACATCAGCTCTTTTTCCTATATTTTTAACGGGATACATCCATGTAGCATCATAAGAAATTTGATTATTATCAGACTGATTGATAATTAAATGAGCCGGATTAAATTCATGAGAGAAAAGATTAAAGGAACCGATTAATAGAAAAAAAGATAATAATTTTTTCATTAAAATTTAAGATCTGGGTTTATAAAAATTGTGTATTCCGATCTGATATTATTTAAAAACTCTTTTACTGCTTGCTCTCTTTTTATTTGTAAAAAATCAACCTCTACCTGTCTTAATACCTCTTCTATTTCAGGAATATATCCTGGGTTAACAGAGTTTATATAAACAATATGATGTCCGTAAGTAGATTCAAACGGACCATTCCATTGATTGAGATCTGCTTCTATTAATTCTTTACTAAAAGTTTTGCCAAAATTAGTATTTATATTTCTCAACGGCTCGTTTGCAAAAGTTTTACCCAAATAAAATGGATCTGATTTAACTTTGTAATTATCTTGAAGTGCTTTTATGGCTTGTTGAGACCTTTCAACTGAATTATTGTTTTCTGAAAAATAATAATGAGTGAATGTAAAAGAAGGTTCGATATAATACTTTTCTTTATTATTTTCATAATACTTTTTTAGCTCTTCAGTAGTTGGAATCTCAGGAATAGATTCTTCTTTTAAGAATGAAATCTTTTGAGCAAGCCTCCTCTTGATAATCGTATCTTCTTGATCTAATCCTAAAAGAAGTGCTTCTCTATAGAGAATTTCCTCATCAATTAAATTATTAATTATTCTTACTAGCTCATCATCAGTTGGGTCTCTGCCAACCTGTGATTTCCATGCACTAATTAAACTAAGGATTTCTTGATCTGAAACAAATATATTTTTATCTTCATCAGCACTCATTGCTGTATCGACCAGGTACAAGCAAATTCCAATAACAAAAAATATTAAAACTTTGTATTTCAATTTATCGTTTAAGATTATTAAATTTAAGTACTTAAATTGATCATTCTTACTGTTCCTCCAAGAGGAACGACATCAACATCACTTGCTGGTGGAATGTACCATATAGGTGATGACCAAGCTCTTTCTTGAATAGTATCATGCAAATCTTCTCTTGGTTTAAAGCCTCTGCTTATTGCATCCCATGTACTCCATCTGCAAGTAGGATTTTCTAATACTCTTGCATAATAAAAAGATTTAGTTTCGTTATCAAAATCTGGATCAATCCATTTTGCTTTTAATTCTGACGAGCCAGTATTTTGAGTTATAGAGCAATCATTGATATTAACTTTAGCTCCATTATCTGGACATCTGTTTGTTATCAGATCGACTTGAAGACCATCAGAGCACACAACATCATAAACTTTTTCATGAGTTCTGCCGGCTGCATCAATCCAACCCTTTATGATTTGCACTCTTTGAAGCGCTGCTCCATTTTTATCTCTTTGTGCCCAAACTATAAATTCAGGGGTTTTGTCACCATCACCTACTAAATCAGAACCCATGGTTACTCCATTTTGATAGGCTTGGCTTACAAGCATCTCAGAGTTTAGATCTATACTAGATAAGTTAAAGCCGCCAAAGAAACGAACTGCAATCCGAGCTCCTGTTGTTGCAAAAGTTTCTTTTCTTTTAAAAGCTTTAAATATTGAATCTCTAGTATTTTCTTCTGCCCAGACAGCAGCCAGACCTGAGGCACCCCATTGCGTGAAACCAGTATTTGCATATTCACCCTGCTCTAAACTAACAGTACTTCTTGGTTGATTAAATGCTCTCATGTAATCATCCATTCTTTGAATGTTCTCAGGAGTTAATGGTGCAGACCCTCTATTTTCAGGATCGCCATCAAGAATACCAACCTTAGACCAATAATTTGATTCATCAAAAGCACCAGCACCGGTATGAGTATCAGAAGAACCAATAAGACCAAATTTATAAGGATTACCTTGTTTGGTAAATTCTAATGTTAATCCGTTTAAATAAGCTTCTCTAACATAGCTACCTGATGGCTTACTATAAGTTGGCGGCCTACTTCCCACTCTCACATCCATTATTTCAAAATCAGCCCATTCATCATCTGGTGAAAGCAAAGGATGCGTCTCTGAAGTACCTTTTACTTGAGTAACCTCAACTATAGGTTCATTTCGCATTCTTTTTTCAGCATATTCTCTATTAATTGGATCGGAATAAAACGTTTCCATTTCAAACATCTGACCATTTGATCCATTTGGATTATGAGGTATTGATACAGTATCAACACCTTTATCTCGTAATTTATCTTGCCACGTCCATAAATCCTCTGGATTTATTGAATCTATTCTTGTCCAAGGCCTTATGGGAGCCTTTGATGAATTAAAAATAACATTTCTATGCAAGTTACCACCCTCAATATTCGTTGAGGTTGTAAATTCATATCCAATAAATGTTGTGAAATGACCAGGATCATTATGCTCATTAGCAGCTTTAGCTACATCTTCCCAGGCTGATTTATGAATTTCATAGTCAAAAGATCTTAAGGCAACTTGAGTATTTTTTGTAAGCCAAGCTTTCAGCACACTAGGACTGAAATCCGAGTAAGGTTCAGTTATTGTTCCTCCCAGAATTGTACTAAACAGCGCTGATCTTGGGCCGGCAGATTCAGGTGTTATATTTTCTATTTCATTTAAGTCGTGAAAAGGTTTAGCAAAATCTTTTTGAGAAATATCAGTTGAGGTATCTGCCCAAGCATTTAACATACCCATAAAGAAACCATGATCAGTTACTGAATAAAAATCTAATGGTTCTTGTAATTTCATCTCGTATCCCATGGGATGCATAATTCCCTCTCCTTTAGCATATCTATATGCATCATTGGGTGTTGCTGTAACACCAAATATATAGGCATCAAAAGAGTGCTTAGTATGAACATGAAGATCGCCATAATAAGGATTTCTATCTTTGTTAGGTTTTGGTTTTGGTTTAGATGATTTTTTTTCATCAGATGAAAAGTTTATGATTTCAGTAGCGCTATCTGATCTCAACATATCTAGGAGGCTAAGCATTGGCCTTGAATCATTTACCGATGACCATAAGCCAACTAATAAAGCTAAATAGATTACTGGTATAGCTATTAAGAGCTTTATTAAAATTGATTTCATACTGAATCCCCCCAAATGTATATTTACATTAATTAAATCAACTTGATTAACCATAGTCAATCAAATTAAGTGCGTATTGATTATGCTTTAATAAGTGAGGATATTAAAATGATTTTAACCAAATTGGTGATGACCAAGCTCTTTCTTGAATAAAAGAATATAATACTCATCTTTGCGCCTGTAGCTCAGTTGGATAGAGTACTTGGCTTCGAACCAAGGGGTCGGGAGTTCGAATCTTCCCGGGCGCACCATATGCTTAAAAAATTATTTGTTGTTTTCAACCCATTCAGCATAACCACCTAAATTAAAAACATTCTTATATCCTTGATTTAAAAGAAAATATCCTACGAAGGCAGATCTTATCCCTACTGCACAATAAACCAAAATAGTTATATCTTCATTGTCATTCATATGATTCATGATTAGTGAATGATCAAAATTAGTATCAATGATACTTTTGGGTATATTGACTGCATTTTTGATTAATCCTGTTGCTTCTATCTCAGAAGTCTCTCGAACATCTATTATTAAAGTATTTGTTGAAGAGATGATATTAATTGCTTCTTCGAAAGATACTCTTGGAACACAGTCATTAGCTTCTTGAAGTAATTTTTTAATATCTATTTCGTTCATAACTAAGCTTTAGTATTAACTGAATTAACATAACCTCTATTATTTGAATTAGCAAAATAAATACCTATCAAAACAATTAAACATCCAATAATAATTGTTGATGAAATAATTTCGTCCAAAAATATTGCTCCCCAAATTATTCCAAAAACAGGTAAAAAATAAGCAACAGTTGATGTTTTTACTGCTCCAATTTTATCTATCAATCTCACATAACCAAGAAATCCGAGACCAGTCGATATTGCTCCCAACCAAATTGCAGAACCTATAGCTGAGACTGATGGAATATTTTCTGGAAGATAGAAAAAAGTAATCGGCAACATAATAATTGCACTAAAGATTATCGACCATCCGATTAGCACCATTTTATTTGCATTTACCGATTGCCTTTGAATATAAACTGTTGAGTAAGAATAAAAGAAAGATGCTAACAAAGCTGACATACTTGAAATTAATGTAGTTTCTGAGTTTTGTGGATTAACTAGAATAAATATTCCTATAAAACCCAATAAAAGACCAAATAGTTGTTTTACGCTTACATTTTCACCTATCCATATATAAGCAATAATCATTGTGTTAAATGCTGTAGTTGCATTTAAAATTGCTAATATATTTGAATCAGCTCCAAAACTAGCGAAAGAGAATAAAGTAAATGGAATAGCATTATTTAAAATTGCTAAAACTAAAACCTGTTTCCATATAGGTTTCAATAAATGAATATATTTTTTCTGTAAAAGAATTGGTAAGAATATAAAAGAAGCTACTATTAACCTTGTGTTGACAAGAGCGATTGGACCAAACTCAGGAGTAGCAACCTTTATAAACATAAAAGCGCTTCCCCAAAGAGCACCAAGAACAGTTAATAAGATCCAATATCTAAATTCCATATATACAAAAAACCCCCAAGTAAACTTGGGGGTTAGAAAATCTAGTTTAATTGCATAAGCAACAAAAACTAGTCGAAAACTTAATATCTACCCCGTGTCAAAAGGCAGATCCTCCGTTTCCTGTTATTAAATAAATACTAATAGGACCACCTCCATGTTCAGGGTAATAATAAAATGTTTACCAGTCCCCTTAAAAAACTAATAAACAAGACACCCAATTAAATTATATACAGTATGTATCTTAAATAAAGATTTTTTATAATAAAATTTATTTAAAAGCTAAATTCCAATTGCGCTTTAGGTAATTTAATATTTAAAGATGGATTATTAGAATACAAGTTATTCTTAATGTATTCATCAAAAGCCTTCAAATCATTATTAAAATATTGAAAAGCTAACGTTTTTTTTGAAGCAGTTTTATCATTAGAAGATAAATATTGTTCAATAATTGAATTATTTTTATATACTTGATTGATATTCATATGAAAACTATACTGTATATTTATACAGTATTCAAGTTAATCCTTGAAAACCTTATAAAGCCTTCTCTTGCTGAGTAATTGGAACATTATCATTAAATATATTAAGAAAATAAATGCTCCTGCTATATCTCCAATAAAAAATCTAAAAACAACTATTACATTGATTTGCATATCACTATTGAAAAGACCAACTATTAAATTCGTAAAAATTGAATTAAATAAAGCGGAAAGAATAATCACTAGGATAAGAAATTTATAATTTGAAAAATTTATTTTCTTCATTATGGAGTAATTGAAAGTTGTAACTCTGCTCCATTTAATAATTTCAACAGCAAGAACTACTGACAATAATGAGGAAATATTTGCAATTGCCCAATAATCAGGATATTGATCTCCATAAACTAGTGCCGGACCAGTAGTTTCAGCTAAAAATAAAGCCGGCAAACTTCTAATACCAAAAAAACAATAAAGAATTACACGAGGGCCATGAGGTAAATATACTAAGCTACCAACCCAACCCTGGTTAGGACCAGAAAAAGTAATATACGACCATAAGGCATAAACAAGAAGCGCAGCAATGTATGTTGTAAGAGTAACTTGAATAAAGTATTTCATATAACTTAAATTAGAGGTTAAGCTATCACTAAATCTAAATATACTTCTCTTTTATCATCCTTTGATTGTATAAGAGTAACTAGTCCCTGCTTTTCAAATTGTTTAATTGCCTTATAGACAGTGGACCTAGAGAAACCTGATGATTCTATTACATTGGTAATATTGCATTTTTTATTTGTGTGAATATTGTTAGCAATTGTATAAAAAATCTTTTTTTCAGTCTCATTGTAACCAACAAGATTTAAATCATGATCTATATTCTCAAGCATTTTAAGAATATTTGATAATTGCTGAATATATTTAGAAGTCATAAGTGTTATTTTAACACTTAGTTTATAATGATAAAAGACTGGCGGAGAGACGGGGATTCGAACCCCGGAACCAGTTACCCAGTTACTACCTTTCCAAGGTAGCGCAATCGACCACTCTGCCATCTCTCCGGATGAAGCATTCTACAACAGTTTAAGGAGTTTTATTATTGATTGAATGCTCTAAAATTTTTAAAGAAAAGTGATTTTTTAGAAGATCTAATTGGATTAATATCGATTCCACCTCTTCTTAAAAACCTGCCACATACTTCAAAATTTGCATATGGATATTTATTTTGTAACTTTGAAAATATATCTTCAATACATTGCTCGTGAAATTCACCACTCTCTTTAAAGGAAATTAAAAATTTTCTAAGCCATTTAGTTTCAATTTTAGTCGATGAAAGAATATAAATTTTTGCAAAATCAGGCTGTGACGTTACAGGGCAAATAGACCTAAAACCATCAAAGCAAATAGGATAATTTGGCTTAGTAAATTTTCTTGATGTTGTGTTTAAATTTAAGGATTTAGGCTCTATAGGAAATTTATTTACAAACCTAATTTCAATATCAGTTTTTGTAATTTTTGTAAGATCTTTTTTTATCCTCAAAAGAACATCTTTTTCATTTATAAAAGTTTTTTTATAAAATGAATTTAAATAAAGTTTTAGTGACTTTGATTCAACAATATACTTAGATGAGGCTGGTATTTTTATTTCTAAGACTTTTAAGGTTGGTTGTTTACTTGAGTCTAAGTAACTAAATTCATATGCATTCCAAATATCATGTCCATAACTCAGACCATTGATATTTCTCAATATTGGATCAAGAATTTTATAGCCAGAGAGCGGTTTGTTATTATTTTTTCCGAGATGTTTAGTTTTCACTGTCTTATTCCTGTTCCTTTCTTTAATAGATAAAGACATGATGATGTCAGTATTAAAATAAAGGCAATAATCATGCCAAGAGAAAATGATATTGATACATCACTTACCCCTAACATACCCTCTCTAAAAGTATTAACAACATATAACATTGGGTTTGCCATTGAAATCGATCTCCAGGTCTCAGGAAGGATATTAATTGAATAAAAAACTCCTCCTAAATAGATTAGAGGAGTAAGTATAAAAGTAGGAATAATGGAAATATCATCAAAGCTATCAGCAAAGACTGCATTGATAAACCCCATTAATGAAAATAATATTGAAGTTAAAAATAACACTGTTACTGTAAGTAAAGGGTTTGCAACAGTGAAATCTGGATAAAATAGCAAACTTACACCAAATACAATTATTCCAATTAACACACCCCTACACACTCCCCCAAGAACAAATCCTAGGAGAATAGTCCAATTAGGCATTGGTGAGATTAAAAGCTCTTCAATAGATTTTTGAAACTTAACTGAATAAAAAGACGAAACTACATTGTTATAAGAATTAGTGATAACTGATAACATAATTAATCCAGGAATCATGTACTGGATGTAATCAAAACCATCCATAGAGCCAATTCTAGGGCCAATCAATGAGCCAAAAATAACAAAATATAATGACATTGTTACTGCAGGAGGAACAAGTGTTTGAACCCATATCCTTAGAAATCGTCTTACTTCTTTTACGGTCAAAGTCCAAAGTGATATAGCGACACTAAAATTATTTTTCATTAGAATTGACCATCTCAATAAATAACTCCTCAAGTCTATTTGATTCATTTCTCATTGATTTAATTTTTATATTTAATTTTGTTAGCTCAGAAAAAAGCGCATTAATTGATCTATCCTTATTAACTGCTGCAATTAGTGTTAATGGGTCTTCTAGTTTTAATGGAAAGCCTTCAATTGTTGGGGCTTTCTCTAGAGGTTGATGAAGATCAAAAACAAATCCTTGAACATTAAGTGTCCCTAAAAGATCTTTCATACTTGTGTTTGCAACAATAGAGCCTTGATCGATAATACCAATATTTCTACATAATTGCTCTGCCTCTTCAAGATAATGAGTAGTCAAAATAATAGTAGTGCCATTTTTATTTATTTCTTTTAGAAAAGACCACATTTCTCTTCTTAGTTCGATATCAACCCCTGCAGTAGGTTCATCTAAGATTAATAATTTTGGTTCATGAATTATTGCTTTTGCTATCATCAACCTTCTCTTATATCCCCCCGATAAAGTTCTTGCTTGAACATTTCTTTTATCCCATAAGCTCAATCTTTTAAGAATACTTTCAACTTTTGGCATTGCTATAGATTTTGGAATTCCATAAAAACCAGCCTGAGTAACAACAATATCTAAAACCTTTTCAAACTGTGAAAAATTAATCTCTTGTGAAACAACACCTAGCAATGATTTTGCTTTATTTAAATCTTTATTTATATCATTGCCAAAAACTGAAACCGTGCCACCACTTTTAGTTACAAGTGATCCTATAATTCCAATTGTTGATGACTTACCAGCGCCATTAGGACCAAGTAAAGCATAAAAATCACCTTTTTTTACTTTAAGATCAATACCCTTTAAAGCAACGACATTGTTATCGTATACTTTTTGTAAATTATTGATCTCCAGTGCGAATTCAGCCATTTTCTATATTATTGTCAACTAGCGCATAACTTAAAATTAGTCCAATTAATATTCCTAACCACATGTACTCTCCACCAAAAGCTATTAATACAGCAGTAATTAAAGATACTGCCTTTTCTGAGTTTTTAGTAGCAAGTGACATTGCAATATATGAACATGCAAGTCCTGTTAAAATAAGAGTTACTCCTAAAGCAACAATCATTAAAGGCTCCATTACATCAATAAATGGAACTACAAAAAATAAAAAAGGTATTCCCATTAAATAATAAGAATGAATACCATCAAACAATGAACCCATAGCTTCTCTACCCTGTTTCCATCTTTCAACAACAACAACGTGAACACCAGTCCATAAAGCTCCTTGAGTAGGAAAAAATGGATTAATAATAGCTCCAAGTGCATTTCTAATTCCGACACTATTATGTGATCTATTTATATCAATATCTATTATTTCATCAGGTCTACTTTCCTGACCTTCCTTTATAACTTCTATACCTGTTACAAAATCACCAAATAATAATAGATATCCAATTATTACAAGCGGAAGAACTTCTAAATACATATCTGCCGGAGGAAAGCCAATAGATAATGGAGAAGTTTGAGTATAAACATCACCTACTGCTGGAGCAGCTAAACCCCATTCTATATTCCAGCTAATTTCTCCAGTAAAATAACCAACAATTGCGGCAACAATAAATCCTGGTAACAAACCCAAAGATCCAATAAGAGCAAGAATTTTGTTATTTTGAGCTAACCTTTTAAAAGGTTCTGAAAAAGTTGTAATAGTGCAAATTAATAAAGCAGAAATCATAGATACGGGAGCATTACCAATATAACGTTCATAATCACTAAAGAATATTTGATAAAAAGCAGCTAAAGCAGCTCCTAGAATAATTCCTGATTTAAGACCATTTGGAACTTTTTCTACAATTAATTTACCAATACCAGTTAAACCTAAAATTAAAACAAGAAGAGTAAACTCAATTGCCATTGCTGACATGTAGTGGAATGTTTCAATTCTGTAAACACCATCAAACATTCCTTTCGCGATAAAAAAACCTATTACTAATGGCAAAGCGGGAGTTATCCATCCAGCGGCCATTGGTTCTCCAAAAATAATTGGACTTGAAGTAATTAAAACACTTGCAACAAAACATGCGGCAATTGCTTCATTTAATGATAGACCTAAAGCCATTCCAACAGGAGCTGCTGCAAGAGCAGTTGCACCGGATATAACCATGCCCTGAAGAAATTCTGCTGTTAGTAATTTTGTGTGAATAAATGGAATCCTTAATCTAAATGGACCCCATTTTATACCGTTATTATTCATATTATTTCCCCTTATCATTTTGATAATTCAGCCATTCCTTCCTCTAAACCCTTCAGTGTTAAAGGATACATTCTGTTATCAAATAAATCTCTTAAAATACATACCGATGATGTATAGTCCCAATGATCATCTGGAACAGGATTGAGCCAAGCAATATTACTAAAATGATCGGATAATCTTTTAATCCATACATGGCCGGCCTCTTCATTCCAATGCTCAATACTTCCACCAGGATTTGTTATTTCATATGGTGCCATTGTGGCATCTCCCACAACAATAACTTTATAATCTGATGAGTATTTATTTATCATATCTTGTACCAAGAATCGTTCTTGAGATCGTCTTAAATTATCTTTCCATACCGATTCATAAATACAATTATGAAAATAATAATATTCTAAATGTTTGAACTCTGTTTTAATCGCAGAGAATAACTCTTCACATAACTTTATATATGGATCCATTGAACCACCTACATCAAAGAGTACAATGACTTTTACAGTATTTGATCTTTCTGGGACCATGTGAATATCTAAATATCCTGCGTTTTTAGCTGTAGATTTGATAGTGCCGTCCATATCTAATTCTAGATCATTACCTTGGCGAGCAAATTTTCGAAGTCTTCTAAGAGCCATTTTAATATCTCTTATACCAATAATTATAGAATCATCTAAATTACTATATTGTCTTTGCTCCCATACTTTGACTGCACTTTTTTGGCCACCCTCTCCTCCAACTCTAATTCCTTCAGGGTTTTGACCGCCATGACCAAATGGAGAAGTACCATTTGTACCTACCCACTTATTACCGCCTTCATGTCTTTCTTTTTGTTCTTCAAGCCTTTTTTTGAACTCTTCAAGAAGTTTATCAAGACCTCCAAGTGATTTAATTTTTTTAAGCTCTTCTGGATCTAATTCTTTTTCAAAAGCCTTTCTTAACCAATCTTCAGGAATTAATGCTTGGAACACATCTTCAAGCTTTTCGATTCCCTTAAAGTATATATCAAAGGCTTTATCAAATTTATCATAGTGTTTTTCATCTTTTACTAAAATTGCCCTAGATAAATAATAAAAATCATCAATATTTGCATACACCAATTGATTTTCTAAAGCCTCTAACAAATCAAGTAACTCTCTCAATGTACATGGTACTCCAGAGGATCTTACAGTTTGAAAAAGATTAATTAGCATTTATTTACTTGCAGATTCTCTTCGTGACATGAAGGCAAGACGCTCCAAAAGCTGAACATCTTGTTCATTTTTAAGTAAAGCACCATATAGTGGGGGAATAGCCTTGGAAGAATCAGCATTTTTTAAGATTTCATCTGGCATATCATCTGATAATAAAAGCTTCAACCAATCAATTAGTTCAGATGTAGAAGGTTTTTTCTTAAGGCCAGGTATTTTCCTTAAATCAAAAAATATTTCTAATGCTTCATTTACAAGTTTCTTTTTAATTTTTGGATAATGCACTGAAACAATCTTATTCATTGTTTCTCTGTCGGGAAACTGAATATAATGAAAGAAGCATCGTCTTAAAAAAGCGTCTGGAAGTTCTTTTTCATTATTGGAAGTCATCACAATTAAGGGCCTATGTTTAGCTTTTATAGTCTCCCCTGTTTCATAACAAAAAAATTCCATTCTATCTATTTCTTGCAGTAAGTCATTTGGAAATTCAATATCAGCTTTATCAATTTCATCAATTAATAATACAACCTGTTTTTCTGAGGTAAATGCTTCCCATAATTTACCTTTTTTAATGTAGTTACTTATATCTTTCACTCTTTCATCGCCAAGCTGGGAGTCTCTAAGTCTAGTAACAGCATCATACTCATACAAACCCTGAGATGCTTTTGTAGTAGATTTAATATGCCATTCTATAAGTTCCATGTTTAAAGCTTTAGCAACTTCAACAGCAAGTAGAGTTTTGCCTGTGCCTGGCTCGCCTTTAATTAATAGAGGTCTTTCAAGTGCCATTGATGCATTGACAGCCATACTTAAATCTTCTGTAGCAATATAATTTTTAGTTCCTTTGAATTGCATAATGTTTCCTTCTACTTAGATAGTTTTTCTTCTGACTTTAGTATTCTAGTTAGTTGTCGACTTGAAGCAACTAAATTCTCATTTAAATCCCAAACATTACAATCTTGCTCAAAATATCCTTTATTTATATCTTTAGCTATAAAATCAACAAATACAATTTCAGTAGTTGGTATTTGTCTTATATGGGTTGTTAGGCTGTAAGTTGGTATCCAACCTAATGGTCCATATTTATTAGATACTACAGGTGGTGCAACATCAACATAAAATGATAAAACAAATTGATCTGGCACCCCTCCGTCCATTTTCATGTAAGCAGAACATCTGGCTTCAGCATCAACTTCATCTATATCTCTGTCCCACCATGCATGATTTGGATGAACAGTACAACTTAATTGATGAATAAATGAGGGAGTAAAACCTGGAGATATAACATCATAGTTTAAATTTTTATAATCTTTCATTGGAGTATTTTTATATAAATCAGGTGGATTAGTTAAAAGGCCATCAAACCCTTTCATATGTTCAAAATCAGAGCATATAGCATTAAAAACAGTACAGATTTTATTATCTTGGCTAAGTTTAACTAGGCCTGATGAGCTGCCTGTAGATGTTTTAAAAATTTCAACTTTTAAAACTACATCTTTATTTTCAATCCTATTTAAATATTGTATTGATGAGCTTATTGCAACTGAATGTGGCACAGATAATATTAAAGCCTTATGCATTAATGCATTTAAATAACCGCCATGAGGAGTTTTGCCAACAAAATATCTAGAATCAAGATTTGCTGTATATTTATTTTCAGCAATTGGCTCTAGCAACAAAGCATTTTGAAATTGATCAAATTGATTCATGATTAAACAATTTTAGTTCATAATCCCATTTAAAAGAAATTATACGAACCATATGAATAATTTATTTGATATAGCCTGTAACTTTTCAAGTGATCGTTTTGATCAGGATCTAGATGATGTTATTCAAAGAGCTAAAGAAAAGAAGGTTACAAAATTTTTGGTTGTATCTGCTTCTTTAAAAGATGTAGAAAAAGTTCGCCAAATATATCTAAACAACAAAGATTCATGTTTTTTTACTATTGGTGTTCATCCGCATCACGCAAATGAATTTAATTTATCATCTTCTAAAGAAATGAAATACCTCATAGAAAAGTATAAACCTCATAGTGTTGGAGAAACTGGCTTAGACTTTTTTAGAAATATATCATCTTATGAAGAGCAACTATTCGCTTTTGAAGAGCAAATTAAGATTGCCATTGATAATAACAAGCCATTATTTTTACATCAAAGAGATGCTCATACTGATTTTATGAAAATTGTTAAAAAATATAAAGACAATTTCCCGAAAGCTGTTTTGCACTGTTTCACAGGAACACAAAAAGAGTTAGACGATTATTTAAATATGGGATTTTATATCGGCCTTACTGGCTGGATATGTGATGAAAGAAGAAATGTTGATTTAAGAAAATCATTAATTAATATTCCCGTTGAAAAACTAATGATTGAAACCGACTGTCCATATTTAATTCCCAGAAACCTTGAGGATAAACCAAAAAATAATAGAAATGAGCCCTCTTATCTTCCGCATATAGCTGAAGAGATAGCTGATTTAGTTAAAATTGATGTAAATAAATTTGCTGAGATAACGTATACAAATAGTTTAAATTTTTTTAAATAAAAGCTTTTCTATCTAATTTAAATTCTTCACAAATATTATCTATATCTGAGCCTACCTTCTTTGAGTTATGCTTTATCGATAATTTATCAATTGAAAATCTTGGCGCAGGTGCGGGCTGTTTAAATCCATCAATATCTTCAAATGCATTTCTTGCAACATTATGATGATATTCCTGAGCCTCATGCATATTCAAAATTGGAGTTACACAGCCATCAGTATCAGAAAAAACATTTTCCCAATGACTTCTTGGCTTAGATTTAATTTTATCTGCTATTAAATCTTTTAATTCTTGCCATATTTCTTTATTCATTTGATCTTGAAACTTAACATCACTTAATTCAAGCTTTTCTAATAAAATTGAATAAAACTGAGGTTCAAGGGATCCAACTGCAAGATACTTATTATCAGAACATTCATAGGTATTATAGAAATGTGCAGCTCCATCAAGAAAATTAGATTCTCTTTTATCCTGCCAAAAACCCATTTCTTTTAACGAATAAAAGAAGCTCATTAGAGATAAACTCCCATCAATCATAGCTGAATCAACAACCTGCCCTTTTCCAGTTTTTATTGAGCTAATAACAGCGGCTAGGATTCCCATGGCTAACATCATACCTCCACCACCGTAATCACCTATGAGATTTAGCGGTATGGTTGGATTAGAATCTTTTTTTCCAATTGCATGTAATGCGCCAGACAAACCTATGTAATTTATGTCATGACCCGCCATTTTAGACATTGGACCATCTTGACCCCACCCAGTCATTCTTCCATAAACTAAAGCTTTGTTTTGTTTAAAGCACTCATCAGGTCCAAGGCCCAATTTCTCCATAATTCCTGGTCTAAAACCCTCAAAAACAACATCAACTGACGATATTAGTTTAAGTAATTCATTAATTGAATTAGGATTTTTTAAATCTGCAACAATAGATCTTTTAGATCTGTTATGAATATCAAATTTATTATGTCTATCTTTATCATTAATTCTATTGACTCTTATTACATCAGCACCCATATCTGCTAAAAGCATTCCACAGTATGGTCCAGGACCAATACCTGAAAACTCTAACACTTTAATACCCTTTAACGGACCCATTAAACTATATTATTGGAAAACTTTAAATTTCACCAATAAATTTGGAAGAAGAGATAATGAAGAAATAAAAGCTACCAACATTGCTAGTGCTGTAAATATTCCAAATAGCTGAGTTGGAAAAAAATTGGAAAGAGATAATATTGAAAAACCGGTTGCAATTGTAGCTGCAGTATAGAATATAGCTCTTCCTGTAGTTGTATGTGCATTTTGCAATGCCGTTTTAACTGAATGAGTAATTTTTATCTCTTTTTTATATCTATAAATATAATGGATGGTATTATCCACAGCCATTCCCACACTTATTGCTGCAACAGTTATAGTCATAATATCTAGCGGAATATTTAGTAATCCTAAAAGACCAATAACAGAAGTAGCAACAAAAATATTTGGTACTAATCCAATTAACATAATTTTCAGTGATTTAAAAATTAATAGAAGCATAAAACCAATGACGCTAAATACTACAAGCAATGAAGCAATTTGTGATTGAAATAATGATTGCAGCATATTGTTATAAAGCACTGCTAAACCTGTAATCTCAAACCTATCCTCTGATAAATTAAATTTTGATACTAAATCAGAATTTATCTTTTTTAACAATTCACTCCTATTCAAATTTTTAGCTGATTCATTAACTCTTGTTGAAATTCTAACCACTGAATCATCTTTATTAATATATGAATACAAAAGTGTTTCTCTAATATCTTCTGGTAGCACTGATCTTAAGAGAGCTAACTCAAGATCATTCAAATCTTCACCATCATTAATCATTCTTGCTAATTTAACTCCACTAGCAACGCTGAGCACCTTACCAATTTCAGGCAAAGAATCTAAATAATCATGAATTTCTTCAAGCTGAGCTAATGTATATACATTCCACCAATAACCAGAGGCATTACTGCTATCATCTTCAAAAAGACTATCGTCGAAAAATTCATCTTCAAATAAATCGTCAGATACTGTAATGGTAGGCTCTTGAATAATGATATCAAGAGTAGCCGTACCTCCTAAGTTTTCATCAATCTCTAACATACCTTGATAAATTTCAGTTTCCTCATCAAAGTAATCAATAAATCTATTTTCAACTTCGAGTTTTGTTGTCCCAAATATTAAAATACAAAAAATAAAACTAAAAAATAGATAAATATAAAGAGTATTTTTTTTTGAAATTGATAGGATGGCATTGGTTATTTTGTATAAGGATAAATAGTCTTTACTTTTAGTTTTTTTGATTAAGCTTAATGAGCTTGGCAAGAATGAAAAAGTAAAAATAAAAGCGATTGATATTCCAAATGCCATCATTTTTCCAAATTCTATAACCGGCTTCAATTCTCCTAATAATAATGATAAAAATGCTACAGCTGTCGTGAAGGCTGCAAAAAAACAAGGAAGAAACATTTGATCTAATGCCTCAATTAAAAAATTTTGTTTATCAGCAGACTTTTTATTTAGCTCATTTATTTTTACTAAAACATGAACCGTTAATGAGATTGTTAAGATTAATAATAAAGCAATAAAATTTGATGAAACAACACTAATCTTCCAATCCATGTAACCAAGAAAACCTGCAGTTACAAAGGTTGTTAAAAAGGCATTAGATATTGGAAGAATTACATACCAAATATTTCCAAAGAAAATATACAACATAATTGCAAAAACAGAAGCAACTGCTGCACCAAACATTACAAGATCTGATTTAATGTATTCCATCATATCTGAGGCAATCATTGCGGGCCCACCTAGGTATAGAGTTGCATTATTCCTATGCAAATCAAGAATACCTCTTATTTGTGATACTAAAAGAGTATTAAAATTAGACTCGTTATCATTAAGCTCACTTATTCTTTTGTTGATATTATCTAAATTATCTTGAAGCAAGGTTTTACTTTCATTAGTTATTGGTTCATTAGATTTGAGTACATCAAGTATTTTATAACGATCATCAATAAGTGAGTCGTACTCGTCATTACCTCTTAAAACAACTTGCATGGCAGTAGTTGAACCATCCTTGCTAATGATCAAATCACGATAAATTGGATTATTAATTATTTCTTCTTTTGCTTTAAGGAGATCTATCCCATCTGTTGTTATATCTTTTAAATTATCAGCAACCTCAGTTAACCCTACTTTTGGTTGAAAAAAAATAGGAGCATCTAGCAAGGATAAAACTGAATCAACGCCATCTAATTTTGATATTGCTTCTTCAATTTCTGAGAGCTGATCTAAAGATTGATAAGAAAAAAGCTCGTATTCAGGTTTAAAAGTAACTATTAAAAAGCTTGAATCTCCAAATTCTTTCTCGTTTTCTCTGTATTTTTTTAAAGATTCATCACCTTCTAAAACTAATGCATCTGAAGATGCATCTAGTTTAAAATTTTTAATACCTTGAGATGCGGTCAACACTACTAACAAAGTTAAAAATAATATTATTAAAGGGTTTTTGATAACATAAATTGAATATTTAGTTATTAAATTTTTCATGTTATTTTTTGTGAGCGCATTCAGGCGAGTCTAGAAAAACTGGATTTTGACTAAATTCATCTACACTAAAGGATTGAATAGAAAGAGCATGTATATCATTCATGATAGTATCTAAGTTTGTATACACAAGTTTATGTCTATTAATTTCTGATAAATTTTTAAAATCATCACTGACAATAATAACCTTAAAATGACTTTCAGAATCCTTTGAAACGTTATGCATAAAGCTTTCATTAATTACCTTTAAAGATGATATATTCATGCTCTCATTAAGATTATTGATAATTTTTAATTCAACAGGTCCCTTTGTCATAAGACCATTATAGATGAATATATCTTAGATATTTATTATTAAAATTTAATTAAGGGTACTCTCTTCCAAGAAGCTTGTTATAAAAAAGTGCAAATAAAATTATGACTATAGATCCCAGAGCTACTGGCATTAATACGAATAAGAGACTCTTACCACCCAGTATTGCAATTATTGGATTAGCTCCAGCTGGTGGGTGAATTGAATCAAAAGTTGCCATAACAAAAACTGCAAGACCAACAGCAACACCTAATGAAAGGAAGGAAGAACCCATCAATGAAAATATAA
Organism: uncultured SAR86 cluster bacterium; assembly: GCA_902591565.1. GTDB lineage: Bacteria > Pseudomonadota > Gammaproteobacteria > Magnimaribacterales > D2472 > SCGC-AAA076-P13. The sequence goes on along the minus strand of CACJBC010000002.1, from coordinate 55,372 downwards.
ACACTCCACTTAAAGCAGATAAGGTATGGCCTAAAAAAATATTTTTTGGTTCTGCAAGCGGACTATCATGAACTGCCATAACTAAAACCATACTAGCACCGAAAGGAGGTATTAACCAAACATCTCCATATTTTGAAAAATGCAAAAATGAAAGCAGACTTATACAAAGAAAAGCTCCAAATGCTGACAATAAATTATTAACAATAATTTTTTTATTCAAAATATTTTTCATTTATTAAGGTTAACTTATTTTAAAAAATATAGATATTAACTATATAAATCAGCCATCGTGCGGTTGTTCATGTATTGTTTCAATCAAATGTGAAACTTTCTCCCACTTTGCCCATTCTGATGAATCCATCATTGCTGCATATTCAGCAGCTCTCAACATTGCTATAGTTTGTGCTTCATCTCCATATTGAGATATTAGGGTTAAGGCAATATTCCTAAGATGGTTGTCCATGTCTTATATTTTATTCGTATCTTAGAGATGTTGCAGGGTCAAGATTAGCAGCTTTTCTTGCTGGCCATATTCCAAAAAATAACCCAACCATCGCAGAAAAAGTAATCGAGCCAATCATTGCACTTATAGGCATTGCAAAGGGCCATTCATTAAAAGAAGCAAAAAGATATAAGATGCTTGTTCCCATAATCACACCAATTATTCCTCCAATTACACATAGCAAAACAGCTTCAATGATAAATTGCAGCATGATAGCTTTATAGGTGGCTCCTAATGCTTTCCTTAAGCCAATCTCTCTAGTTCTTTCTGTAACAGAAACTAGCATTATATTCATCACACCAATTCCTCCCACAACTAAACTAATTCCAGCAATTCCAGCTATTAACGCAGTAAATATCCCAGTGGCTTGTCTTCTTAAATCAGAATACTGACTGTAGTCGTTGATTCTAAAATCATTATCTTCACCCGGACCAATATCATGTTGAGATCTTAAGATACGTTCAATTGTCATCATTACCTCATCAACATTTGCAGTTTTTTCAATTGCAACATTTAATGAATCAAGATTTTTTGTGCCAAATAATCTTTGAGAGCCAGTTAATAATGGCACATAAAGTTCATCATCAGGATTTTGCCAACCGGTACTACCTTCCTCCTCTAAAATACCGACAACTTTATATGAGTTTCCTGCAATTAAGACTTCTTTATTTAAAATTATGCTAGGTAATGTCTTAAGTTCTTTCGGGACATCTGAACCTAATACAACAACTTTTTTTCTGCCTAGGTTTTCTTCTTCAGTAAATATACGTCCGTATTCAATTTCATATCCCCTAACTTTAAAGTGAATTGGTAAATTAGCTCTAATTGTTTCATTAATATTTGCATTATTAAATTTTACTTGTCTATTTCTTGCAATATAAGGTGAAACCATCCAATTATGATCGTTATTTTTTTGTAATGCTTCTGAATCCTTTATATCCAATGGGATTAATCCCTTGGTAACTGCTCCTCTTCTATTTTGACCGGGACTAACAACCAACGTTCTTGGTCCAAAATCATCAATTTGTGCTTCAAGTGCTTTATTGGCACTTGAACCAATACCAATAACTGCGATTACAGCTGCTGTTCCAATGATTATTGCAAGCGCGGTTAGAAAGGATCTAACTATATTAGTTCTAATTGATATTGTTGCAGATTTAAGAGATTCTCTAACTAACATTATCCAAAGCTAAATGATGCCTGTACTCTTTCTTTAAATCTTTTTTGATAATCAAATAAACTTTTACTTGGCAGGATAAATACTGTGTCATTTAGCTCTAAGCCGCTTAAAATTTCAACATATGATAGATCAGATAGTCCAATCTTCACCCAAGAAAGTTTTGGGCCATCTTTCGAATCTTTTATAACTATAAATTTATTAAAATTTTCTCCTTCTACATAATCTTTAAGAAAATTATCAACAGAATTTTTTGGAATATTTAAAATTGCAGCAGCTGAATAAATATCTTTTCTAGTCCTTAAAGACATTGTTGGCGCACTGACAGATACGTCTTTATTTAAGACTTCAATGACTACATCGGTATTCATACCTAATAACAATAAATTTTCATCATTTTCAATATCTATGAGTACAGGAAAAGTCGTAACATTTTGTTCAATCATAGCTTTTGGTTCAATTTTTGTAACTGTGCCAAAAAACTCTTTATCTCTATAGGCTGCAACTTTTATAGAGACAACTTGACCAATAGAGACTTTACCAACATCTATCTCATCAACTAAAGCTCTTACTCTTACCTTGGATAAGTCAGCCATCGTCATTAAGATTGTCCCACCACCAACTGCTGATGTCGGAGAAGAAATTACTTGTCCTACTTCAACTGTTCGAGAGATTATTGTGCCTTCAACTGGTGACCTGACAACTGTATCATCGAGAGCAATTTTTGCATTTTCAAAAGAAACCTCAGTTCTTACTAATGTTGATTTAGCTTGAGCAAAATTTTCTTGAATATCTTCAAAATCTTTATCTGAGATGCTAGCTTTTGCATGTAATTCTTTACCGCGATCATATTGAGATTGTGCATTGTTTAATCTGACTTTTGCAGCCTCTAAATCTGATTTAGCTTGATCTAATATATTCTTTGGGGTTCTTTGATCAATCTGACCTAATATTGCACCCTTTTGAACTTGATCGCCTACTTCAGCACCTAGAAATAAAACCTCACCAGACGCTTTAGATTTGATTTCAACAGATGAAATTGCTTCAATAATGCCTGATGCTTCAATGCTTAATTCTAATTTATTCTGAACAATATTTTCTTTTTTATAAAACGTTGTTTCTTTTTCTTTATCATCATTAGAGCCGCATGAAACTAAAATAAATAAAGAAAAAATAATATATGTTTTAAAAAATTTATTTAACGTAAAGATATTCATAATTATTTCCTAGAATCTGATTCGATTAAGCCATCTTTAATATTTATTATTCTATCTGATTTATTAGCTATATCATCTTCGTGGGTAATTAAAATTATAGTTTGGCCCTGCTGATTAAGCTCTTTGAATAAATCCATAACATAATTACCAGTTTGAGAGTCTAAATTTCCAGTTGGCTCATCTGCAAATAAGATACTCGGTCTATTTACAAGAGCTCTAGCAATAGCAACTCTTTGTTGTTGACCGCCAGATAATTCTGAAGGCCCATGATTTATTCTATCACTTAAGCCAACTTGGTCTAAAACCTCTCTAGCTCTAATAAGTGATTCATTAGAATTCTTTCCAGCATATTTTAATGGCAGTAAAACGTTATCTAATGCTGAATTTTTAGCTAATAAATGGAATGACTGAAAAACAAATCCAATTTCTTTATTTCGAATCATTGCAAGCTCATTATCATTAAGCTCGCTTATTGACTGATTATTAAGATAGTATGATCCACTTGAAGGAGTATCAAGACATCCTATTATATTCATTAAAGTAGTTTTACCAGACCCAGATGGTCCCATAATTGATACAAATTCACCTTTATCAATAGATAAATTTACTCCTTTTAAAGCCTGTATTATTTCTGATCCAACTTTAAAATTCCTTTTTAGATCTGTTGTTTCAATAATCATTACTTTAAATTACGATCTCCATTTGTATAGACAAAATTAATTTATAAAAGTTTAAAAAGCCGAGTAGCCGGTTAAGTACTTACCTATAATCAGACCATGTATATCTTCAGTACCCTCATAAGTATTAACAGCCTCTAGATTCATACAGTGTCTTATAACATTATATTCATCGCTAATACCATTGCCTCCATGAATATCTCTCGCATTACGAGCAATATTTAAAGCTTTACTACAACTATTTCTTTTGACTATTGATACCATTTCAGGAGTGCTTAATTTTGCATCCATGTTTCTTCCAACAGCAAGACATGCTTGCAAGCCAATAGTAATTTCCGTGTGCATATCAGCAAGTTTTTTTTGTACTAATTGTTTTTTAGCTATTGGTACACCAAATTGAGATCTATTTTTTGCATAATCAATGGAAGCATCAAGGCAAAACTCAGCTGCACCAAGAGCTCCCCATGAAATTCCATATCGTGCATAATTTAAGCATGTAAATGGCCCTTTAAAACTTGAAACTCCAGGTAAAACATTTTTATCAGATACAAAAACATCATTTAAAAAAATTGACCCTGTGACTGAGGCTCTCAACGCAAATTTACCGTTAATAATTTGAGTTTCTAATCCTTTTGAACCTGCTTCAACAATAAATCCTCTTAAAACATCATCCTCATCTTTTGCCCATATTATTAAAATATCAGCGATAGGTGCATTTGTAATCCATGTTTTGGAGCCATTAAGAATATAACCATCTAAAGTTTTCTTTGCTCTAGTTTTCATAGATCCTGGATCTGAACCAGCATCAGATTCAGTCAAACCAAAACAACCTATTTGATCGCCTTTTGCCAAGACAGGTAAATACATATCTTTTTGCACATCCGAACCAAAATCATCAATGGCACACATTACAAGAGAGGATTGAACGCTAAATGCAGATCTATAACCAGAATCAATTTTTTCAATTTCTCTTGCAATTAAGCCATATGAAACATAATTTGCTCCAGCACAACCATAACCAGTGATTGTTGGACCTAAAAGACCTAAAGAGCCAAGCTCTTTGTATATAGACTTATCAAAAATTTCATTTCTATTAGCCTCGATAATTCTTGGCTTTAATGACTGCTCTGCATAATCTCTTGCAGTTTTTTGAATTAAAAGTTCCTCTGCAGAAAGTTGGTTATCAAGTAAAAAAGTATCTAAATTATTCATTTATCCTAAGTGTTCAACTCTTAAGATACCATATCTTGGACAACTACCTTTGATATTATTTTGTTTTAAAACATCAAGAGCTAAATTAATCATTTTATTGCTATTACCACAAATAATAATTAGGGGTATTTTATCTTGATATCTATAAATAAAATCAATAATTATCTCTTTTACAAATTGATGTTTTTCACCATGCAGATCTAAATGAGTGATACCTTTTTCTTCAAATACATTCATACTTTGATATTATAAAATTTATATGGCAAAACTACATTTTTTTTATTCATCAATGAATGCAGGCAAATCAACAGCTTTACTGCAATCAAATCATAATTTTGAAGAAAATAATCTTTTAACTATTTTATTCTTACCTCAACCAATAAAAAAAAATAATCAACTTACTATCACCTCTAGGATTGGAATTCAAAGAGAGGCTGTTATTGCAGATAAAAACTTTAATTTTTTATCTTATGTAAAAAAACATAATTCTGAGAAATTAAAATGTATTTTTGTGGATGAGGCACAATTTCTAAAAGAAGATCAGGTAAATCAATTATCTAATATTGCAGACGATCTGAATATTACTGTTATGTGCTATGGTTTAAGAACTGATTTTAAAGGCAATTTATTTGAAGGCAGTTCAAGGCTTTTATCAATTGCTGATAACCTTCATGAGCTTAAAACTATTTGTAGTTATTGCACAAATAAAGCAACTATGACAATTAGAATTGACCAAGATGGAATTGCTGATACAAAAGGTATGCCTATTGATACTTCAAGTAAAGACATATATAAGCCTGTTTGTAGATATCATTTTAAAAAAATGACAACACTGTTTTAATTACAATTTTTTATAAATTTTAAAGATGAATCCCACATGTTTAACATGTTTTCATATCCGATAGTGCCAAGAAAGTGATCGGCACCTTCAAGCACAATAAACTCATGTTCTATATTTTTTTTATTTAATTCCTCAACAAATTTATATGCGTGTTTTATTGGAACTCTCTGATCGTTATCTCCATGAATAATTAATAATGGAACTTTGATTTCATCAATGTGGTCAATTGGATTTACAGAATCTTTACTATACGCCTCTTGACGCACTTTTTGAGCACCATCTAAGCGACTTCCATAATAGTTGTATTGTTGGATTAAATCTGCAACGGCTGCACCAGCAACAGTACATTTATACAATTTCTCTTTATTCATTGATGCGATTAAGCTTGTATAACCGCCGTACGACCATCCAAACATGTATACATTATCTTTATCAACTTGACCTTTTTCAATTAAGTATTTTGCTCCATAATCTAAATCATCTTGCATTTTTTTTCCGCCTTCTCCGCCATTTATGAAAGCTTTCTTATGAAAATCAATTCCATAGCCATACGACCCCCTATACTGAGGTTGAATAACCATATAACCATTATTTGCAAAAAATTGTGGCCATTCATCAAATAAAATTCTTTCTTCAACAAACGGACCTCCATGGGGCATAACTACTAGTGGATGTGGGCCATTGCCTTTAGGAGTATGAACATATGCATAGATTATCTGACCATCTGAGGATGGATATGAAATATAACTTAGAGAAGCCAAATCTTCTGATTTTAAAAAAGGCTTTTCATTTCCAAGATATGTTATTTGATTGTTATGTATTAAATAATATGATCCTGGATCATTAGGAGCGGTATTTTTTACTACAAAAGTTTTGGAATCATAATCTGATGAAACTATTGATACAGTATGGCTGTTAGGTATTATTTCTTCTAATTGATAATATAATGCTTCAACTTCAAAAGTAAGGTCATTGTTAAGAAAAATTCTCTTAAACCTATCTTTAAAAGTTGTGACTCCAATAAACTCATTAGGATATTTTGCCTGATTGTAATGATAAAGTGGTCCATTAAGGTCTTTAACATTATCAGAGTATATCTTTGATATATACTTCTTATTTTTTAAATCATATAACCAAAGTCCTGTTTTATCTTCACCATTATTTGCAATGACATAAACTTTAGATTTATTGTCATCAACATATGTACTTACAATTTCAAAATCTTCATAGTCATTGATTGATTGTCTATATGCTTCAACCCAAGATGAGCTTCCTGGCTCCCGAGTGTAGTATATGTACTCTTTTGATCTCTCATCATATCCAGTTGAAGATATAGGATTAGCATCGTTATCAAACTGAACATTGAAATATTTTTCGTTACCCTTTAAAACAAGTCTTTTTTTACCAGTTTTAAGATTATATTTATAGTAACTTGCGTTCCTAAATGTTTGACCTCTTTGTGCTTCAGCGTAGCTTATTAAAATAGTATTCGGATCATCTGGTAAAACATTGGTAACCCTTGTACTAAAAACTTTACCTGAGCCAACGGTACGATTTTTATCTAATTCAGTAAATTTTTTTGTATTTAAATCTAATTTAACTGCTTTATAACTATAGATTCCTTGGTTAAATCCTTCAATAGAGTCTCTTACTTGCTGTCTAAAAATTATAATCAATTGATCGTCACCAACCCAGTCTGAAGTAATAATTTCCATTACATCACCAGTAACAACAAATGGTTCTGCACTTAAGTTATCTGTTTGAAGTATTTCTAATTGAACATCAGAACGTTTGGAAGCTTTTTTTTCATATGAAATATATTTGCCGTTCAAGGAAACATTTACATTACTCATTCCAGGATCAACAGCCCAATAATCTATAGGATATGGATCAGCAGAAATATTTATTATAAAAAAAACAGGTAAAAATAATTTAAGTTTCATTTTTATATTCTACAAAAAAAAAGAGCACATTAAAAATGTGCTCTTTATGGTTACTTTTAATTAAAAATCATATTGAACGTTAAAGAAATAACTTCTTCCATTTAGACTATATCCATAGCCAAGTGGAGCATTACTTTTTGAATCAATTTCACTTGGGTCTACCATTGGTGGCTCTTTGTCAAATACATTTCTAGCACCCAGACCTATAATCAAATTATCTTTGTAGTAATAAAGTGACATGTTGTGAGTAACATATGATGTGATAAAACCAACATCTCTACATAGGACATCACCAACTTCAACTTGAGTTATATCATTTGCTTCCGCATCCTTAGTCGTACCATAACAAGTATCAGATGTAATTATTTCACGATTACCTGTATCTGGATTAAGTTGACCAAATCCATAAGCACTACCCCATGAATCTACATCTTCTGGATCCTGATCAACTCTTGAAAGATAATTTGTCTGCCATGTTAATCTGAAATCACCAAGCTCAACAAAAGCTCTTGTGAAAATATTCCACTCTGGGAAACCAGGCTCAGATGTATATTCATTCCAAGTCACACCCCCATCATCATTAACATACAATAGACCTCTTTCTCTAATTGTATTAGCGGTTACGTCAATACCAAAATCGTATGCATTAGTACCAATATTTAATGTTGATGTATGAAGTATATTAATATCAACACCGTTTGCAGTTTCTTGGTCTCTGTTTAAGAAACCAGTAGTAACTGATAATATATCTCCGGTATCAGCATCTCTAGTAATTTTGTCACAAAAAGGACTGTCTAGCTGATTACTTTTAACATAACACTGATAATTAATATAACCAGGAGATAATTCAATGATTGAATCCTCAACGGTTAACTCATATCTTGTAATACCAATTGTTGTATTTTGTGTACCATCATAGTTAGCAAATAAGTTTGCATATGGAATGTCATAAACAAGTCCATATGTAATACTGTCGGAAGTTTCACTATTTAAGCCCACTGCTCCGCCTGTTAAATATTCTGCTGAATATGGATTAGCGCTTCTTGATGGATTACTAGTAAATAAAGTATGTCCCATATTTACTGGATCAAGACCAGCAGCTATACAATTATTAATTGTCTGCTCATCTCTGAAGTCTCTATCTCTAAAATATGTGTACTGACCTGTTTCATTGTCTAGTGCCACTGCTGCTCTTGGAGCGTAACAATAGTCATAAACATTAATGGAATCAACTTCATCTCTTAGAGCAGTTTCTCTTAGATTTGGTGCTCTAAAAGCTGTACCTCTTGTTGCTCTTAACAATAAATCATCAATAGGTCTATAAGACATTTTTATACTAAAGGTTTTACCGCTATCAACAGATTCAGTTCCTTTATAGCCATTTTTATTAGTGGTTTGCGTATGTCTTCCTGAGAACTCTAAATTAAGTTCCTCTGCAAACCTAGCGCCAGCAAGTAAAGGCACACCAAACTCAAAGAATGCTTCTTCGACAATTTGCTCACCTTTAGCACCTCCATTTGAGGTAAAGTCAACTAATAGGCCTTCATCAGCGATAAAATCAGGTATTGAATTAATTTCAAGATTTTGTTTTTCAATACCTATTACCATTGCTATGTCGCCAGCAGGCGCACTCATAATAGTACCTGTTGCATATGCAGACATAACTTCTTGATTAATGACAGTATCAAATACAGACTCAGCAAATAAGTAGTCTCTTTCAGCTGCAGTTGCAAAATCACCTGTTACACCAGCAAATACACTTGGCGCAAATAAGTTAACAAGAACACATCCGTCAATAACATCTTGTCTGATTTCACCTATTGAACCTTCAGCATTACAAGGACCATTAGGAAGAGGTGTTAATGATGAACCATTTATTGTCCCTTGTGTAGGGTTAGTACCGAATGGGCCACTTGGGTCGTAACCCAATGCAAATGCTAGCCTATCTCCTCTAACACCTTGTCTATAAGATAGCCCAGATGATTCAGTAGAAGTATATGAAACTTCATAGGTCCAATCATTGAATCCATTTATTTCAACTGGTATATCACCCGATGATCCTACAACAAATCTTTCCTGCTCAACTTTTGTTCTAACCGCTGTTCTATCGCCAACAATACTCACAAATGGTTGAGTAGGAATTGCTCCAGGACCAGTCAAGCATGACTCACCATATACATAAGCAAAGAAGTAACAATAAACAGAAGATGAATTTAAACTTCCTTCAGGACCAACATTATCCGGACTTGTGCCCCAGTAAATATTACTGGTAACAGCGCCATAAAGCCATCCATTTTCAGTATCTGCTGCACAAGCAGCCGCTTGAGCATCACTTATCTCTCCAGTGTAAGTCATTCCAAGAGCACCATATGTTACTCCAGGACAAACATTGTACCAACCATAAGGAGATGTCCATGCTCCATATAAACTAGTATATCTGTCATTAGAATCTTGAATAAAATCAGGATTAGAATAAAGGGCTCCTCCCAACTCACCACAGTCAAAACCAATAGGGCTATCAGGGTTACAAACGTTATATTCGTAATCTGCAGCAACCCATGGTGCAAGCTGGCTTGAGCCAACATCAGAAAATGTTTCTCTTTGACCTTTTAAATATTCAAAGAAAATTGTTGAGTTAGCCGCGTTATCAAATGTGTACTCACCATATGCCATGAAAGAATCTCTTTCATATTCAGGGTACATACTAGAATGTAGATCATTACCGTTTGTATTAAAGATTTTTCTTGAATAGTCAGAAACACCGTCTCTTGGGCTAACATCCACATCTACAGCATTACCCATTGAAATAGGAAACCATGGTGCAGCATTTGGTCCTAAATCTACACCTAATGTTGAACCAAGATCAAAACCTTCTTGATATCCCATAGTCCATGGACCAAGTGACATATAAGTTGCAACTTTACCTACTGTGAATGAATACTGACAATCTAATACATAGTCACCATCGTTGGCATTATAGTAAACATTCTTAGTTCTAATTTCACCCTCAGTTGTTATCTCATAGTCTGTAGTACAATCAGCAGTCCAAGGTCTATCAACATATTGAACTTCTTTGTTGTAATCAGTTTCATAAGCCATGCCAACAAAACCTCTATCAAAGTTAATACCGTAACTTAAGCTGACGTTATAATCTTCAAAAAATTCACCAGTATAAGGACTGTCGTTTGCATATATCTCAAATTCAAAGCCATCAAAGTCTTTTCTTAAAATAGCATTTGATACACCAGCAATAGCGTCAGAACCATAAACTGATGACGCACCATCAAGCAATAATTCATATCTTTGTATTAAAGCATTTGGTAATAAATTAAGATCTGGAGCATATGGTGCTCCTTCAACACCAGCAGGACCAACTCGTCTTCCGTTAATCAAAACAAGTGTTCTTCCAGCACCTAAGCCTCTTAAAGATAATGTTGATGACCCAGGACCATTATCAAGATTAAAACCAGCGAATGACAAATCAGCCTGTTGACCACTTGCTGAAGGACTTTCTTGAAGAATATCAGCAGCATTAATCAATCCAGCTTCTCTTGATACTTCTGTATTAATAATTTGAAGTGGAGCTATTGATGAAAAAGTACTCTTTTTAATTCTGGAACCTGTAACTACAACCTCTTCTACATCATCGTCATTAGATGTAAAAGTCGGCTCAGATTGACTCGAAACTTCCTCTTCTGTTAAAACTTCTTCCGTTGTTACTTCTTCTTCATTTTCAACATCATTAGTCTCAATAACATTATCAGAAGTTAAGTAAAATGGTACTGCTAATAAAGCAGCAAAAAATAAATTACGGTTTTTCATAAATATCCCCATATGTGATTTATACCTTTATATGCATAAATAAATGCATTTATGTTCAAATATTATTAGAGAATATTGATTTTTACAAGTTTTTATTTTTTAAAATGCCAATCAAGTACTTAAAATTGCTATATTAAGTCTTCACAAATATATGACCTTTCATATACTCACAAACATTTCCACCAATTTGCACCCTATTTTCATTATATTTACAATAAAGTTGCCCTCCTCTGCTTGAAAGCTGTTTTGCAAGTAATGTTTTTTTTCTTTGTATTTTTGCCCAATATGGTACCAGTGATGTATGAGCAGAACCAGTTACCGGATCTTCATCTACACCTGTTTTAGGAAAAAAACACCTTGAAACAAAATCACAATCATTACCTAGAGAAGTTACTATTAATCCACGTGAATTCAAGTGTCTCAATTTTGCAAAATCAGGGCTAAGATTCTCAATTGTTTTCTGTGAATCCAAAATAACTAGATAATCATCTCTTCCTTTAAATATTTCTAAAGGTCTAATTCCAATCATTTTTTCTATTGCATCGAAATTATTTTGTATCACTAAATTATCTGCAGGAAAGTCTATAAATAACAGATTACTCTCTTTTGTAACGCATAAGTTTTTATATTTTTTTGAATTAACTATGAATTTAGATGAATTTGTATCTATGTATTTAAAGTAAACATAAGCAGATGCCAGTGTTGCATGACCACATAGATCTATCTCACATTTTGGTGCAAACCATCTTATAAAATAACTATCATTATTTTTTTTTATAAATGCTGTTTCAGATAAATTATTTTCAGCAGCAATATTCTGCATCAAAGTTGAATCATCTATGTCTGAAAATATAACTGCCGCTGGATTGCCAGAAAAAAGCTGATCAGTAAAAGCATCAAGATAGTAAATTGGAATTTTCATGTATGTATATAAATCAGATTACTGTTTATATATTTTTCCTTCTTTCATTACAAAAATAACAGTTTCAAGCTTTGTTATATCATCTAATGGATTTCCTCTTATACCAATAACATCAGCATCATAGCCCACTTTAATTTCACCAATATTTTTTAATCCAAAAAGATCAGACGTATTAATAGTTGCAGCTTGAATTGCTTGTAGAGGTGTCATACCCCAATTAACCATATATTTGAATTGTTTTGCATTATCGCCATGATCAAAGATGCCAGCATCAGTACCAAAAACCATTTTAGCTCCCATAGAGTTTGCCATTTTAAAATTTTCTCTTTGAGTCTTGCCAACTTTTCTTTCTTTTTCTAATGATTCTTCAAGAATACCTTTTTTTACACCCTCGCCTAAAATATAGTCAGAAACATATATATCCATTGATAAGTATGTGCCGCCTTTAATAGCTTCAATAACGGCACTCTTATCAATAAAACTTGCGTGCTCTATTGAATCCACGCCCGCTCTAATTGCCGCTTGTATACCTTTTAATCCATGAGCATGAGCTGCAACTTTCATGCCGTGACTATGGGCTTCATCAACAATTGCCTTCATTTCTTCTAAAGTAAATTGTCTAGCATTCGGATCAGTATTTTTAGACATAACTCCACCAGTTGCAGTAAATTTTATTAAATTTGCTCCGTACTTTCTGTTTACTCGAACAGCTTTTCTAGCATCCCAAGGACTATCAACAATACTGTGCTTTTCAGAGGAACCATGATTATGGAATGGTAATAAATTATTATCACCATGACCGCCAGTTATACTTAGCGTTGGGCCGGAAACTAACATTGTTGGCCCTTCAATAACACCATTTTTGATTGCATCTCTTAGAGCAACATCTGCAAATTGACCTGCACCTACATTCCTTACAGTAGTAAATCCTGCTAAAAGAGTATTTCGAGCATTTTTAACACCATAGAGAGTTGCCATTTGCGAAGACTCTCCAATAGACTGATATCCATTCAATTCATTATTGCCAATCAAGTGCACATGCGCATCCATTAACCCGGGGACAAGCACATGGCCATCTAAATAAATGATATTCTTTTTATTATCTAAGAGTTTTTTTTCATCTGAAATAGCAATAATTTTATTGTCTTTTATAAAAATATTTCCTTTAACTAACTTACCGGTTTGAACATCAAGATAACTATCTGGGACCAATACATATTCACTGCCTTTTAGTAAAGGTACTAATAGTAATAAGAAATAAAAAATATATTTATATAAATAGAAATTTTTCATAGGTATAGATTATAGCAACTTTACTGTATTTGTAAGACCAATTCTTTTTGGCATAGAAATTGCTATATGTTTAGTTATAAAACATATTAAAAAGGACCAAAAATGAAAAAATTATTACTTGCGTCAATATTAACAATTCCTGGAATAGCAATCTCAGAACTTGAAATCAAAGAGGGTTTCACAGTCAAAGGTAAGATATCTGTTATTAGAGACACAGCAAAATATAGATCTGTTGAAAAATGTAGCGCCTATGCAACTACTAAAAGTAAAACAGTTGCGTTTACTTATAATGAAAAAACAAGAGAATGTATTTTATATAAATCTGTTAGATCTATAGCAGAAGAACCAAATGCAACATCTGGAATAATTAAAGAGATTTAATTGCTGCCTTACAATTTTATTTTGTAGTATTCCTCTACAGTACTTTTTGCCACCTTTTGAAGAAACTCTCTATCTTCATTATTAATAGCACCAAAGTAGTCATAATCAATTAAAGTTGGGTCCTTTTTATATATGCTTGCATACAAAACACTCGCTGCGAGATAAGTACCAAGCATGTCAGGATGAGACCCATCAAAAAATTTATGTAATTCTATAGTCTTATCAAGTTTATATGCCTTTTCAAAAGCTATACCCACAGGAAGAACTAATACGTTATTTTCCATTCCTGATGCTTCATAAGTTTTAATAACTTTATTGATCATATTAGGGTCATATTTTTTATGAGATTTTCCATAAGCATGAATCATATATAAAGCTGGCTCAGAACCTGCTTTTCTTATTTTTTTTATTAATTTACGTGATTGTTTAGCGAATTCATTTCTGGATTTTTTTGACAGGACTTCTCCGCTTCCACCTTGAAGAATCACTAAATCAAAAGGTTTTGATACAGATAGATTTTTATGATTGAGTAAGTGATCAATATTATGGTGAGACAATCTTGAGCCACCAATTGTTGCCGACTTAAATTCAAGGTTATCTATCTTATTTGGAAATACTTCCTCTACCATTCGCCTCAAATGGTTATGAAGACTATCGTTATAATATAAATAACTATTTCCTATAAATAATATTCTTTCAGGATCCTTTGATATAAATTTATCTTTACTTTCATTAAATGAGAAAGCTTGAAGACTAATAATTACAAATAATAGGTGTAGAAATTTCATAAATTTAATTCTATACCAAATGCAATTATTCTGAACTTAATAATGCTTCTCTCACACCCTCGTGGATTATTTGGCCATTTTCAATATTTAAACCGTTTGCTAAATGATGATTTTCTTTGAGAGCAGTTTCGATGCCTTTATTGGCTAACTCAAGAATATATGGAAGTGTTGCTCGATTTAAAGATTCTGTAGCTGTTAGCGGGACCGCTCCAGGCATATTAGTAACACAATAATGAATAATACCCTCTTCTATATACACCGGATCATCATGTGTTGTTGGTCTGCTTGATTCAAAACAGCCACCCTGGTCGATAGAAATATCAACCATGACAGCTCCAAGCTTCATGCAAGAAAGCATAGATTTTTTAATAACTTTTGGTGCTTGTTTGCCAACAACATATACAGCCCCTATAACTAAATCAGATTCTCTAATTGCTGCTTCAATAGAACTATCAGAAGAAATAATATATTCAATATTTTTATTACCAAACCTTTTTTCTAATTCTGTCAATTTCTTAGATGACAAATCAACGATTTTAACATTTGCTCTATTATCAATTGCTTTTTTAATTGCTTCTGTGCCTGCAACTCCAGCACCAATAATAGTAATGGTTCTTGGTTCTATATCACTTACTGAGCCAATTAATGTTCCCATTCCTTTGTTTGGTTTTAATAAATGATAAGAGCCAACAATAATGCTTAGCTGACCAGCAATTTCACTCATTGGAGATAATAGAGGCATACTTCCATCATCTGCAGTAACTGTTTCTAAGGCTATACCAGTAATGCCAGTAGCAGTTAAATCAATTCCAGACTTTTGGTCTCCTGCTAAATGAAGATAAGCAAAGACTGTTTGCCCTCTTCTTAAGTACTTAAATTCTTCATGTATAGGCTCCTTTACTTTAATTATTAGTTCAGATGAAGCATAGAGTTCTTGTGCAGAAGAGATGATGGTTGCGCCAGCGTTCTGATAATCTACATCTAAAAAACCTATCTCATTGCCAGCATTTGATTCTATAAAAATTTCATGATTATTTTTGACTAATTCAGAAACTGAATGAGGTGTAAGGCCTACTCTATGTTCGTTATTTTTAATTTCTTTAGGAACGCCTATTTTCATATTTTCACTATAGCAAATTTATATAAGCTAATACGAAATATTTTTTGATATTTTGTCTTGTAAATTTCAAAAAAAACTATAAAAATTGTTCATGGAAATTGACAATTATGTTGGATGGGAAGAATGGGTAAGTTTGCCTGAACTAAACCTCCCCGCTCTTCTTGCTAAAACAGATACTGGTGCTGAAACTTCTGCACTTCATGCTTTCAATATTCAAACATTTGGTAAAGAAAATAATCAAATGGTTAGATTTGGTATTAATCCAATTGATACTGATGATAGGTTTTCTGTATTTTGCTCTGCAAAAATTATTGATCAAAGAAATGTAACATCATCAAATGGTATTTCTGAGCTTAGGTACGTTATTGAAACTGAAATAATAATTGGTGATGTTAAGAAAAAAATACCTGTTACATTAACCAACAGAGAAAATATGAAGTATAAGATGATTATAGGCAGAAGTGCTCTTGATGGGTTTCAAATTTCAGCAGATAAAAGTTTTTTACAAAAAATACTTAGTTATGACTTATACAAAAAAGCTAAAAACAATAAATATAGAAGATCATTAAGAATTGGAATACTAAGCCTTGAACCAAATAACTACTCAAACAGAAAAATAATTGAAGCTGCAGAAAATAATGGTCATTTTTGTGAAATATTAAATACAAAAAGATGTTATTTAAATATTGAATCAGATAATCCTGAAGTCCATTACGATGGTAAAGTTTTACCACACTATGATGCAATCATTCCTAGAATTGGACCATCAATAACTAAGTATGGTATGGCAGTTGTTAGGCAATTTGAGGCAATGGGTACTTTTTGTCTAAACTCCTCATCGTCTATTGGCACCTCACGAGATAAATTGGCTGCTCATCAATCCTTAGCGATTAATAGAATACCTATGCCTGATACTGCTTTTGCAAATTCACCAAGAGATACTGATAATATTATTGATTTAGCTGCCGGTGCACCTCTTGTAGTAAAACTGCTAGAAAGCTCTCAAGGCAAAGGTGTTATCTTAGCAGAAACTAAAAAAGCTGCTTCAAGTGTAATAAGTGCTTTTCAGAAATTAAATGCTCCATTTATTGTTCAGGATTTTGTTAAAGATGCTAATGGATCAGATTTGAGATTATTTGTTATTGGTGGGAAAGTTGTAGCTAGTATGATTCGTTCAGCATCAGATGATGATTTTCGATCAAATCTCCATGCTGGTGGAAAAGCTACTAAAGCAAAAATAACATTAGATGAAAGAAAAATTGCTAAAAAAGCTGCAAAAGCTATGGGATTAAATGTAGCAGGAGTAGATATTTTACGTTCGAATGAGGGACCTAAAGTATTAGAAGTTAATAGCTCACCAGGACTTCAGGGAATTGAGTCAGTTAATACTGTAAATGTAGCTTCTTTAATAATTGATTATCTTGAAAAACGACTTGGACTTTCAAAGATTTCAAAGTAGTAAATTGGTGGAGCTACGCGGGATCGAACCGCGGACCTCTTGAATGCCATTCAAGCGCTCTCCCAGCTGAGCTATAGCCCCAAAGATTCAACATATTACCTAACAAAAATTTTTAAGTAAATTGTTAATTAATCTAAATAGATAATTTCTCCAGGAACCAATGATACAAAGTCTATATTACCTATATTGTTAACTGCATTATTAAGTCTAACCATAGGCTCAATTGTATCTTCATCTGTTAATGTAAAAGTAGCCCAATGCATTCCATATCCTTTTTCTGCATCAAGATCTAACATGATCTGAACAGCATCTTCAGGATTTACATGACTATCTGCCATAAACCATTCAGGGTCATAGGCGCCAATAGGAATAAAGGCATATTTTGGAGATCCAAGTCTTAATTTAGTCTCAATAAAGTCTTTGGAATAACCAGTATCGCCAGCATGATAAAAAGAGTAGTCTTTATGTTCAATAAACCAGCCTCCCCACAAACTTTTATTTCTATCAAACAGCGATCTTTTAGACCAATGTTGTACAGGGGTAAATGTAAATTTAAAACCAGAAAAATCAAATGATTCCCACCAACCAAAGCTATAAACATTATTGATTTTTTTTCTTGATAATAGTTTATCATCACCTGCTGGTACTAAAAAAATTGCATCAGGGTTCTTTTTTGCAATCTTTTTTAAAGAATTTATATCTAAATGATCATAATGGTTATGACTTACAGTGACTACATCAATACGTGGAATAATATCCAATGGGATAGCTGGTGGTATTAACCTTTTTGGTCCAATATTTTTAAAAGGAGATGCTCTTTTAGAAAAAATAGGGTCGGTAAGAATAGTAAGACCATTTTTTTTAATTAAAAAAGTAGAGTGGCCTATCCAGACAGCATAATTATCATCCTCTAATAAATTTAATTTTTGCCATTCAGATGAGATTTCAATCTTAGTAATCTTTGGTTCTATATCTGATCTAATCCATTTCAACATATCTGCAAATGATTTATCAGAAGCAACACCATTAGTATTTTTATACTCAGCAAATAAAAATCCCGATACAAGTATAAGAAGAATGAAATAAATTTTTTGCATATGTTTAACTAGAGAACACCTTCTACAATCGTTACCAATCTTTTTGCAGAGGATTTCACATAATTTAATGCTTCTTGATATTCATCAGAGTTATAACAAAATTGAGCCTCTTCAAACGAATTAAACTCGATAACTACTGTTCGTTGATAACCTACCCCTTCTACTTCAATCTGTTTGCCACCTCTAACTATAAACTTCCCTTTGAATTTCTTTATTATGGGACCTGCTAAAGCAATATATTTAGCATATTCATCGGGCTTTAAGATATTACCTCTTACTACCCAATATGCTTTCATGTCTGTCTTTAAGACTTAAATTTTAGCCTGGTTTCGTGAAGAATTGGCTCTGTATAACCACTTGGCTGAACTCTACCCTCAATAGCTAAATTACAAGCTGCTGTAAATGCCAAACCATCATATCCAGGTGCCATTGGTTTATATAAAGGGTCTGAGGCATTTTGCTCATCTACAACAATTGCCATTTTTTTCATAGCTTCTCTGACTTGCTCATTTGAAACTAAATCATGGTGAAGCCAATTGGCTATATGTTGACTAGATATTCTGCATGTAGCTCTATCTTCCATTAATCCAACATTATTTATATCAGGCACTTTAGAACAACCAACACCCTGATCAACCCATCTCACAACATAACCCAATATACCCTGACAATTATTTTCTAGTTCTGCTTGAATTTCTTCAGCAGGTATCTCTGAAGGGTTTTTATGAATAGGTATGTCTAAAATAGCATCGAGATTAGCTTTTTCTCTATTCATAATTAACTCTTGCTCATCACTAACTAAAATCTGATGATAGTGAATTGCATGAAGAGTCGCTGCGGTTGGAGAAGGTACCCATGCACAATTAGCTCCAGCTTTAGGATGCATAGTTTTTGTATTGTACATTCCAAGCATTTCATCAGGCATTGGCCACATTCCTTTTCCAATTTGTGCTTTTCCCTTAAAACCTGTTTCTAAGCCTATATCAACATTCCAATTTTCGTATTGCGCTATCCATTGATGTAACTTCATGTCTGCTTTAGTGATCATTGGGCCAGCTTCCATGCTTGTATGAATTTCGTCGCCTGTTCTATCAAGAAAGCCAGTATTAATAAAAATTACTCTGTCTTTTGCGACTTCAATGCACTCTTTTAGATTAACCGTTGTTCTTCTTTCTTCATCCATAATTCCAACTTTGACTGTTAAATGAGGTAAATCTAATGCTTTTTCAACGGCTGAAAATAAATCACAAGTAAATTGAACTTCTTCTGGTCCATGCATTTTAGGTTTAACAATATATACGCTGCCAGTTTTTGAATTTTGATATAAACCATTCTTATTTAAATCATGCATAGCAATACAAATTGTAAACATTGCATCAATAATGCCTTCAGGCACTTCATTACCTTGAGCATCTAAAACACCAGGATTTGTCATCAAATGACCAACATTCCTTACCAACATTAAACTTCTGCCTGGAAGAGTTATTTCATGACCCTCTTTGGATATATAGTTCCTATCAGGATTTAGCTTTCTAGTCATAACAGAATCATTTTTGGTAAAGGATTCTTGTAAATCTCCTTTCATCAAACCTAACCAATTTCTATAAACTGCTGTTTTATCTTCTCCATCAACAGCTGCAACGGAGTCTTCGCAATCTTGTATTGTAGTTATTGCTGATTCCATCAAAATGTCTTTGATACCAGCTTTATCAGTCTGGCCAATAGGATGATTAGAATCAATTTGTATTTCAAAATGTAAATTATTATTTTTAAATAAAAGAGAATAAGCATGATTGTTATCATCTCTATATCCGATATATTGGGCTGGATTTTTTAACTTTACTTTTAATAAATCAGGGAGAACGGCTTGAATATTTCCATCGACGAATTCAAACCCTAAAACGTCTTTGTAACTTCCATCAGCAAGAGGTATGGTTTCGTCCAAAAAGTTCTTAGCAAAATCTATAACTTTGTCTCCTCTGACAGGATTATAGCCACCGACTTTTTCTGCTCCATCACTTTCACTAATAACATCTGTGCCGTATAAAGCATCATAAAGACTGCCCCATCTTGCATTAGCAGCATTTAGTGCAAATCTTGCATTCATTACTGGAACAACCAGTTGTGGGCCAGCTATAGTTTTTATTTCAGGGTCTACATTATCAGTAGAAATTTTAAAATCTTCACTTCTAGGCGCAATATAACCAATCTCTGTTAAAAATGATTTGTACTCAGTAAAGTTAAAATCTTGGCCTTTTCGATCTATATGCCAGCTATCAATTTTAGATTGAATTTTGTCTCTTTTTTCTAATAAATCCTTATTTCTTGGCGAGAATTCATTAACGATTGCTTCAAAAGAAGACCAGAAATGATCTTTTGAGATATCAAGACCAATAAGCACTTCATTTTCTAAAAAATTTTTGAGATCTTTTGAGATTACCAAGGATGATAAATTTGATTGAGTTGTCGTATTTCCAGGTTTTTTTTGTTTAAAAAAAGAGGTCAGTTTGGTAAAAATATTCATTGGAGGATTATAGCAAGTTGAATCAAATAACCAATACCATTAACTATCAAGTATTGCTAAAAACTATATGTCTTTTTGTGGGTCATAGTCCCATACATTTGATTTAATTGATCTTATAGCCAAAAAAGAAAAATACTTCATAACAAGATTTCTAATAAGAACTACTAATGGGTTTGAAAGATGATTTAAATAGCCTTGTCTTAAAGATAATTTTGAAATCATTTTAATTCTGTGCATTCTTAATTTTTCATATGAGCTTTGAGCAGAACTAATATCAGAATTAAATTTAATTACTAAATTACCAAATATGAATGCATCTTCCATAGCTAAGCATCCTCCTTGTCCTATAAATGGGACAATTGGATGTGCAGCATCACCCAACAGCGTTAAATTTTTATATTGAATATTTTTAATCATTGGTCTTATATAAATTCCCCATTTATATAAAGGAGTTTTTTCTGTAATGAAAGAAAAGTGATTGATATCACTCAAAACTAAATCCTCTTTAAGTTCATTTAATGTTCCAGCTATTCTCCATGATTCCCTATATTTTTTATCAGTTTTAATAGCCGCAACAAAACTAATCTTTGAAGCAGAAATTGGATAAGTAACAATATGATGATTTGGTCCTAAATAAGTTCTAATATTTTTTTGTTTTTTATTAAAAATTGCTCGCCATATAGAATATCCGCTATATTCAGGATCAGTTTGAAGTTCAATACTATGTCTACATATAGATTTTATACCATCACAAGCTGCTATGTGTCTTACCTTATATGAATTATTATTACTAAAATGTAATTTTAAATTTTCAACATCTGCTTTTAATAATTCATGGTTAAATAAAATTTCACCTCCCATGTCTTTAAATTTGTTGTATAAAACTTCATACAAAGCCTTTCTAGAAGTTGTAACAACATTTACATTAAAGCTAGCTATCTTTTTTTTTATAGATGAATAAATTGCTTCTTTTGGATTTGCAGATACGGAGATAATTTCATTATATACATCTAAATATTTAAGAACTCTAATTCCATTTGGAGAGATTGAGATTCCTGCACCATAATCGCTTACGTCATTTGATTTCTCAAAAATAATGACTGGAATTTTTGCGTTTTTTAAAACACAACCCAAAGTTAACCCTGATATTCCTCCACCAATAATTGCTATATGATTTGAATAATCCACAGGATTATTATGCATGAAATAAAAAAAATGGGAGCTATTGCTCCCATTAAAAATAACTAATTTATTTTAGCTAGGACTCCTCATTGCTGCTCCAAAATATGATCGAGCATTAGTACATGAAAATCCTTTAAGATTTTGATCTGCCTCAGAATCAATAATTTTAGAAAAGTATAAATCAGCATTGGAGCCTCTTTCTGAAATTGATGAAGAGTACATTAGTCGTACAAAATCTACTCCATCCGCTAATTGAACACCTGAATCAGGAACTATAATTTTTCTTCCTACGGTGTCACCTTCTGATTGAGCATAAATAGCAAAGTCTTTGTATAAATCATAGACCTGTCTAAGATCATAACCTTCCTCTAAGCTACAATCTGCATAAGTTGCATACATCATATTACCTGCTTGCATGCTAGCTGGTTGAGATATAGTCCACTGCCATGTATCAATTTGCTGTGAATTGGTAACTGGTAATGATTTTAATAAATATGCGCCGCCATCTGTAATCCATGTTTCTAGGCCCTTAAATTGCTCACCGGGTGTCGGCCATGTATTAACCCACATAACATCTATACCAGCTAAATTAGAATGGAAATATGGCTGCAAAATTGCTACTGACATGGAATCATATATTCCATCTTTTGTTTCTGCCCATTTTGCAAACTTTTCATACCAAGCAGACAAATCTTCAACATCTTTGCCCTTATTAAAAGTTCCAATATAGTACTCTGCTTTGTTTGCTTCAGGTTCATATTTATATTGAACATCGTCCTGTGCGTAAATAACAAAACTCATGGTTAGTAAAACCGTAAATAATTGTTTCATTTTAACTCCCTATTAAATTAACATTTCTTTTAAATATACAATATTAAGTGTATATTTCAAAAAACTTAAATTTTTAAATTTGTCCCCTGGGATTTATTCTTGCCAATAATCCTCAATCCATGGAGTAGGCTTTATATATCGATACCATTTACCACTCTTTCCCTTTATTGCATCAGGAGGATTAGGTAAGCCATGAAATAAAATAATTTTTGCATTTAGAGGAATGCTGGGTGTCTTAATTAAATTATATGGAAACTTTGGAACACAGTGATATTTAAAACTAGGCACCCACTCATCAGGCCAATAATTTAAAGCCTTTTTTTGATGAACTTTGCTGGAAAGATAAGCTTGCTCGTGTCTAAATTGATTTTTTATAGAATTGAAATTTTTTTCAAAGAATTCCAAAATATCATTATGCTCACCAATATTAAAACGAAAAACCGATGAATTTCCCTCTATTTTTTTTGGTCTTTTTTTATCGTGAGCTATTAAAAAATTTCCAGGATATTCAAAAAAACCATCAATATTATTAACAATTAATATGTCTAAATCTAAAAATAAAGCTGGGCCAGATAAATCGTATAGATTGTTAGATAATATTGTTAATTTTCGCCAACCTCTTTCAGGTGAACCATCAGGTAAGTGTAATTCTGGCAATGGCATGATAAGCACTTCTTCACGAATACCATCACTAATCTCAGTAAAACAAACTAGCTGAAAAGGTAATGTAATATTTTTTGAGATCATGCCGTAAAGACGATTTACATATGATGCAGGAAATTTATCTCCCCACTTCATACAAATTATGTTTACAGGATCAGTCATGATATTTTTTATATAAGAATATTAAATGAATATACATCAAGAGATTGTTAATTAACAATTTTTCCATTTAAATCATATTGTGATAAAAAATTCCAAATCTCTTGAGTGGCTGAAATGTTAAAATTATTTAAATTTGGCCATGTATGACCCATAGATGGAATTCTAATTAATTTTATATCAACATTATTTGTACAGGATTCATAACTAATTAAATCTACTGAGTTATTAGTATTAATAAAATCTATAACAGCTTCTATTCTTTCAGGATTACAATTATTAATATCAGCCCAGTAGTTCAGCACATCATCAATTGGCTCCATACCAAGTTCGTCAAACCCAACATAAGGAACTACAAGATCTTCTAAGCCATGAATCTGTAGGATTGCTGTTGGATGATTTGGAGAACAATTAGCTAATGTTTCTTTACTCATAGAACCAGTAACAGAGGCTATAGCTGCAATTTTGCTACTTAAATTACAGGCCAAATGATAGCTCATAAAACCACCATTGGACATTCCGGATGAATAGATTCTACTACTATTAATATGATATTTATCTGATATTAAATTAATAATTGTCTCGATAAAATCAACGTCATTAATATTGCTTGGAGCAGTCCATGCACCAACATTCCAATGAGATGAACTATTTACTAGCAAGGACTCAAGTTTATAACCTTGAGGATAAACTATGATGAATTTATTTTGCTCAGCAAGCTCCTCATATTGAGTATAAGATTTATGTATCATTGCTGATGAGCCGTATCCGTGGAGAGCAAATAACACCGGTACATTATCATTACCCATTGATGATGGCGTATAAATTAAATAATATCTCTCTAAATCATCATGAATAAAACTGCACCTTTTAGTGTTAATTCCAATAGATATGCAAGTTTCATTAAGGGGATATAAAACAGTGTCGTCATCTGCAATAGTTGTAGTTGATGAGCTACCTCCACATGATGATATTAAAAAAACAATGAATAAAAAATGTGCTATCTTTGAATGCATACTATAAAAGTATAAAGGACTTTAAGTTGGTGCGGTACGCCGGTCTCGAACCGGCGGCCTTCTGCTTGGCAAGCAGACGCTCTACCAACTGAGCTAGTACCGCAATCACTATTGGAAGCTGCGTATTATATTATAAAAACACCAAGAATTATTGTGTTAATAACTAATTTATAGGTATTCTTGTAATTTCTTCAAAAAAGTTATTGCTAGCTCTTTTAGATAAAGAAATGAATTGAGGATTTATGTTTGATGGTATAACTAATTTAATATCAGAAACCCTAGAATCTTCAAAAATAAATTTATCATGATGGTGATCATGATTATGCTTATCTACATATCCTATATGTTGAATTTTTATTTCAAAAGGATTACCAATGCCTAATTGATAAATGAGATCATTTTCATTGCCATAAAAATTGACAACATATTTATCAGTCTTTTTGATAAATGGGCGTTTTATATCTTTTTTATTAGGTTTTTTGACTTCAAGTTTATTTAAAACTATTGTTTGTTTTGTTAAATCTAAGGAAAGCACTTTTTCATTTTTATCTGAACTTGGTGACATGAAAATATCAGACTTATTTTTTTTGTTGTTAGAGTTATTAGATGCTGAAGACGATTGATTGTATTTGCTCCAATCAATTTTAACGGCTGCTCCCATAGAACAACATATTTCAGCAAACATATATTCCTGATTTGAAGTAACTTGATTGTCATATAAATATCCATCCTCAGATGAGTACCATAACCATGACCCAACATATTGTTGTTGAGCTGCATAGGGTAATTGATTTAAATCACTTTCGTAATAATAATATGACTCGAACCAACCTTCATAAAAATCCACAGGATTTTCGATATCATTTGGCGCTGCTACTATTCCTTCAAGATCACCAATTGTCTCTACCTTCCATGAATAAGTGACTATTGAATTATCATTTGGTCTTGTAAATTGAACCGAAGTATCATTTTGTAATTGAGTTTGTTCTACCCCATCTTTAAACCACTTTAATCTTAATTTTGTTGAATCAAACACAGCATTAATATCAATATTCAAAACATCATTTGCTAAAGCAGAGTTAGAAGTAAGTCCTTCTGTACCAATGTCGCCATTAATAGAAAAATCTCCAAAACCTTGATTCATAATGGAGCCAAAAGCAAATCCCTCAAGATTTACTTTGTTATAGCCCTGTTCTTTATCACTCTCCATAACTGTCCAATAAAATGGCCTAAAAGTATCCTCTTCTGAGTAATAGGTTCCAGGTATTAAACCTGCTTTATTCATACAATCAGCATCAATATTTGATCCGTCAAATTCGGTATTATCTGGATATTGATTAAAGAAACATTCGCAATCTTGGTAAGTACCGTTGCCAACTTGATCTCGATAATAAATCCCACCACCAGAAAAGTTATAACAAATATCATAATCTTGACCAGGAATATTATTTGGATCTTCAAAAAAATGCTTCCATTTAACTAAATCAGGATCTGAAACCGAGGTCGTATTCACGTATGTATCTGCTCTGGGTAAATCTTCTCCGTATTCAGAACCTGAATCATATTCATCACCCATATATCCATGAGAGTGACCAAGTTCGTGCATTACTACTTCGTCAGTACATCTTTGAACAGTATCATCACAGTCAATAACAAAATCTTGGATATTAACATTGCCTTGCGCTACACCTCTGCCACTCAAAGAAGTAATAAAAGCTGCAACATCATAATCAAAAGCATTTTGAATTCTTTCTCTACTTACATCACCAATGCAAAACACAGTAGGAACACTCGGATAGCATCCAACTTCAATTTCAAAGGCAGATAACTCTGATAAAGCAACCTCCTCAATAACTGCAACAGTAAAAAAACCATCTATTAATGGACCGGCGTCTGAACTATTGAGAGTATTAATTGATCTTAATACCTCTGTCCTAAATGAATCAACATTATCTTCAGTTAAACGATCGCCAATAAAAACATAATCTGTTTGAGCAGAATCAGAATTGTTACCAACTATGTAATATAGGTAATGTTTATCAGATGAACAATTATTACCATCTCCATCACAAGAGTGTTCAATATCTATCTCCTGTTTATCAGCAATAAAATATGCGCTAAAACCATTTGCACATTGAGAGAGACTGCCGTCTGATACACAAAAATCTAATTCTTGATAGCCTGCTTTATTAAGACCACTTAATTGAAGATTCATATCACCTTGTGAACCAACAACCGGCTCTGAGTAACTACCTGGTAAAACTTCATTACCAATTTGACCGAATACATTTAATTCGGCAATATCATTATCAACATCAGTAATTCTTGCATTTATTTGTAAAGAACTATCTATAATTAATGAGGTCTCATCATAGTTTGGCAAATCAAAAACCTCTATTACCGGGCTATCATTAACAGGATTGATTGTTACTGCAACAGATCTTATTTCAGTCAATGCAGTGCCTATAGGTTGGTCGTTTTCATCTTTTTGAATAGCTGAAAAAGTTATTGAGAATTCATCTTCACCAAAAAAATTTGCAGACGGTGTGTAATTGTATGAGCCTGAATTGGTAACTGTAACAGTTCCATTGGTTGGTGGTGATGAAATGCTTGTTGTAATAGTTGATGGTAAATTGGTTGAGTTTGAAAAACTTCCAGAGAGCGCTACATCTTCATTAGTTGAGGCAACTTTATCTTGGCCAACTGAAAATGAAAAAGTTACCCCACCACCACAGGAACTCAGAAGTATTATGATTAAACCTAGAGATAATTTATTTTTATACATACTCTGAGTATATATATTTTTTAAATAAAAAAAAACCGCTGACTAGCAGCGGTTTTTTTATTTCAAAGTTCGATTAAAACTTATATCTGAAACCAGCTTTGTATATAGGACCATGATCTTGATATAAGAAAAGCATTTCTTCATATCTAGAGAATAGTCTTACATCTTCATCAGATATATTTAAACCCTCAACAAAAACAACAGCGTTGTCATTTATTACATACGATGCATTAAAGTCTAACTGACCTCTTGCTTCGATGAATAAAGGGTTAAATTGATCTTCACCGGCGTAACTTTCATCTCTGTAGTTATATGAAAGTCTTGCAGAATATTTGCTATCTTCATAGAAGACTGAGAAGTTAGCACCGTTACCAAATCCAGGTAAAGCACTTTGTTCACCAGTATGATATGGATCAGCCTCATCACCTGAATCAAGCACAGTTACGTTAGCTTGAACACCATATGGAGTTCCTTCAAAGAAATGCTGGATAGCAACCTCTACCCCTCTTAAAGTAGCATCATACTTATTAATAGGTGTTGTTTGTCTAAACATTAATAGGTCATCATTTTCATCACCTATACCAATCCAGTTAGTGTTATCTAGACTGCTAATTTCATAAGTACCTGCAGGCCATCCATTAGGATCTGTTGCAGTAGGATGCTGATATCCATTCCATTCAAAAAGATTAGCCCAACATGCGCCTGGAATATTTTGAGTTACACCACCCCAACCTGGGTCGTAACATGTATTTGCTGGATCTTCTGGAGCTCTTGAGTTAAAAACATCAGGAACATTATTAAAACCACCAACAAATGAATCCGCTCCGTGATAGTCAGCAATTTCTTTTTGGAAAAGGTTTACAGCAAAATAACTACCTTCTGCATAATAATTTTCATATGCAAAATCGATATTTTGTGAAGTATATGGCTTAAGAGCAGGATTACCACTATTAATTTGTGGTTGAGTATTCCATGAGTCATAGTCACTCATATCAAAGCCAGCTCTTACTTGCCATAATGATGGTTGAGCGTTTGTTTCACTTACTGCAAATCTTACGACTTGATTATCATCTAAACCTAAACTCATATTAATACTTGGAAGTAAATATGTTTCTTTAGATGATGCTGTGTATGTACCAAATTCAGTGATTAACTGTAATCCGTATACACCAGAACTTGAATAACCAGATACAGGAGCTGCATAGTCACCAAATCCCCAAACAGTGGTCACAGGAACAGTTGCAATACTTGAAGAAGTTCTTGTAATTTCTTCGTATCTAACACCAACCTGAGCGTTTAATGGCATGCCATCAATATCAGTTTCAAAGTTTAGGTTAACAAAAGCTGATTCTGTTACCTCAAGAATACCATGAGTTGAATCTGCATCACCTGCACAAAGAACACCTCTTTCTGATGTTGCTACCATTTGACCATTATCATTACCGTTAGTAGATACATAATTTCCGTTAGGTGTTTTCCAACCAGTATTTACACCATCTTCAACAGCGTCGTTAGCAGTACAAGCCCATGATTGCTTATCTAACCACCAACCGCCATCTTGCTGTTCATTGAAGTCACCTCTAGTCATACCAGCTCTTTCGATATAGTAAATTGCATCTGCAATAGTCATATCAGCCCATGGAAGTGCACCTAAAACTAAATCTCCGGTCCATGCATTAGTATCCATCATAGTAAACACACTATCAGGTACAAATTCACCTAATAAAGCAACAGCATCGCCGTCAACTGTATTACCAGCCTCACTTTTGTTAAATGCGTTCATATTATTATATTCATTAGTGATTTTAGAAACACCGAAATCAACAGTTTTTAAAGCACTGAATGAATTAGAGTTATTAATGTATTCACCAATAAATTGATATTGTCTTAGGTCGCCTGAAGCTTCTGCTTCAGAGATATATGCTTTACTCGGAGAAATATCATCAGCACCTAATTCCATAGTATTACAGGTTGCGCCTGGGCCTGCACAGAATTCAGATGTTAAAAATGGTAGTCCACTTGTTAAATCAACAGTTCTTGCTCCCTGATGAGCATATTGAACTGGTGCGTACCATGTTAATCCCCACCAAGAACCATTTGTGTATTCGATAACATTGTCGCCATTTCTAGCCAAGTCAGAAGTTGACTCATGATAGTCTAATTGAAAGCTTAAGCTATCATTAACAACGTGTTCTAGATTAACACCCTGAGAAACATTTTCCTTTAATGAATCACCATATAAGAAACCCATACCGTATGAATTTCCATTACCACCAACACCACTACCAGCGGGTATACTTGCCTGAAGCATAGCACCATTATCTGAAACTGTTGCTGCGGTTATATCCCAACCAGCCCAATATTGCTGATGTTGTCTACCTGTTGTTTTGAACTCAACAGTTGATTCAGTATGATCGACTGTTAATGTTGTATTATCACCTAGACCAATTTGAAAAGTGGCTTGTAAATTTTCTCTTATTCTTTCATTGTCCTTAGCTTTCATACCTACAAGTTCTGGAGTGAATACAACGCCGTCAGCTCTTCCAGTACCTGTTTGAGTGAATCCAGCAGCAGTACCATAGCCATAACCACCAGGAACCCATGTAATTTCATTAGTACCAACTTCTCTGTTATGTCTTTCTTGGTGCGATCCTGATAATGAAAAACCTATTGGTAAAGTATAATCACCAACAACCATTTCACTGTCTCTACTAAATAAGAAATCAAATTCTGGAGTTACATCATCACCAGCAACTACTTTAGTATCATTTACAGCTCTTACTGAAAACGAAGCTGCGTCACCTGTAACTAAAGGCTTAGTAGTAATCATGTTGATTGTTGCTCCAATACCACCTGAAGGTAAAACAGCATTTGAAGATTTATAAACTTCAACAGCTGAAACACCATGGGATGATATATCACCAAAGTCAAAACCACGTCCATGCTCGTATTGACCAGCAACATTAGGCATTGATCTTCCATTTAGCGTTACATTGTTAAACATGTAACCAAGACCCCTAACGTTAACTTTTGAACCTTCAACGTTAGAACGATCAATGGTAACACCAGCAATTCTTGCTAAAGATTCAGCAAGGTTTTGATCTGGAAATTTACCAATGTCTTCAGCAGTAATTGCTTCAGTAACACCGACTTTACTTCTTTTAAGTTCGATAGCGTCAATTAAACTTTGTTTAACGCCTAGAACCACCACATCTTCAACCTCTTCTTCAGTTTCATCTTGAGCGATGACAAAAGAAAAAGGCAACATTAATAATAATGATAATAAATATTTATTCACGGAATTTTCCCCTTTATATAAAAAAACAGGTCAATTAGACAACATTGTAAGAAAAACGTCAAGAATTAATTAAAAATATATATTTTGTAAATAATTTACAGAACATATATTAATATGATACAAAAATATATCTAATTTTAAGTCTTATATAAAGACTTAAAACTAGATAAAAGAAATATTTTATTTTAGCGTGATTCGCGTGGTTTAGATTCGTTTACAACTAACTTTCTACCTTCAACTTCAGCATCATTCAGTGCAGCAATTGCATCTTCTGCTCCATCACTCATTTCGACAAATCCAAAACCTCTTGATCTATTTGTCATTCTATCAGTAATAATTTTTGCAGAAGTTACAGTACCATGCTCGGCAAAAAGATTTTCTAAATCTTGGTCATTCATACCCCAAGATATGTTTCCAACGTATATGTTCATGTTTTAATGGTTAGTGAAAAGAAGCTATCTTACATTAAAATTAACTATAAAAGTAAAAAAAATCATTCATTTATAAACTTTATTGTCTCTTCGCCAAATGTGTCCCACCAATTAAGACCGAGTAGGTGAATTTTTTCTAGATTTTCTTCAGATGCATCATCTAACATTCTATTTATGTTACCTAAAGGTGAATTAATTCTAAGATAATTTTTGCCAATAATATTTTGAGCGATATCATTATGAATTTCCGAATCAAGAACCATGCCAATGATATCGTTTCTTAACCAACCAACACCACCCCATTTTGCAGAGCTTGGTCCTTTGATTTTATTTTTATTAAGAGCAGCACCAATACTTAAAACTTTAATATTTTCTGTATTAAAAAACTTTTTACTCTCGACAAAACCAATCAGAGAAGGATTATTAGTAACAACTCCTCCATCAATCATCCATGAGCCGTTACTAATTTGATAAGTTGGAAAATACATTGGAGCTGCACTTGATGCACAAACAGCATCGACTATGCTTATCTTAGGAGTCTTAAATGAAGAATGGATTACATGTTCTCGTTTCTCAATATCGTAACATAATGTTATCAGTGGTTTTTTAGTGTTACTTATAATCTTGTTGTTAAACAATTCTTTTAGAACATCTAATCTTCCTGTGTTTTCATATCTTGGTCTTGCTTGAATTAATGAGGCTTGATCCCAAAAAAAAGAAGTTTGCATAATTTTTTTGAGATACTCTTCTGACCAATATTTTTTTACTTCATTAGCTTGCAAACCGTCGCATGCAAAACATGCAGCATTTAATGCTCCGGCGCTGGTGCCGATAAACATATCAAATATGTCAGCAACTTTTTTACCACTTTCTTCCTCTAATTTTTTTAAAAAAACTATTCCAGCTATTGCTCTTACACCACCCCCATCAAATGAAATAATTTTTTTTTGAGGTTGCGTGACTTTTTTTTGCTTAAGTGTGCTAAAAATATTGCTTATTTTCATAGATAACTTTGAGTTTATATTTATTTAATAATTTTCAAGTTAAGTGTCTCGCTGGCCTGTTCAAGACTTCCCAAATTTTCTACGTCAATAAATCCCGCATCAATAAGTATTTCAGTTGCTTTTTGAGATCTATTCCCGCTTCGACAATAAAGATATATTTTTTCAGTTTTATTATAATTGTTTTGAAGACTTAGAATATTTTGCCATTCAATATTAATAGCATTATTTAAACGAGCAGATTGAAACTCCTCTGGAGTTCTAACATCAATGATTACCTCTGCAATTAATGAACTTGAAGATAATAAAACAAAAAAAAGAAAATTTTTTATCAACTATAGCCAATCCTGAATAATCATATCTGATGCTTTTTCTCCAATCATAATTGTTGGAGCATTCGTATTTCCACCTATTAACGTTGGCATAATAGATGCATCTACAACTCTTAAGCCCTTAAGATTATGAACTTTTAATCTATTATCAACTACTGCCATCTCATCACTTCCCATCTTACATGTTCCAACCGGATGATAGACAGTATCAGCTGTTTCTCTAATTGCTTTTTCTATATCTTCATCATCGTCTAAATCAATTGGTCTTAAAACATGCTTGCTTGTATATTTAGAGACAGGCTCTTTATTCATAATTTTCATCATTTTTTTATATCCAGCAATCATGTCTTTTACATCATCTGGATGAGATAAAAATTTTGGATCAATCTTTGGATTATCTTTTGGGTCAGCTGAATTCAAAGTGACTTCACCTCTTGATTTAGGACGAAGTAAACAGGTGTGGCAACTTATTCCTGTTCCCCACATATGCTCCCTACCATGGTCAACGATCATTCCTGGTGAAAAATGCAACTGTGTATCTGGTATATCAATATCATTTCTTGATCTTATAAATCCGCCTGCTTCAGCTACAGTTGATGTAAACATTCCTGTTTTTGTGAGAATATATTTAAATAATTCATATGGGTATTTAAAAAATAAAGTTCCTATTGAGAAACCAAAAAGTTTAATTGATTTATATTTATGTACAGTTACATAATCGATATGATCTTGAAGATTTTTTCCGACGCCCGGTAATTCTAATTTATGCGCAATGCCATGTTTTAATATTTCATCTGCTGGACCAATGCCTGATCTAAGCAAAATTTGAGGTGAGCCAAAAGCTCCAGATGATAATATAACTTCTTTAGAAGCCTTAATAAAAAACTCATTTCCCTCAGCATTAATACAATGAACACCAGTTGCTTTGCCATCATCAATATTTATTTTGTTAACATTAGTATCAGTTAAGACTGTAAGGTTATCTCTTTCTAATGCAGGCACTAAATATGCTTTAGCAGTGCTACATCTTTTACCATTTTTCTGAGTGGTTTGATAATAACCAATTCCTTCTTGATTTTCGCCATTAAAGTCTTCGTTATATCCAAAAATACTTGATCCTGTTTTGACAAAGTCATCTACAATTTTATTTTTGTGCCTAATCTTATCAACGTTTAATGGGCCGCCTTGACCGTGAAGATCATTATCAAAAATTTCATTGTTTTCACATTTTTTGAAATAAGGTAAAACTTCCTTAAAAGACCAGCCCTCATTTCCTAATTCTGCCCAATGATCATAATCCCACTTATGACCTCTCACATATAACATGGCATTGATAGAACTTGAGCCTCCTAATGTCTTACCTCTTGGTTGGAAGCCTCTCCTATGTTCCATAATCTCTGATTCGACTTCATGAACACCACCAGCTGAATCAACTACAGAGGATGCGGGTTCAGTTATTGAAACTTTTTCAAATTCTTTTTGAGGCACTGTATTGTAATTCCAGCTATAGCTACTATTACCACCTAAAAAAGCAAAACCAAGAGGAACTTTTAATCTAACGTCACTATCTTTTGAGCCTGCCTCAATTAAACATACTCTAAAATTTGGATTAGAACTTAACCTATTAGCTAAAACACACCCAGCTGAGCCTGCTCCTAAAATAATAAAATCGTAACTTTTAGTTTCCATGTTTAGACAACTCCTTTATAGAGTTTATGATTTCATTGTTAAGCTGTAAACTTAAATATGTTGAAAAATTTTCACACCATGTTCAAATAAATGTTATGAATTATTTTTATATATTCATTCTATTTTGGGTTTTAGTTGCTTCTGTAACTTTTATCTATTTATTCTTTGTAAATGCCCCATATGGTCGTCATATGCAACAAGGATGGGGTAAAAGCATTTCAGCGAGGGTTGGCTGGGTAATTATGGAGTCACCTTGTGTGATTTTAATTATTATCTATGGGTTTTTGATGAAAGATAAATTATTGCTAGTACATGAAATTTTTTTATTGCTTTGGCTTTTACACTATGTACACAGATCTTTTATTTATCCATTTTTAATAGACTTAACTAATCCAAAAATGCCAATAAGTATTGCTGCATCCGCATTTTTCTTCAATATAATTAATGTAAACATTCAAGCTATTGGAATTTATTATTTTACTGAGTATCCTGAAAACTGGATTGTTAGTACAGCATTTTTAATAGGAGTAATCATATTTTTCATTGGTATGTTCATCAATATTAAATCTGATTATTTGATTATTTCTATGCGTAAAGAAAATGGACCTGGATACCACATACCCAAAAAATTTCTTCATAAATATATATCATCGCCTAATTATTTTGGTGAAATTATTGAATGGATAGGTTGGGCTATTCTTACTTGGAGTATCTCAGGGGTTGTATTTGCCTTATGGACAATTGCTAATTTAGTTCCAAGAGCGTTTGCTCACCACAAATGGTATCAAAATAAATTTTCAGACTATCCTAAAAATAGAAAGGCTATTATTCCAGGAATTATTTAGCGCCATCTAAGTCTTCTATTTGTTTAGCTACTTCTAATATTGAATCCTCTGCGGGTCGCGGATTCCAACCAAGGATATCTTTTGCATTGGTAGCATATTTAACACTTCTTACCCTTCCAATAAATGGTAAAGAAAACTTTAGCTCTTCATTAAATTTTGCTAAAACAGGTGTTATCCATGCAGGAATATTAATTTTAGGAGCCTTCTTATATCCATTTGTTCTCAGAAGCTTGGCAACATCTTTGTACCATAAGTCTTTCTCAGACAAGGCAAATCTTTTTCCATTACTTTCTGGATTCTGCATTGCTAAAATATGAGCTGCAGCTACATCTCGCACATCAACATAGCCAAATTGCAAAGGAACAGAAACAGGCATTCTTCCCGTAACAACCATTTCAATAGCTTTATTTGATTCGCCTAAATCTCCTGATAATGATGGGCCAATTACTAGAGCTGGATTAATTACTGCTAACTCAAAAGGGTTATCTTCTTCTTTAATAAAATCCCATGCTGCCATTTCTGCCAAAGTTTTGCTCTTAGCATAGTGGTTGATTGATTTTTTATTTGGATCTGACCAGTCGCTTTCATCATAGTATTGTTTTAAAACAGTGGTTTCAAAAATTGCAGCAACAGATGAGGTTAAAACAACTTTTTTTAGGTTGTGCTTTTGAGCAAACTTCATAGCTCTATTTACTCCAGCTACTGCTGGCCCGACAAAAAATTCCTCGTCCTTAGTAGAAATTGAGATTGGTGAAGCAACATGTAATAAATAATCACAACCGGCTATACCCTCATCCCATCCCTCATCATCAGTTAAGTTAAAAGTAAAAAGATTTAAATGTTCAGTAGAAGTATTATTCTTTTGAAGAGCTTGAAAAACTTCTTCTTCTCTTTCAGGTGATCTAATAGATCCGTTAACTGCATATCCCTGTTTTAATAACTGATCAATACAATGAAGCCCAATATATCCAGTTGCACCTGTGACTAAAACTTTTTCCATTATTTACTCCTTTTTTACTAATATAGTCTATTTTTCTAGAGCTGCAGCAAAACCAATTATTTCTTTATCCGACCATGGTCTACCAATTATAGATATGCCTACTGGATAATTATCAATTTTAAAATAAGGAATAGTTATATGAGGCAATCCCCCAAAAGCAGCATATCCACCATTTCCAAAAGACAATCCATCTGCAATAGCAGCTCCATCTCCACCCTCATAATCAATCTTCCATGCTGGACCTCTTGTGAGACCAATAAAAGCATCGATTTTATATTCTTCCATTAAAGTAATGGTTTGATTTGTAGCCTTCTTTAAAACATTCTTTGCTGAAAGATATTCATCATGTTTTTTAGCAGCATCTAAAGAAGCATAAAATATTTCTTGACCAAAAAAAGGCATTATTTGCTCAGAATAGTCATTATTGTAATCAATAATTTTTTGAAGAGTCTTTTTGGGTTCTGATGACTGTGCAAGATAACTTTCTAACCCATATTTAAATTCATATAGTAAAACTAAGTATTCTTCCTCGGAGGGATACTCTCTATTATCCTCAATTAAAACAATCTCTCCACCAAGCTTACTTACATCATTAATTAATTGATTTAAAAATCTTTTGCCATATTTATTATCAAAGCCAGAATTTAAGAGACCAAAACGTATTCCATTTAAATTATTCTGTTTTATATTTTCTACAAAATTAAAATCAAAATTATTTGGTATAAGTTGAGTTTTTATATCCATTGGATCCGGTCCTGAGATAACTTGCAGAGTCTTGGCAACTATTTCTACTGAATTACCCATTGGTCCAGCAGTATCTTGAGAATCAGCTATAGGAATTATTCCTGATCTGCTAACGAGCCCTAAGGTAGGCTTCATACCAACTATTCCAACTATCGAAGCCGGACATGAAATTGAACCATTTGTTTCAGTTCCGATAGCTATATCAACAATGCCAGTTGCAACAGCAACAGCAGAACCAGAACTAGAACCGCAAGGATTATATTTAGAATTTAATGGATGTGTTGTCTGTCCATTTATACTCGACCAACCACTAACAGAATTTATTGACCTAAAATTTGCCCATTCAGAAAGATTAGCTTTTCCATAAATGTGGTAGTTGGCATTAATAAGTTTATCAATGATAAATGCATTTTTTTTTGCAGTATTGCTTGATAAAGCCAAAGAACCCGCTGATGTAACTTTACCTTTTATATCAATATTATCTTTTATAACAATTTTGATTAGATTTTTATTGCTCGAAGTTTTATATGTTTCAATTAGCGCATTATGTAAATCTGCTTGAGTGTAAGTTGCTAAATAAAAAAATAAAATTAGAAATAAGGGTTTAATCATTAAAAAATTATTTCCATATCCCATATGCACTTCTTCCTTTTTTTCTCAGTCCGAAAGGACCAGCAATATAAATTGTGATTGGCTTAATACCTGGTTCTAAGTCAACACGGTGTAAATTGTCAGCACTTCTAAAGCCTACATAAAACTTTCCACGCCATTTTTTTTCTTTTTTAATGTTTGTCTCCCAATACCCACCACTTAAAATAATTGTAATATATGGACAAGGATGATTATGAAGTCCAACGCCATGGTCATTATCTATAATATGATTAATAAATATATTGAATGGAAACCATTTCGGTCTTTTTCTGAATAGTAAATAATACCTGTTAGTCCATGGTTTAGCTAAGTGGTATTCTGGATGTGATGGTCCTCTATCCATCACAACTCTTTTTCGTCCTAATTTATCAAGTATCTTTAGAAAAAACATACTAATAATAATGCCATAATGGTTTGTCAAAATAAATTTTACATACAGAGATGCTATGGACACATAGACCATAAAAAAAGCCCACTATTGTGGGCTTTATAGTAAATTGGCATCCCGTAGGGGAGTCGAACCCCTGTTGCCGAGATGAAAACCCGGTGTCCTAGGCCTCTAGACGAACGGGACGTGATGCGAGACGTATTATATGGAATCAGAAGCAATTAGCAAAGTAATTAATTATTATTTTAGCTTCTTATTTATAGCTGCAAGAAACCCTCTCATAAAACTTGTTTCCATTTCGTCTGGATGAAGCCTTGAGAACATTCGTTTAATTCTTGAAATAATCTTTTTTGGATTATCTGGATGAATAACATCTATATTAACTGCTGTTTCAATAAAATGATCTATTAGCATTTGGAGATTTTCAGAGTCCACTTCTGGATAATCATGCCAATCTCTTGGCTCTTGATTAAAATGAGATTTAAATATTTCGTAACATACTATTTGTGCTGACATTGCTAGATTTAATACTGGATATTCAGGATTTGCAGGAATTTCAATATGAGTATTTGCAAGCTGAAGTTCGTCATTTGTAAGACCCCTATCCTCACGTCCAAATAAAATAGACACTTTTTTATTTGATGTAACCTGAGAGTTAATTATCGATGCGCCCTCCTCAGCATGAACTGTTGGCCATTGAATGGTTCTACTTCTAGAGGAAGTAGCATAAACAAAAGTACTGTCTTTGATGGCATCTTCAATTGAATTAAAGACTTTTGCATTCTCTAAAACATCTCCAGCATTACCTGATAGCGCATTGGCTTCGCCAGAAGGAAATTTTCTTGGATTAACTAGAGATAAACTTGAGAGTCCCATAGTTTTCATTGCTCGAGCAACAGAGCCAATATTACCTGGATGGGATGTTTCCACCAGAACAATATTAATTAAATTACTTTTGAAACTCATATATGCCTATTATCTCCATTTCCATTACAATAGCGACATGTCAATACAAGCTTTATTAAATGTTAACCAAATTGCTGCCAGAAAAGGTGCTAGTGAACTTGAGTTTGCAGTAAAAAAAGTGCACAACTTAGATACATCTAAGGGTGGCCCAAATGGTTATTTAAAAGCAATTATTAGAAGGGTTGAGGGTATTGTTATTGATGAAATAAGAAAATTTTATCCTGAAGATAATTTTTTAGGTGCTGAGTCTGGTTCAGAGATTAATAATTCAAATATTACTTGGGTTTTAAAAGCAATTGATGGAGAAACAAATTTTATCAATGGTTATCCTCATTTTGCTTTATCCTTATGCTCTCTTATAGATGAAGTTCCAACTACAGCAGTTATTATTGATCCAATTAGAAGAGAAGAATTTTGTGCCTCCAAGGGCTCTGGAGCAACTTTAAACAATGGAAAAATAAGAGTTAGTAAGCAACAAGGTTTATCTGAGGCTGTTATCTCATTTTTTAAAAATGATGGCACAAAAAAAGATTATAAATATGATTTCGATAAAACCTATAAGGAAATTGCTAATCAAGACCTATCTTTAAGAACTTCAGGTTCTATTGCTTTGGATCTTGCATACATATCATCAGGAAGAATTGATGCGACATGGGCTTATGGAATAAAACTTTGGGATGTAGCAGCTGGTCTTCTTATTGCACAGGAGTCAGGAGCGCTGATAA
Source organism: uncultured SAR86 cluster bacterium (assembly GCA_902591565.1). Lineage (GTDB taxonomy): Bacteria > Pseudomonadota > Gammaproteobacteria > Magnimaribacterales > D2472 > SCGC-AAA076-P13. Next base: position 15,691 of record CACJBC010000002.1, on the reverse strand, counting down.
GTAATTTTAATGGAGATCCTAAATATTTAGATGGTGATCATTTTATTTGCTCATCGCCTAAAGTTTATAAATCAGTGCTTAAATCAGTAAAGCCTTATTTTACCCTTTAAGGTAACTCATCAAAATCTGCACCTTCAGGTTCAGGTATAGCTAAATCATCTTGAATCAATGTAAGAGACATAAGCATATTAGCAACAACATATATTGATGAATATGTTCCAACCAATACACCTAGTATTAATGCAAGACTAAAACCTTTTATCATTTCTCCACCAAAGATGAACAATGCGAATAAAACTAGCAAGGTTGTTAATGATGTAACGATTGTTCTTCCTAATGTTTGATTGAGAGATAAGTCAATCATTGCTTGAGGATCCATTTCTCTTTGAGTTCTAAAATTTTCCCTAATTCTGTCTGAAACTACTATAGTGTCATTCAATGAGTAACCGATAACAGCTAATAGTGCTGCTAATACTGTTAAATCAAAATCCCAAGCAAAGATAGAAAATAAACCCAATATTATGACAACATCATGACCTAAAGCCGTAACTGCACCCAAAGCAAATTTATACTGAAATCTGAATGCTACATACATGAGTATCATAAATAAGGCTACTAACATTCCTAGACCGCCTTGATCTCTTAATTCGGCTCCAACTTGAGGTCCAACAAATTCAACTCTTTTTAGCTCCCCGACAAAGCCATTGCTATTAAGTAAGCTATAAACAGAATCGCCAATAGAACTATTACCATTTTGATCAGCTACCTTAATTAGAACATCCAAGTTTGTTCCAAAATTAACCACCTGAGAATCCTCAAAACCGTTTATTACCAAAGTCTCTCTGATTAATTCTAAATTTACAGGATTTTCATAGGTTATCTCGACTAATGTTCCGCCACTAAAATCTAGTCCTAGGCTAAGTCCACGAAAAGATAGTGAAAGAACTGAAACTAAAAAGATAATAAGTGATGCTATGCCAGCAATCTTTCTATATTTCATAAATTGAAATTTAAAATTCATTATATTTTTAATTCCTTAATATTTTTATTGCCATACACAAGATTTACTATAGCCCTAGTACACATAATAGCTGTAAACATAGAAGTAATAATTCCAATTGAAAGAGTTATTGCAAAACCTTTTACTGGACCCGTGCCAATAACATACAAAATAAGCGCAGCAATTAGGGTTGTAATATTTGCATCAAGAATTGTTATGAAAGCTCTAGAAAAACCATCTCTTATTGCTGATTGAGGATCTTTCTCTTTAAGTTCCTCTCTAATTCTTGCAAAAATTAAGACGTTAGCGTCAACTGCCATACCAACGGTCAAGACAATGCCTGCGATACCTGGCAAAGTTAAAGTGGCACCTAAGAGCGACATTATTCCAGTAATTAAAACTAGATTGATAAAAAGTGAAACGTTAGCTGCTAAGCCGAACACTCGATAATAAAAAGCCATAAAAAGAACAACTAAGGTTAATCCAATAACAATAGATTTCATTCCTAATTCTATATTTTCTTTACCAAGACTTGGTCCTACGGTTCTTTCCTCAACAAATTTCATTGGTGCTGCAAGAGCGCCAGCCCTTAATAGTAAAGCTAGTTCACTTGCTTCTTGTGGTGAACCTACACCTGTAATTCTGAAGCTAGTTCCTAGAACTGCCTGAATGGTAGCAAGACTAATAATATTCTTTTCAATATATGATGTTTGCACAATTATGCTATTGCCATTTGCATCGGTTATTAGTTCTGATTTGCTTTTTTGTTCAACAAATAAAACCGCTAGCCTTCTTCCAATATTTCCTGACGTTGCTTTTTGCATAGCCCTGCCGCCTTGCATATCAAGTGTGATATTTACTTGAGACAAGCCACTTTCATCAAAACCAGTGTTCGCATTTGTAACTCTATCACCTGTTACAACAACAGCTTTTTCCAAAGATGCAGTTGCATACTCATTGTCCTTGAAACTAAATTCTTCCTTTCTTAACGGTGATGTTCTCGAATTGGCTTCAAGTCGAAACTCTAAATTTGCAGTTTTACCAATAATTTTTTTTGCAGCTGTAGGATCTTGAACTCCTGGAAGCTGAACAACAATTCGATTTGCACCTTGCCTTTGAACAATTGGTTCAGAAACACCAAGTTCATTAACTCTGTTTCTAAGAGTAATTAAATTTTGTCCAACAGCATAATCTCTTATTTCTCTAAGAGCAATATCAGAATATTCCAACAATAATGTATTAGAAGATGGTCTTTCTGTAATTACATACTGGAGCCCATTTATACCAGGGCTATCTGTTTTGTACTTTGATAAAGCCTTGTTGTAACTCTCACGATCTTGAAAAGCAAAATGAAGTTTCAAGTCTTTAATTGATGAACTATTAACCTTCAGTCTTTCTTCCTTAAAGGTTTTTCTATAAGTATCTAATAATAACTCTAATCTTCCTTGTTGTGCTGTATCAATATCAACCTCAAGTAGAAAATGAACACCTCCCGATAAATCTAAACCAAGTTTAAGAGGTTTTCCTCCCAGGTCTTTTAACCAATCTGGTGTTGTTGGTTCAAGATTTAAAGCAACAATAACTCTATCAAGAAGTTTATTTTGGAGAATAGTTTTTGATTCAAGCTGTTGGTCAATGTTCTGAAATTTTAAAACAATTTTATTATCTCTTAAAAGGATTTCATCATACTCAACATTTCTTTTATCAAGAGTACTTTGAACTTCATTCAACAAAGATTGATCAGCAGACTTTCCAGTATCTGTATAAGCAAGTTGAATAGATGGCTGAGTCGGATAGAGGTTAGGTAATGCATAGATAAATCCCAATACCAATACAATGATAATTAATAAATACTGAGAAAAAGAAAACCTATTCACGGCTAATTATTTTATAGCGTCGATTGTGCCTTTTGGCAAAATATTTGCAATTGCTGATTTTTGCAGTTTTATAATATTATTGTCACTTATTTCAATTGATACATAAGCTCCACTAATATCTTTCACTTTACCAAGTATTCCGCTTGCAGCTATAACTTCTGAGCCCTTTTCAAGCTTGGATAACATATCTTTAATTTGAGCATTTCTCTTATTCTGTGGTCTTATAATCATAAAATACATAAATAAAAAAAGACCACCAAAAATAACAAAAGTTGGCCACAATGAAGGTTGTGTTGGTTCCATATTAATAAATCCTATTTTGGCCCATCGGGCATATTTAAATTTCGCATATTATAGAAGTCTTTTAAGAAGTTCGCGAATTTATTGTCATTTATAGACTCTCTAATATTTTTCATGAGAGATTGATAATAATAAATATTGTGATAACTAGACAGCATACTTCCAAGCATCTCATTAGTTCTATCAAGATGATTTAGGTATGCCCGAGAGTAGTCTTTACAAACCTTACAATCACAATTCTCATCAATTGGTTCTTCGCTCATCTTGTATGGTGCATTTCGAATATTTACTACTCCTGTTGAGGTTATAAGCTGTCCGTTTCTTGCATTTCTTGTAGGAAGAACACAGTCAAACATATCTATACCGTATCTTACAGCTTCAACAATATCCTCGGGCTTACCTACACCCATGAGATACCTGGGTTTATCTTGGGGAAGTTTATCAGCCATAAAAGCTAGAATTTTTGTTTTTTCTTCTTTTGATTCTCCAACGCTTAAACCTCCTAAGGCAATACCATCAAAATCTATGTCTAATAAAGCATTTAATGATTGCTCACGTAAATCCTCAAACATACCGCCTTGAACAATACCAAATAATGCTGATTTGGATTTATGAGCATCTTTGCACCTTTTTGCCCATCGCATAGATAACTCCATAGAATCTTTTGCCTGATCATAAGTAGATGGATAATCAGTACATTCGTCAAAAGCCATCACAATATCCGATCCAAGGTTTTCTTGAATCTGAATAGAATCTTCAGGAGTTATAAAAATTTTTTTGCCATCATAAGGGGAACTAAACTTTACTCCTTCTTCTGTTATCTTGACCAAATCTCCAAGACTCCAGACCTGAAAACCACCTGAATCAGTAAGGATTGGCCTATTCCAATTTGAAAATTTGTGTAATCCTCCAAGATCTCTAATTGCTTCATCTCCTGGTCTTAGCATCAGATGATAAGTATTTCCAAGGATAATCTCTGATCCAGTAGATTTAAGATCTTCAACAGTCAATCCTTTGACTGTACCGTTAGTTCCTACCGGCATAAATGCCGGCGTTTGAATGGCACCTCTGTCGAATTGCAGTTCTGCTCTTCTAGCAAAATCAGATGTATTTTTAATACTAAATTTCATTTTTTTTTAATAACATTGCATCACCGTAAGATAAAAATCTATATTTTTTATCAACTGCTGTTTCATATATATGCTTCATATTGTCATATCCAATGAAGGCTGACACAAGCATCAATAACGATGATTGAGGAAGATGAAAGTTTGTTATAAGTCTATCAACTGCCTTAAACTTAAAACTAGGATATATAAATAACTTTGTATATCCTGTATAACCATTTTCACCGCCATACGCAAAGGCTGTTTCGAGAGCCCTTGTTGCTGTCGTTCCCACAGCAAAAACTTTCTTACCAGATTGTTTTGTTTGATTGACTAACTCTACAACATCTTTTTGCACTTCAATATACTCTTCGTGAATATCATGATCTTTGATGTTTTCAACCTTTACAGGTTGAAAGGTACCAGCTCCAACACTTAAATTTATAGTTGCAAAATTTACACCAAGTTTTTTTATAGCATCTAATAGCTCTTGATCAAAGTGCAAGCCTGCTGTCGGTGCTGCGACAGATTCTTGCAACTTTTTATCTTCATACACTGTGGCATATCTATCTTTATCTAATTGCTCATCATCTCTTTTTATATATGGAGGTAGCGGCACATGACCTATTTGATTAAATACCTCTAAGGGAACTCTATCAAACTGGATAATAAAAAAATTATCTTTTCTATCAATACACTGAACCTTGTAGGATTCTAAATACAGATACGAACCAATTTTTGGGCTTCTGCCAGAGCGAATTTGAACCAGTGCTTTGTTATCTTCCATAATTCGTTCAAGCATTACTTCAACAGAACCGCCCGATTCTTTTTGACCAAAAATTCTAGCAGGTATCACAGAGGTGTTATTAACAACCAATAAATCCCCTTCCTCAAAATAGTTAGGAATATCTTTGAAATGCTCATGCTTGATTGAATCTTGAAAGACTAGCAATCTGCTATGACTTCTTTTTTCTAGTGGATAATTAGCAATCAACTCTTCAGGCAAATGATAATTAAAATCTGAGGTTTTCATGAGAAGCTGATTTTAAAATAGTTCATACTTAGCTACAATGCCATGCGTGCCCTATTGGCGGAATTGGTAGACGCGCGCGATTCAAAATCGCGTTCCTTAGGGAGTGCCTGTTCGACTCAGGCATGGGGCACCAACTCTATTCATTAGCAGATCGATAATGTAAAAAATTAACAAATCTTTAAAAGTCTTGTCATCAAAAAATGTCTACCTATAATCATCTTTAAATTATTTAAGCTCTATGAAAAACAGTCAAAAAATTGTAGTTAAATTAGGCTCATCTCTTCTTACAAATAAAAGAGGCGGGGTTAATAAATCTGTTCTTAAAAATGTTGTTAAAGATATTGTCTGGTTATTACATTCAAAGAAGGAAGTAATAGTTGTTTCATCTGGTGCTATATCTCTGGGAAGAGGAAAATTAAATATAAAGCATGATTTAACATTAAATGAATCACAGGCAGTTGCAGCAAGAGGTCAGATTGAGTTAATGACTGCATGGAAAAATGAATTCAAAAAATACAAAAAACAAGTTGCACAAATTCTTTTATCACCCTCTGATATAAAAAATAAAAAATCATCAATAAATGCAATAGCTACATTAGAAAACTTATTAAATTTTAAATGTGTGCCAATTATTAATGAAAATGATACAACCTCAACTGATGAAATTAAGTTTGGTGACAATGATATTCTTGCTGCACAAATCGCAACATTAATAAAGGCTGATCATCTAATCTTATTATCTAATGTTGATGGGTTATACAAGGAACCTCCAAAAACTAATAAGAATGATGATTTAGTCAAAGAAGTTAAGTCCATTACTAATAAGATAAAAGATATGGCAGGCGCAGCTTCTAAGCTTGGCAAAGGTGGGATGGTTTCTAAGATTAAAGCTGCAGAAATTTGTATGAAATCAAAATGTTCAGTTATTATTACCTCGGGTCTAAAAGATAATCCAATCAAAAGCCTTAGTAATAAAAAAACAAAATCAACTAAATTTATAGCTTAAGAATTATGACTCATAACATCGATCAAATTGGTATTAATGCAAAAGAAGCTGCAAGAGTTCTTGCAAAGACATCTGATGAGCAAAAAAATCATGCTCTGCAAGCAATGGCAAAACACATACTTGCTGACAAAAAAATTATTTTAGAATCTAATAAATTAGATATTGAAAATAGTAAATCAAAAAATTTATCTGACTCTTTTATAGATCGTTTGGAATTAAATAGTGAAAGAGTTGATTCTATTTCTAAGACTCTTATGGAAGTAGCATCATTTAATGATCCTGTAGGAAGAGTATTGGATTCTTGGCAAAGACCAAATGGACTTCATATATCAAGGGTATCAACTCCTCTTGGTGTGATTGGTATTATTTATGAGAGTAGACCGAATGTTACAGCTGATGCAGGCGCATTATCACTAAAAGCTGGAAATGCTTCTATTCTTCGAGGCGGGTCAGATAGTATTAATTCTTGTATAGCAATACATGACTCTTTAGTGAAAGGATTAAAAGAAGCTGATATTAATGAAAATGCTATTCAAATAATTAAAGATACTGACAGAGAAATAGTAAAAGAAATGCTTCATGGCATTAATAATGCAATAGATGTAATAGTCCCAAGAGGAGGCAAGAATCTTGTTGCAATGGTTGAGCAGGAAGCCAGAGTTCCGGTATTTGCTCACCTTGAGGGCATCTGTCACATCTATGTGGATAAAGCGGCTGAAAACGATAAAGCTCTTAATGTTTGCTTAAATGCAAAAATGAGAAGACCTGGTATTTGTGGTGCTGTTGAAACTATTTTAGTTCACTCTGATATCGCTGATAGTTTTATACCATCCCTGGTTAATGCTTTAAGCTCTCAGGCTTGTGAAGTAAGAGGGTGTATAAAAACACATAAATATAACCAAAATATTATTCCTGCTCTAGAAAAAGACTGGTCTACAGAATATTTATTGCCTATTGTTAGTATAAAAATAGTTGACGATTATGAAGATGCTATAAGTCATATTGAAAAATATTCATCTGGACATACTGAATCAATCATATCTGAAGATATGAATGTTGCTGCAAAATTTCAAAAAGATTTAGATAGTGCAATTGTTATGCATAACACATCTACTCAATTCGCAGATGGTGGTGAATTTGGCCTTGGTGGTGAAATTGGTATTGCTACTGGAAAATTTCATGCAAGAGGACCTGTTGGTGTAAACCAACTTACTAGCTTCAAGTATTTAGTAAATGGGAATGGACACATCAGAGACTAAAAATTGTTAAAAAGTAGTAAAACTACAAAAAAATACCCTATTTTTTACTTTATTTAAAGCAATTATTTTTTATTTGACAATTATTAAACGCTTTAAATATCATTCACTACAAGTATTGCTTGTATTACATTTTATAGTTTTTATATTCTCCCCTATTAGAATGTTCAAACTATCTCCTCTCCAAAAATTAATCAAGCAATACGATAAGATCTGCTTTGCTGAGTTCTTGTTTATCAGAGGCATTTGTTAAACTTACATAACTCGGACGCCCAGATCACCCTTTATTTATGTGGAGGATGAAAATGGGCAACAAAATAACATACTTTCTTACAACTATTTTTGTTTTAGTTTCCTGCGGTGGTGGTGGCGGAAACAATAACAATACAAATCCATCACCTGGCTACGGTGACAATAATAATGCACCACAAATAACAAATTCCAGTGCAAATGTTTCTGCAGTAGAAAATCAAACTTCTGCGTTTACAGTTACAGCTTCAGATGCTGATGGGGATTCTTTAACTTTTTCAATATCTGGCGACGATTCAACTCTATTCACAATTGGAAGTTCATCAGGGATAGTTACATTTATTACAGCACCAGATTACGAAAATCCTTCTGATGTAGATAATAATAATGTTTATGTAATAATCGCATCCGTAACAGATGGAACAGCTACAGACAATATGATGTTTAACATAAATGTTACTAATGATACAGATGACGATACAAGTTCAGAAAATTATGATGGCAAAGTTATAGCAGCTGGTCCAATTCAAGGAGCTTCCGTTTGTTTCGTAGAAAATATCACTGAAGTTTGCAGTAATACTGAATTTCAAACGGAATCATTACAAGATGGCTCCTTTTCTCTTGCAGTAGAAGGTAATCCAACCGGATTTATAAAAACTGAAGGTGGCTTTGATCCTAATACAAATTGGGAAATACCATCAAATGAGGGGCTTGCAATTGGACATCCTACTTTAGAGCAAAACTTTTTAATCTCTCCCTTAAGTACAATGCTCCTAGCCTATGACAATAATACTGAATATGAAGTTTTTAAGACTAAACTTGGTATAAATGAAGATTTTATGATTAGGTTTGATGACCCCTATGAAAACTTAAACGTTGAGGCAAATAATGACGTTGCTGTTATATATTCGCAGATGATAGTCATTGGAGAGGTTTTAAAAGAAATACATACATATGAAAATAACCAACCCTTTTGGATTGCAGCTGATAATATTTTTAATAGGTCAGGTAATGAAACCTCACTAGCAGACACAACATTTATAAAAAATATCCTTGCAAATTTAGATAATAATTTTAATCCAACTAGCGACCAGCTGATTGATCTTTCAGCTGGACTTTCATCATTTTTACAAAAAATTTATGCAAACTCTTCTCATATACATTCTAATTTTGTAAAAGTTGGTACTAAAGAATTAGAGGATCTTATGGAAGCTGTAATGAATGGCACTGCTGATTCTAATGAACTAGATAAACTTATTTTTAATACTAATGATTGGATACTACAAAATACTTCATGGGATGGTAATTCGATAGATGATATTGAAGAAGATCTTAAAACTACTACATATACTCTTTCAAACGAAGGCAGCTCTAATTATCTTGTTGATCAAATTAATCCCTCATCAACAAATTTTATAATATATGTAAAAGAAGGTGATATTATCAAATTTGAGCCGACGAGTTCAGTTACATCAAATCACCCTTTTTTACTGTCAACAGAGGTAGACGATAGAGATGACAGCTCTGAAATTGGATCTGCAGAAGGTTGGAATAAAAACACTCTCACATTGACTGTTACTGCAGATACACCTGATGAATTGTATCCATATTGTGATTTCCATTCAGGAATGTATTCTCAAGGAAAAATTGTAAAGGTTTCATCATATAACCAAAACAATATTGATATTACATCCTCCTCAGGAGCTTTACAGGTAAAAGGAACAGTTGCAACAGGTCCATTTAAAGGTGCATCTGGCTTCACATACAAAGTGTATTTAACTCGGCAAGATGCAAATGATCACGAGCATACATTTTATGAATACCCTAATCTCACATTCTATATGCCAAATGATCAGGGATACCATGGTGCAGAAAATCCATCTGATGATGAGATATTTAAACCTAAGTCACACTATTAGATAATAAAAAATATTAGTTAATGGCTAGAAAATCTCTTTATATTTCTAGCCATTTTTTTTGCATATTTCTTAAAAATTTTTAATGCAGCAGATAATTCTTTTAATTCCTCAATTTCCAATAAAGAGTAGCCATCCCAATATGTAACTATAAACCCTTTTTTTGTTTGGTTAATTTCAATATTCGCAGGATCTTGATTATCTATGTCCAAATGTTTTATTTCTACAAAATCATCTCTTAATTCAATAGAAGTATTTTTAATCTCAGTAAAAATAGATTTATAAAGATTTTCAATACTAATATGATTAGTTTTTATATTTGTTTTGATCATATGAATGATGTCTTCCAACTTCAAAATCTCTTAAACCCAAGTGTTTAGTTTTTCTTCCTCTTGCCCTCTTTCTCCAGAGAGTATAACTACCCTTTTTTAGATTTTTTCTCATCAAATCTTCAACCTGATTCTGATTCAAACCAAAAGTAGCTTCAATAGCATCAAAAGGAGTTCTATCCTCCCATGCCATTTCAATGATCCTAGAAATCTCTTCTTCTTTTAACCTTTTAATTTAGACACCTCAGACTCTAATTCAGCAATTCTTCTTTTTAAAGGTTCGATTTCGTCTTTTTTGACAAAACCTGCTTCCCTCATAAATTTTTCTAGCGCTGGCTTCATCATCTTTTCCATATTTTTAGCATCTTTCATCATTGTAAAAGGGTTCATCTCATCTCCTTATATATATACATCAAACCTTGTTGACTTACCTTTAACTTGGTAGTTTAAGTTAGTATCTATTATCTTTGATTTAATTGGTCTTTTTAAGACAATCTTTTTAAATTCTTGTTTTTTAAAATCAAAAAATATTTGATCTTCTAGATTTTTGATTGCCTCAATTTTAAGAATACTTTTTATATCATTCATACTACCTGATCTAGCAGTGTTTTTCTTGCTATCAGGATACATTGGGTCCAGATAAATCAGATCAATATTTCTCTTATTTTTGTATATATCGACAGCATTTCCATAAACTAAATCTAAATTTTTTAAAAAAACTAACTCCTCTCTTGCTCTATTAATAGCATCATTTAATAACATAAACAAAATACTGCTTTGCTCACAAGCAATTACTTTGTGACCAAAGGCTAGAAAAATGAGGGTATCTGATAAAAAACCTGCAGTTCCATCAAGTATTGTTAAATTATCTTTTTTTTTACCTAATGCTTTCTTTAAAAGAGTTTCATGATCTGTTCTTTTCAGTCTCCACCCCATTTGCCCTTTTAAAAAATCTATATGAATTAATTTTTTTTGTGGTGAGTTAATAACAAAATGTAATCCGTTTTCTTTGTATATAAAAAATGATGGTTGTTTAGGATATATATTTACTATATTTACTTCAGGAACACCTAAAACATTAATTAAATAATCTACATAGATTTTGTTATCAATGTAAATTGGTAAATTCATATTAGAGCTAGTAACAGAACTCCCAATAAAATCCTATAAATTACAAATGGATACATGCCAATTTTTTCAACAAAAATTAGAAAATACTTAATAGTAAGAAAAGCAACAATACATGAAGTTAATAAACCAACAACTAGAGAGATGATATTAATCTTAGTTTCATATTGGACCATATCCCCAATTAAAAAAACTAGTGCACCAAAAATAGTTGGTATTGCCAATAAAAAAGCAAATTTTGATGAGTCTTTTAAATTTAATCCAATTAATAAAGCAGCTGTCATTGCTGTCCCTGATCTTGATGCTCCTGGAAATAAGGCAAAAACCTGAAATATACCTATAAAAATAGCACCAGCAATTGTTAACTCAATTAAGCTTTTAGATGAAGCGCTATATTTGTATGCAAAAAGCAAAAAGCCAGCAAATAAAAGATTCATGTATGCAATGCTATCAATACTATTTCTATTTGATTCTATAAAATCTGTACCAAGTAGACCTGCGATGACAATTGGAATAGTTGCAATTATTAATAAATATGCAAGTTTTCTGTTGTCATTAAAATTATTATTTCTAGAAATTACAGACTTAATCATAAGTTTAATCTCAGTTCTGAAAAAATATATTACAGCAAGCAGCGTCCCTGCATGAACGGCTATATCAAATTCCAATCCAAGATCATCTGTTCCAAATAATAAAGTTGGAAATAATAAATGTGCCGAGCTTGAAATTGGTAAGAATTCTGTTAATCCTTGTATTAAACCTAAAAGAAAGCTTAAAAGAACTTCATTCATTTATTTTTTTGTATTGTGGTATTGATGAATAAATAGGGTTTGCAGCATCTGGTTTAAATGAGTTATTTTTTGAATTTAGATACATCTCCAAAGCTTTTTTAGCTACCGCATCAGAATCTAAGTTATCAACATCATCTGAGTCGATAATAATTAGAGGTTTGCTAATAGCCGAAGTAATTCCTTTCAAATAAGCTGCAACGCTTCGTGTGGCTGTGTATGAGTTTGAATTATTTGCATATGCAAAAATATCGATCTCTTCTAGCGTAAAAAAAGAATCAAGCCCTATGTTTGAAAGCATTTCTGACCAATTTGGTCTTTCTTTTCTTTCATGTTTGAGGGAATACTGAACGACATCATCTTTAATGATTGCACATAGAGAAGTTTGATTTCCAGAACTCTGTATAGCTATAACATTCATCAAGCTTATATTTGACTAGATATCAAATTAAAAACATCATCTACAGACTGTGATCCATCAACTGTAATATATTTTAAATTACTCTCAAGAGCTTGATTTGAATAAAAATCTGATAAAGGTTTTGTTTGATCATGATATACGGCTAATCTTTTAAGAACTGTTTCTGGTTTATCATCCTCTCTTTGAATTAAAGGTTCGCCAGTTTCATCGTCTTTTCCTTCTATTTGTGGAGGATTAAAGTCAATATGATAGTTTTTACCTGAGCCTGGATGAACTCTTCTTCCAGACATTCTTCTAACAATAACTTCATCATCTACCTGAATCTCAATAACATGTGTAAAGTTAATTCCCATATTCTTTAGCTCAGCTGCTTGGCCCAAGGTCCTTGGGACTCCATCAAATAAAGAGCCATTAATACAATCAGATTGTGTTAATCGATTTTTAATTAGCTCACCTATTATTTCATCTGAGACCAGTCCACCTGTATCAAGAATATTTGAAACTTTTTTTCCAAAATCACTCCCTGAAGCAACAGCCTCTCTCAGCATGTCGCCGGTACTAATTTTAGGAATATTGCATAGTTCACAAATTAAATCAGCTTGTGTACCCTTTCCTGCACCCGGAGGGCCTAACAAAATAATATTTTTCATAACTCTAATATAGCAAATGCTATTGCGTAATCATTTTCGTCTGCAAGACTAACATGAGACTTAGATATACCCAAGTTAATCATAGTTTTTTTTACTCCACCTAATGGATTTAATAATGGCTTACCATTTTCATCCCTTAAGATCTCAATATCCTTAAATAAGATTGGTTTTCTTATTCCGGTTCCAAAAGCTTTTGAGATAGCTTCTTTTCCTGCAAATTGTTTTGCTAAAAATTTAATTAGTTTTTCATCTTTATATGATGAGGCCAATTTATGCTCTTCAGTTGATAGTATTTTCTTTGCAAATCTTGATAAAGATTTCATATCCTCAATTCTAGAGATTTTTACTATGTCTGTTCCTATACCGAAAATCATTGTTTGATTCTCCTGAAAATTTCTCTACTTGATAAATTTCTTCCGTCTAAACAAAAATGTATAGCTTCTTGGGTAATATGCTTAAGGTGTTTTTTTGAAACTTCTGAAAGGTTTCTCATGCGTATATTTATAATATCTTTTCCTGAAAAATTAGAGTTTTTTGACTCTCTAAAACCTCTTTCTGGAATAAAAGAATAATTCTTATTAACATCAATTGATAGATTTTTATCTATTTCATTTTCAAAATCTAATCCATAGCCCAGCATTTCAAGCATATCCAATTCAAAGCTTCTTAAAGTAAGTTCGATATTTTCTCCTGCATGAATTTTTACTAAAAAACTTTCATATAACTGAAATAAATCTTCATGCACTGCATCTTTTGGAAGAAGCCTTATTAACAACTCATTAATATAAAGAAGACTATAGCTTGTTTTTGAAAGACTATTTGTTGATTTTGAAAAGTCTCTGTCTATATTTGTTAATGTTTTTAGCTCGGACCTTCCTGTGTATGTGATCCTTAATTTAGTAAATGGAGTTAAATAACCAAAAAATTTTGACTTTGGTTTTTTAGCTCCCTTAGCAATGAATGACATTTTTCCATTTTTTTTTGTAAATACATCTACAATTAAGCTCGTCTCACCATGCGGTCGATGATGTAATAGAAAACATTCATCCCAGTCATTATTAGTCATAGCTACCGCCAACCCCTAAGCTTTGAAGATAATCAGAATCTGTATTCCAATTCTTTTTAACTTTTACCCATGTTTTTAAAAAAACTTTTTTATTAAAGTAGTCTTCGATCTCAATTCTGGCCTGTTTGCCAATTTTTTTTAATGCATTTCCATTTTTTCCAATAACTATCTGCTTTTGGCTATTTCTAGCTACAAATATAACTGCATGAATTTTAATCAGTGCTTCCTCGTCTTCAAATAATTCAACTTGCACAAATGTATCATGAGGTAGCTCGTCCCCAAGCATTCTAATAATTTTTTCTCGAATAAGTTCTGAAATCATGAACATGTCTTTATGAGAGCTAGATTCTGCATTTTTATCATATAAATGTTCGTTTTCTGGTAGATATTTTTTTATAAGATTTTCTAACTCATGTATACCATTATTATTAATTGCTGATATTGGTATGATGTCTAGAAAATTATATTCATTTGAGAGTCTATCTATAAGTGGTAGTAATTTATTTTTATCTGTAACTTGATCAACTTTGTTTACAACACATATAACTTTTGTATCAATCTGTTTAAGTTTCTTAAGTACTGATAAATCTTGTTCATCAAGCGTTAATCTCTGAATAACAAAAAGAATAATATCTGAATCTTCCATTAAACTTTCAGCAGAGCGATTTAATACCTTATTCATAACCTTAGGTGATTTAATATGCATGCCTGGTGTGTCTGCATATATCATCTGCTTATTGCCTTCGGTCTTAATTCCCAAAATATTATTTCTAGTAGTTTGTGATTTTCTTGAGGTAATCGATATTTTTTTTCCTAAAATATGATTTAGAATTGTTGATTTTCCTACATTGGGCTTTCCAATAATGGAGATATATCCGCAGTAGCTTTTAGACATCATTCTGTTTTATGTATGCTAAAAGTTTCATCGCAACATTTGTTTCAGCTATTCTTTTTGATGTGCCTGAGGATTCAAATACCATATCTTTGTAATTGACTGTACATAAAAATTTACCCTTACCAATGTTTTCAATAATATATTTTGGTAGATCGCTTTTTAGAGATTGAAATAATTCCTGCAATTCTGTTTTTGAATCCTTAAAAGTCATATCTTCAGATAATGCTGCTAAATTTTTATTAAAAGCTTTTAAAGTAATGTCTTTCGCGGCATCCCAACCACCATCGATAAAGATTGCTCCTATAACTGCTTCAAATGCGCCTTCTAAAATTGAATTTTTGCGTTCTTTGGATAAATTTGCAGTACCCTTAGATAGTTTTACAACTTTTTCTAAAGATAGCTCTTCTGCTTTAATTGTTAAGGTTTCGGCTTTAACAAGATAGGCTCTCATTCTTGTTAACAGGCCTTCTTTTTGGTTATTAAATCTATTGAAAAGATATTCTGAAATAATAGAATTAAGAATTGAATCTCCTAAAAATTCAAGTCTTTCATTGTTTGAAATACTGCTAAAACTTTTATGTGTTAAAGCAAGTTCGACAAGTGCTTCATCCTTGAATCTATAACCCAATCGATTTTGAAGATCTTTATAAGACATTAATTGATTGTGCCAA
>CACJBC010000001.1 GCA_902591565.1 uncultured SAR86 cluster bacterium | reverse complement strand
TATTTACATAAAAAAGAAGAAAAATAATAAAAAAAGTAAAAAATGTAAAGAAATGTTCTTTAATAAAATTAATAAGAATAAGAAATTTCTTATCCATAGCTAAATGCTCTTAACTTCGCAAAATGAATAAAAAACAAATTTGTAAAAAAACCAAAAAAAGCAGCGAAAATAATCATGTTAAAAACAATGGACCTAATAAAATTTCTCACATGCGATTGCATTTTTTTCTCCTAGATACACTTAATTGATAATTTTTTATATTTTTTTAAAGTAGGAAAAGATCAATCCAGCATCGCCCATTAGGGATAATCCATAATAGTTGGTTTTATCTTTTGCATAAACAATACTTGGTATTGCGCCTATTCCATATCCTTCTTCTGTGTTAATGGGTATTCTATCCTGAAATGGATCTTTATAGCCATGCAATATTCCATATGTAAGTTCGTAATGGATGTTATTGAATCTGGATTCATATTGATGACCTTTATATATATATTTAGAAAATTGGCCAAACGAATTATAAAACAATGCTATTCCATAGAAATTGCTACCTGAATAAAAGCGATCATAGCTGACAATGATTGGCTCCTTATTATGGTTCCCGCTTTTCCACCATGCTAGTTCAGGTTCAGAGTTGAAGTGGGTGTATGCTGAGACAGCAAGTCTTTCTTCTGACAATAGATTGAATTGAAGTAATGCAATAATTAAAAATAAAATGCTCTTGCACATGATTAAGGACTCAAAAATAAGAAATCGGAGTCTTTCGTGATTACTTTACCATGATTAATCAGAATTATTTGTAGCATTAAATTTTT
The DNA here is from genome assembly GCA_902591565.1 of uncultured SAR86 cluster bacterium. Classification (GTDB taxonomy): domain Bacteria; phylum Pseudomonadota; class Gammaproteobacteria; order Magnimaribacterales; family D2472; genus SCGC-AAA076-P13. The sequence continues at coordinate 197,636 of CACJBC010000001.1, read as the reverse complement.
TAATTAAGTTATCAACTTAGGTATTATTTCTAATTGAGCAAGAATACCAAGAATAATTAACAAAATAATACTAGATAGCATTTTAAGATTATTCTTTTGAACCCATTCAAAAATATTATCTATTGCTTTTCTTGTCCATGTGTCAGCTTTATCTATCAATTTAATAGCTTTTCTTGTCCATGTGTCAGTCATATCAATTAAAAACAAAGAAAATGCTAGTATGATAAGCCACAAAAACCCATTAATAATCATGTCTATAATCCAACCGACTGCTATCCAGTTTATTTCCATTATTGAATTATGACACAGGTAAAATGATTGAATGGATCAGATTGAAAATGCTCGTTAATTTATTTTGCCATGACCCAGTATACAAAAGTGTCTACTTTTAATGCTTATTTCCTTTCTTCATATATATTAATGAGGTTGTTGCTAGGATAACGAGCATCAAAACTGCAAATTGTTTTTCTTCAACGAGAGCAACAACAAGAATTGCTGCTGCCCACATGATGGAATTAGAAATTAATAATTTGTTACTCATATTATGCAGATACCATTATCTATTCTGCCATAACGGAGTGTTTTGGGACACTGAATAAGCTTGTGACTGCTTTTAAAAAACTTACGGTTTCTTCTTCGCTTAGTATGCTTATCTCATCGCTAATACCATACATTTTATTTGCAGATAACTTCACAACCACTGTGTTGTTTTCAGGCGAAACATAGATAAATTGATTATAAACTCCAATAGCAGCGAAATCATCGCTATCATCAGGGATCCACCACTGATACCCGTAACCCATAGGAAAATCTGAGAGAGGGTTTTCTCCAGGCATGAGGTGTGGGGCATCAGGTGTCGTGGACGATTTTACCCAGCTGCTTGGAACAATTTGTTTGCCATTGAATTTACCCTTAAGCCTAAATAATTCACCCAGCTTTGCATAATCTCGAGCTGTTGCATTCAAACCCGCATAAACCATTTCCATATTTTCTGAGTCTATAAGCCAATAAGCATTACTTTCGGCGCCCATGGGATTCCACAAAACTTCTTGCATATATTTAGTGACAGAGATTCCAGTAGCCTCTCTTAAAAGCATACCTAGAACTTGGGTATCTGTAGAATTATAGCGATTAAATGTTCCTGGCTTTAATTCATTTGTAAGGCTTGCCGAGAAATCATCCAAGGATCCACCGGTAGCGAAGATTTTTGCAGAACGCATTACATCAGAATCAGGGTCACTATAATCCTCATTCCATCTTGCGCCAGATGACATCTGTAATACGTCTTTGATTTGAATGCCTTCATAGGCAGAATTTTTAAGTTGTGGGACATACTGAGTTATAGAGTCATTAACACTATCGATATAACCTTGTTCGATTGCAATACCAACTAAAGCAGATATAAAGCTTTTAGCCACAGACATCGAGATCCACTTCACATCTTTTCCACCTGTTAGCCAATAATTTTCGTAACTAATTTTTCCATCATTAATAATGAGTAAAGCGCTGGTTCCAGTGCGAGAAAGAAACTCCTCTACATCAATGAGCGATCCCCTAAAGGTAAACTTAGAGGGAAGATCAATGGATTGCGCTACTTCAAAGGACGCGGGCTCGTTAGATGCCAGAAGTTTACTGGTAGGAAAAATTTTATAAGCTCTATTAAAGTTTTTATCTTGCTCTGCACCTGTGAACAAAGAACTTACAAACATCAGCCGCTCATTGCTAACATCTTGAAAACAAGCAGTCATTAGAAGCGCCACTGCAACCCATATTATTAATCGAACTTTTAAGGTTTTATTGTATTTATATTTCATTCCAAAACTTTTTGATGTTTCCCTTTGCTAAAAATAGTCTTTGAAGAGTTTTTATACCAAACAATAGAATTAAGGAGAGAGTTATTATTAAGGATGCCCATATATCAATGGGAACATTTTCTGCAGTTGAAAGTGAATCGTACACAGAAATTGCATTTTCTCTAATGTGTGTTGGGAAAAAAAATCCAATAGAAAATATCGTTAAATAAAGAGCACAGATAATCTTAAAAATCTTAATGAGTGTTCGTATTAATTGTCTCATTTATCACTCAAAACTATTCCACCCTGACTGATTAGGTTTGAACAGTGATTTGATTTTTTATCCATAATTGTTTGAAAAATATTTTTCTCTATCTTCTTTATTCATACCAACCGTATTGTTCATAAAATTGTTTCTATCTTCTCTAGATTTGAAGACCCATATACAAACAGTGTCCTGTGAGTGATAGATTGCTTTTAATTCATCATCTATTTCACAGATTTCTTTTGGGATTTCTGTCTTAATACAAATCATGATTCAAATCTTAATATTATTTGCGGCCAACCTGAAAATCTTTCTTTATTCTACCTCAGGGTGGAGAGAAAGTAGATATTGTGATTGCCTCAGCTTGTGTTATGTTTAAAAATTGCCCATCATAGATACATGAATATAGTAATGCGTCAAATTTTGAAATTTGGCCTAGAAAAAGCTGCTCAGAGAAACGTAAAGGATTACCCCCAAGTAGCCTGCTTTTCTCATGACATCATATCGCGCAAAATAATGATCGACGGTATTTTTGAACGTAACGAACTAATAGCTCTAAAGTCCTTTTTAATGTCCGAACCTAACCCTCGGGAAATCTGTTTAGATATTGGAGGCAATATAGGTAATCATGCCGTCTTTTTTTCCGGCTTTTTTGAACAAGTCATCAGCTTTGAACCCAACCATAAAACCTTCCAGTTATTGGCAATTAACGCTGAACTTGCAGACAATATTACTGCAGTTAATCTTGGGCTTAGTGACCAAACCGATATGTTGCCAGCAAAAGTAAATGATTTGAACTTAGGCGGTGCGCAAATAACAGATCCTTCAGAAGCAAATACTGAGTTCTCTGTCATAGCTTTAGATGAATACTTGCAAAACAAAGCACAACGACCTATTAGCTTCATTAAGATAGACGTAGAAGGTTATGAACTCAAAGCTCTTCAAGGGGCAACTGAAACTCTGCAAAAACATCAACCAATGTTAGTTATAGAATTTCATGTCAAAAAAGACAAGGCCAAAACTGACGCGATACTGTCCTTTTTAGCCGCTCAAGGCTACGGCTATGCTCATATTTTCAAACCAAATTTCTTATTCCGCTCTAACCCAAAATTCGTAAAAGTTCCACTTTCAGGACTTGAAAACTATCCTACAAAAAACCACAAAATGGTAATTTTCACATTTGACTAATTAAGGAGATAGGTCTTTTGTTCTCCACTATTTCTGTGGAGTCTGAAGGTATTAGAGTTTGGTTGCTTGAATTACTCATCTTTTGTCCTTTCATGATACCAATTTTCAATAGCTAGAATCATAAAATCTACTATATTTGCGGTAACAATAGTATGTCGGTCTAAGTTTGAGTCCATCCCCTCCTCATTAAGCAAATCATTGTCTCTTAAATAGTCTTCGTTATTTATTAGTTTTTTTAGATTTATTTCTTTGCAAGAGTTTAGAAAAAAATCAATGATGTATTCTTTGAACTGATCCTTTAAATTGCTTAAGTCGTTTTCTTCACAAAGACTATTAATAAAAAGCTCTTTTTGTTCCTCAAACCTTTTACCGCCATAGGCTATTTGAAGATAATCATTAAGATCATACAAAACGTCATCTAGTGATTCATACTCTCTGGTATAAAATCTATACAGGGTTTGGTGTTCTAATTGTGTCTTTTTTTTAAAATCTACAAGCCAATTATTCATATTAAAAATCTAACAGGAATATAATTAATATAAGAATAGCTGCGAGCAATATTGCGTTTTTCCATGTAAATTTTATTACCCCCCAAGCCAATTGTACAAAAGCAAACACCAAGATTATAAAAATAAATAAAATTAATAATAGGTCCATATAAGGGATTAAATTTTATGATTGAATTTGGGGTAATGTTTGTGTTCTTTTAGTAATGTGTTTAGCAAATATGATTCCAGCAATTCTGGTGATATTGTTTCATGATTGATTATTTGTATTGTGACCATCTTAAAATCTTTCTTTTTTAAAATAAGATCATTTGAATCAATTTTTGCATTAAATTTTTTAAACTCAACATCTCCATCTTTATTAATTGGAGTGTTAAGCATTATAATTTTTCCTGCATTTATATGATTTTTTGGATATTTTTCGCTAGGTTTATAAAAATAATTACCTGATCTGTCTGATAAAGTTCGCTCAGAAAATTCAAGCTTGCCAGCTTTGCCTATATAAATAATATTCTTAGGTTCTTCTGCTGACATATCCAAAAAAATATAAACTCCTTTTTTATTTTGCTTTTTAATAAATGCCCAAAAATCATTATGATCGGTTTGATCAAAAATAAATTCATGCATTTTGATAACAGAGTCTCCAAAAACATCTAGTGCTTCATTTAATATATTCATGCTGATTCATACCAATAATATTTATCAGTTGTGGTTTTAAAATAATTAATTAAAACCTCTTTAAAAAAAACCGGTGTTAAAAAAGGATCTTCCTCGTTAATTAAGAATCTATCGATTATAAGATCATCGAAATATATTATTTTTTTATAAATATTTGGATGACTTTTAATTAAAGAGGGTAAATTTTTAACATTTATAGAGCCCCTCAGGCTTTTCTTTTTGTTTTTATCATCTCTGTTGTTGGGATGCTTACTATTTTTTTTCTTTTTGTGTATTTTTAAAAAATGTTCATAAACCTTGTCTTTAGGGCTAAGTTTTTCTACATCGATTCCTCTAATTACTTCATTATAAATTTGAGCGCTATTAGAATTGTGCCAACCAAATGCAATATACTTTTCTTCTAAATTCATAAAGTATGGTGTCCATCTTTCATGCGGACTCCATGCTGAGTTAAAGTTTGGTTTTATTATTTTGTCGCTATCTTTAGCAAAATTACCATGAGCTGAAACTCTATAAACAGCTCCACTATTTTTATCTCTTATTACCTGCACGCCTTTAAAATCCATTTTATTTTCTATATCGGTTTCATCTAAAAAATTTATGTATCGATCTTTGTCTTTAAAGTGATTTATTGTGTTATTGAAAAAATCTTTGCTGAATGAATCTTTTGTTAATTTGATGGCTTCTATGTTTATATTTTCTTTACTCATTATCTAAATTTTAATTCTGAAAACAAAACTATTCCACCGTAGCTAATTAAGGTAAACCGAATTAAGTCATAAAAAAACCCACCTAAGTGGGTTTTTGTGTTCAATATAGTCAGTATTTTTAATTAAAAAAATATGTAAATCCAAACTCCAATATTTCTGTCCCGTCTTTATCAAATGCAGGACCAAAATATGCGTCTAAATTACCTTTTCTATAGCCCAATAAAAATCCAAAATCAGATTCAGAATCGCTAGAAGTATCATCATCCCATTCTGTGTAAACTTCTATATCAGCTCTTGTATATACTACAGATGCATAAATATCATCATTCAAGAAGTACATACCTTTTAATTGAATCATATTTTTAATATCAAGATCCCATCTGTCGCCATCTTCATCTATATCTGAATCGTCAGAAACTCCTAGACCAAGCTTAACTTGAAATGCCAGATCATCACTTCTTTCAGACTCATATACACCATTAATGGTAGATAAATTCCATTTTAGATCTCCACAGCAGGTTTCGCCTGAAACATTTGCCATTGATATTCCACCACCAAAAGCTGCAAATGCTGATGAAGGTATAAGTAATATTAGTGCAAAAAATTTTTTCATAATTTCCCCCTATTTATGTATAAAAAATAAGCGTATATTATTTTTAAGTTTAAAACAATATTTTGTATTTCTTAAAACTGGTTTCATTTGCCTCTTTTAATTCGTTACCAAATTATTCCACCGTAACAGAGTGTTTTGGAACAGTGCGTTATTCTTCTTTGTAATTCTCTTCAAGAATTCTTTTTTCTTTCAAAGTCTTTGTTAGTTTTTCTATTCGAACAAATGCTATTAGTCCAAATACAAAACCCAGTATTCCCATTACCTCCATAATTCCTCCTTTTTAACGCACTGTTCGAAATTACTCGACCGTAACAGAGTGGAATTAACCTGACCCCTAATCCTCAATAAGTTTGGAATCTTTCCGCCCTTCATACTTCTTTGCATAATTTCTGCCTTCATATATTTTTAAACAAACTGCCATGTCATCTTTCATGAGTTCAGTAAAAGGGTTTTCATTTGGCAAGTCCTGCTCATTCCAGTGTTTAATATATTCTTCGCCATATTTTTGTATGTTTTTATAAATAATTGGTCTTTTACTTTTTCCTGCATGAGCGATTGCCTCTTCAAAAAAAGCATCTCCAACATCAAATATTTCGTTGTCACCGCCTATCCATACAAAACTTAATGCAGAACATCTTTCTAAAATATATTGTTCTAATTCTTTTTTTGCATCTTTATCCGATAAATCTTTGCTTTCAACATAATCAAAAAAACTTATTAATTCTTTTTGAGTGTTTGAGACATCATCTGAAAATGCAAAAATATTTAAAGAAAGCAAAAACGTTAATAAATATCTAATTCTCATTCAACAGTAACAGACTTAGCTAAATTCCGTGGCTGATCTATATCTGTTCCTCTAAGCAAAGCAACTTCATACGAAAGAATTTGTAAGGGAATGTTATAAATAATTGGTGTCATAAAGAAATCACATTCTGGCATGTGAATTAACTTTCCGGACTTAATATCCATATTTACTGAAGGAGCTGCGCACACATAAAGAGTTCCGCCTCTGGCTTTCACCTCTTCTAAATTAGAAATTAGTTTCTCTGCAATTTCACTTTCAGGGGCCAATGCTATAACTGGCATATTTTCATCTATTAATGCAAGCGGGCCATGTTTTAGCTCTCCAGCTGGGTAAGCTTCAGCATGGATGTAAGAAATCTCTTTGAGTTTTAGTGCGCCCTCTTTAGCAATAGGATAAAAAATACCTCTGCCTAAAAATAAAGCATTGTCTTTATTGGCAATATTTGGAGCTATCTCTACCATTTGTTCTTTTGAATTTAAAGCTTCTGCAATAGTCTCAGGCAGCAGTCTTAATGCTTGAACAATTCTACCTCTAAGTTTTGGGTTTAGCCCTCTACTTTTTGCAAGTGATAATGCAAGCAACATTAGTGCTGCCAATTGAGTCGTGAAGGCTTTGGTTGAGGCAACACCTATCTCAGGGCCAGCATTGGTAAATAGTGAAAAATCTGACTCCCTGGCCAAAGAACTTGTAGGAACATTGCATATAGTTAGCGTAGAAAGATAATCCTTTTGTTTCGCATAAAATAGTGCGGCCAGAGTATCAGCTGTTTCGCCTGATTGAGAAATTGTAATAAATAATGAATTTTCGTCTACATGAGGGTTTCTATATCTATACTCACTAGCATAATCAATTTGACATGGAAGTTCTGCTATTGATGAAAACCAGTTGGCAGCAACTCTTCCTGCATGAAGACTGGTTCCACATGCAACTATTTGAATACGTTTTACCTTTGAAAATAAATCAGCTGAGCCAAGACCAAAAATATTATCTAAAACGTCCTCACCACCTATTCTTCCATCTATTGTTTTTGAAACAGCTTCAGGTTGTTCATATATTTCTTTTTCCATATAGTGCCTAAAATCACCCTTTGAGCTAGCTTGAGCTGATATATCTATATGAGTAATCTCTCTTTTGACTTCGTTTTTAGATTTATCAAAGATTTTGTAGCTATCAGCAGAAATCTCTGCCACATCACCATCTTCTAAGAAAATAAAATCATTAGTTTGTTGTGCTATAGCAAGTGGATCTGATGCTGCAAACATTTCATCGGTTCCAATGCCTATTAATAGAGGTGATTTGTTTCTTGCTATAACCAAATTGGTATTATCTTTTATATCAATAGCTGCTATAGCGTATGCGCCCTCAAGTTTTTCTTTTGCTGAATAAGTTGCATCAACCATTGATTTACCTTGATTGATATAAAAATCAAGCAAATGGGCTATTAGTTCAGAATCTGTTTGAGATATAAATTCATAGCCATCTTTCTTAAGACTTTCTCTAAGCTCAACATAATTTTCAATAATGCCATTATGAACAATATATACCGAATCTTGAGACTTATGAGGATGGGCATTAACTTCTGATGGCTCGCCATGTGTTGCCCATCTTGTATGAGCAATACCTAATTTACTTTTTGGTTTTTTAGCAATCATTTTTTCTTCGAGGAGCTGAACTTTTCCAAGGGTTCGAAGGTGCGTTATGCCTTCGTCTTGATGGAGAGCAATGCCTGCCGAATCATATCCTCGATATTCCATTTTATGGAGCCCTTGGACTAGTAGCTTGCCAACATTTCTATTTGAAGCAGCTGCTATAATTCCACACATTATTAATCCTTTTTCTTAGACCAGTTTTCTTTATTATCTTGCGTTGACCTTCCCACACCAAGCGCCCCATCTGGAACATCTTTGGTTATAACAGATCCAGCTGCGACTGTAGCATTTGCTCCAACTGTAACTGGAGCAACTAGTGATGTGTTGCTTCCTATAAAACTTTCATTCCCGATAACTGTTTTATGTTTATTGGTTCCGTCATAATTACAAGTTATGGTTCCAGCCCCTATGTTTGATGACGCCCCAACTTCCGTATCACCAAGATAGGTAAAATGATTGGCCTTTGAGCCATTTCCCAGTGTTGTGTTTTTTGTTTCTACAAAGTTGCCTATTTTGGCTGAATTTTCAATATTGCTTCCTTCTCTCAGTCTTGCATAGGGTCCTATCAAACAATTATTGCCCACTGTGGCACTATCGAGGTGAGAAAAAGCTTCTATCCTAGAATTATTCCCAATGGTTACGTTCTTTAAAATTGTGTTTGGGCCGATATGAACATTGTCGCCCAAAGTAACATTGCCTTCAAATATAACATTTACATCAACAATACAGTCTTTGCCTGCTTCAACCTCTCCTCTTACATCAAGCCTCGCTGGGTCAACGACTGTAACACCTTTATCTATAAGCTCTTCTGATTTCATTGCTCTATATATTCCTTCTAGCTGAGCTAGCTCAGCTTTGCTATTGGCACCCTTAACTTCATCGTTAGATGCTTTGTATGTTTTAATTTTAAACCCTTTGTTACTTATTATAGAAACTAAATCAGTTAAATAAAATTCTCCTGCAGCATTATCGTTATCTAGTTTGGCCAATCCTTCATCGATAAGCTCCTTTTGTCCACAAAGCACTCCGGTAAAAACTTCTTTTATATTTTTTTCATCAGCAGATGCGTCTTTTTCTTCAACTATTGCAAGGGCATGGCCTGAGTCATCTTTTTTTACCCTGCCGTATCCATGAGGATCTTCTAGTATGGTTGTTAGTATTGATAATCCATCATCCGAGCTCTTTATCAACTCTTCAAGGGTTTCTTTTTTTATAAGAGGTACATCACCATAAAGAACTAAAACTTTAGAGCCATCCTTAACCTTTGAGATTCCACACTTCACAGCGTCTCCTGTCCCAATTGGTTTTGATTGGTCTGCTGTAGAAATTTCAAGATTATAGGTCTTAGACTCTTGTAAAACTGCATCTTTATCATAGCCGACAACCAGCGTAATTTTTGGGCTTATTGATCCAGCTGTTAAACATATTTTTTCAAGCATAGATGTTCCTCCAATCCTCTGGAGGGATTTTGCTCTATTTGATTTCATTCTTGATCCCTTTCCGGCAGCAAGAACTATAGTATGAATGTCCACAGTTATATAAGGTTAAATAGATACCTTACTGGTTTTTGCGTATTTTTTGAATAGTTTTTAACCTAGCTACGGCTTCAGCTAGCTGGGCAGATGCTTTTGCATAATCAAGGCTGGCGTCTTTATTTGCTAATTCTTGTTCAGCTGCTTCTTTGGCTTTAATTGCTTCAGACTCATCAAGGCTTTCAGCTCTTTCTGCTGTATCAGATAAAACTGTTACAAGATCTGGCTGTACTTCTAAAAAGCCACCCGAACAGAAGAATGCTTCTTCTTCAGTGCCATTTTGTACTCTAACAGGTCCAGCGGCTAAACCAGTCAGCAAGGGGGTGTGGCCAGGAGCTATACCAAGCTCACCAAGAGTTCCAGTTGCATAAACCATGGTGGCTTCACCAGAATATATTTCTTCGCTAGAAGAAACTATGTTGATCTTGATAGTGCTCATTTTTATAAAGTTTTAGCCTTTTCTACTGCCTCTTCTATGGTGCCTACCATATAAAAAGCTTGTTCTGGTAAATGATCATAGTCACCATTTAGAATACCTTTAAAAGCCTTAATGGTATCTTCTAGTGAAACATACTTACCTGGTGTGCCGGTAAAAATTTCAGCGACAAAGAACGGTTGGGATAAAAATCTTTGAGCCTTTCTTGCTCTTGCAACTAAGCCCTTATCTTCTTCAGAGAGCTCATCCATACCAAGAATTGCAATAATATCTTTTAGCTCGTTATATCTTTGTAGGATTTTTTGAACACCTTGTGCAACCTCATAGTGCTCATCACCAACAACAAATGGATCAAGCTGTCTACTAGTTGAATCCAATGGATCAACAGCGGGATAGATACCAAGCTCTGAAATCTGTCGTGATAATACAACTGTTGCATCTAAGTGAGCAAAAGTAGTTGCAGGCGATGGGTCTGTTAAGTCATCGGCAGGAACATATACAGCTTGAATGGAAGTAATGGATCCTGTGGTTGTTGAGGTAATTCTTTCTTGTAAGGCGCCCATTTCTTCTGCAAGTGTTGGCTGATAACCCACCGCAGATGGCATTCTTCCAAGAAGCGCAGAAACCTCAACACCTGCTAGAGTATAACGGTAAATATTATCGATAAATAACAACACATCTTTACCCTCATCTCTGAAACTTTCAGCCATTGTTAATCCAGTTAAGGCAACTCTTAATCTGTTTCCTGGAGGCTCATTCATCTGACCGTATACCATAGCAACTTTTGATTCGCTAAGCTTATCAATATTAACAACACCTGATTCTTGCATTTCGTAATAGAAGTCATTTCCTTCTCTGGTTCTCTCACCAACACCAGCAAAAACTGAGAGCCCTGAATGCTGAAGCGCGATATTGTTAATAAGCTCCATCATGTTAACCGTCTTACCAACACCAGCTCCACCAAATAAGCCAATTTTTCCACCCTTGGCAAAAGGACACATAAGATCAATAACCTTAATACCTGTTTCTAAAACCTCATTTGATGCTGATTGATCTGTATAGCTTGGTGGTTTTCTATGAATAGGCATTTTTTCTTTTTCGCCAATCGGTCCTTTTTCATCAATTGGATTACCAAGAACATCAACGATTCTTCCTAAGGTTTCAGGACCAACAGGTACTGAAATAGGAGCATTTGTTCTTGAAGCGGTTAAGCCTCTTTTTAAACCCTCTGTTGCACCCATTGCAATGGTTCTTACCACACCATCACCTAATTGCTGCTGCACTTCAAGTGTAGTCCCACTTTCATCTACCATTAAAGCTTCATATACCTTTGGGATATTATCTTTGTCGAATTCGACATCGATAACCGCTCCAATGATTTGTGTAACTATTCCGTTGCTCATATTTTTCTCCTTAAACTGCTGCTGCACCGCCAACTATCTCAGAGAGCTCTTGAGTGATAGCTGCTTGTCTAACGTTGTTATATAAAAGTTCTAATTCTTTAATTAAGTCGCCCGCATTATCGGTTGCGTTTTTCATTGCAATCATTTTTGCTGCTTGTTCGCACGCATTGTTTTCAATGACCGCCTGGTAAACAAGTGATTCTATGTATCTTGTTAAAAGGCCGTCTAATAATTCTTTTGCCTCAGGCTCGTATATATAATCCCACTGGGTTGGCGAAGACTCTTCTTTTTCTTCGGGCGCTAGTGGAATCAGTTGTTCAACATTTGGTTGTTGGGTCATAGTATTTACAAAACCATTTGAGCATAAATACGCTTGATCTATATCACCATTCTTATGCATATCTAAAACTACTTTTGTTAATCCTATTAAGTCATCTGGGTTTGGTTTGTCTCCAAGCTTTTCAGCTACAGCAATGACTTGGCCGCCAACACTTTTAAAAAAGCCGGCTGCCTTGGTTCCAATTAAGGCAAAACAGGACTCAATACCCTGCTCGTTTAGTTCTGCTGACTTAGCTATTACTTGCTTAAATAAATTGATGTTTAACCCGCCACATAATCCTTTGTCAGATGAAACAACAATAAAGCATGCTTTTTTTGGAGTTCTTTCTTCATAAAAAGGATGTGGGTATTCAGAATTGGCTAAAGCAACATGAGAGATAACATCTTTTATTTTTAAAGAATAAGGTCTGCCTTCAAGCATAGTGTCTTGTGTTTTCTTCATCTTACTAGCAGCAACCATTTCCATGGCCGAAGTAATTTTTTGCGTGCTTTTAATGCTCGCAATCTGCTTTCTTACTTCTTTAGTATTTGCCATTTTTTATCTTAAAAGGTTTGTGTTTTTTTAAAGTCTTCAACAAGTTCTTTGAATTGATTTTCAATATCATCATTCCAGTCACCTGTTGTGTTGATTTGTTGTTCAAGTTCACCTTTCTCAGATGTTAAATATCCATGAAGAGCTTCTTCAAAATCAAGAATTTTTTCTACCTCAACATCAGCCATATAACCTCTATCAGCTGCAAACAAGCTAAGTGCTTGTTGGGCAACGCTCATAGGTGCATATTGTTTTTGCTTTAAAAGTTCAGTAAATGCTTTACCGTTAGCAAGTTGTTGTTTTGTTGCATCATCAAGGTCTGATGCAAATTGTGAGAAAGCTGCTAGTTCACGATATTGAGCTAATGCAGTTCTAACCCCGCCTGCGAGTTTTTTCATAATTTTTGTTTGTGCAGAACCACCAACCCTTGAAACGGAGAGACCTGGGTTGATAGCTGGTCTGACACCCGAATTAAATAATTCAGTTTCTAGATATATTTGACCGTCAGTAATAGAAATTACGTTTGTTGGAACAAATGCTGATACATCTCCAGCCAAAGTCTCAATAATTGGTAAGGCTGTTAAAGATCCTGTTTTGCCCTTAACTTTTCCACCTGTTATTTGTTCAACATAATCAGCGTTAACTCTTGCAGCTCTTTCTAAAAGTCTTGAATGCAAATAGAAGACATCACCAGGATATGCTTCTCTTCCTGGAGGTCTTTTAAGTAGAAGTGATACCTGTCTGTAAGCGACGGCTTGTTTTGATAGGTCATCATATACAATTAGAGCATCTTCGCCCTTATCTCTAAAGTATTCACCCATTGTGCAACCTGCGTATGCTGAAAGGTATTGCATTGGAGCTGGGTCTGCAGCGGTAGCTGAAACTACAATTGTGTGTTCCATTGCCCCATACTCTTCAAGCTTTCTAACAACGTTCGCCACTGTTGATTGTTTTTGGCCTATAGCAACATAGATACATTTAATACCTGTTCCTTTTTGGTTGATTATTGCATCAACAGCAACAGCGGTTTTCCCTGTTTGTCTGTCTCCAATAATAAGCTCTCTTTGGCCTCTTCCGATTGGCACCATGGCGTCAACAGCTTTTAATCCAATTTGAACAGGTTGGTCAACTGACTGACGAGCAATAACACCAGGGGCAACAACCTCAACTGGCATGTTTTTTTCAGCTTTTATTTCACCCTTGCCGTCTATTGGTGTTCCTAAAGTGTTCACAACCCTTCCAAGAAGAGCCTCACCAACTGGAACTTCTAGGACTTTTCCTGTACAAACTGCTTTTTGTCCTTCAATAATTTCTAGGTAGTCTCCCAGCACAACAGCACCAACCGAATCCTGCTCAAGGTTTAAGGCCATGCCTTTGGTTCCGTTATCAAATTCAATAACCTCACCATACATAACATCACCCATGCCATGTATTCTTACAATACCGTCGGAAACGCTAACTACGATTCCTTCGTTTTTTCTTTCAGCTGAAAGATCAAGTCCGGCGATTTTCTCTTTTAATACGCTGGAAATTTCTGATGGATTTAATTGACTCATGTTTTCACCTTAAAAATTTAATTGGTTTACAAGCTTGTTAACCTTCCCTCTAATAGAAAGATCTAAAGTTTCGTCGCCTATCTTTATTGATAAGCCGCCCATTATGTTTGGGTCTTTTGAAAAAGAAATGTTGGCATCATTGCCATAAGTAGCTTTTATTTTTTTTTCTATGTGTTCTTTAGTAGAATCACTTGGATCAACAGCGACAAAAACCTCAACTGATTTTTGTTTTTTGTGTTGCTCAAGTAAATCTTGATAGATAGAAAAAATAGGTTCAAGAAGATTTAATCGTTTATTTTCAGCCAATATTGAAAGGAGTTTCTTTGACGTTTCTGAAATGCTGTCATCAAACAATTTAACCAAGATATCTACAATCTCTTGTCTGGATAATGTTGGGTTCTCAATAGTATTTATAACCCCATCTTCTAAAGAAGCTACAGCCATAGTATTTAATTCAACAGCCATATCCTCTAAAGTATTAGACTCGATTGCTGAAGCAAACAGTGCTTTTGCATATGGTCTAGCTAGTGGGGTTAGTTCTATCATTTTTTATAGTTCCTCGGCAGCTTTCTTTAAAATAGCTTCGTGTTTCTCTTTGGAAACCTCGTCACCAAGAATTTTTTGAGTTGTTTCAATAATAATATCTGACATTTGCTGTCTTAGTTCTTCTTTTGCTTTGTTAGTCTCGTTTTCTATATTGGTTGCAGCAGCGGTCAATATTTTTTCGGCCTCAGCTTCGGCTTTTGAAGATGCATCGTTAACTATTTGAGATGCTCTGTTATTAGCTTTTTCGAGGATCTCAGCTGCGTCTGCCTTTGCTTTGTCTAATTCTTTATCAAAAGCAAGTTTTGCTTCCTCTAAAGAATCATCGGCTTTTTTTGCAGCCTCAAGACCGTCAGATATCTTTTTTTCTCTTTCTTGCATTGTTGCCAATATTGGGGGATATACATACCTCCAACATATAGCCACAAAAACTATCATTACGACAGCTTGTGCAAGTAAGGTTGCGTTTATATTCATATCTAATTAACTAATTATTTTTTACAGAGCAAATAACATGTACATACCTAAACCAACTCCAATCATAGGAACCGCGTCGGTTAAACCCATCATTAAAAAGAATCGGCCTTGAAGAAACGGAGCCAGTTCTGGCTGTCTTGCTATTCCTTCAATAAATTTGCTGCCTAAAATTCCCACACCAATACCAGCACCAATTGATGCAAGGCCCATGGTAATTCCTGCTGCTAAAATACTATATTCCATTTTTTTCTCCTTTAAGTTTAGAGGACTAATGCTCCTCTGTTTCATGTGCCATCGCCAAGTATGCAATGGTCAACGCCATAAAAATAAATGCTTGTAATGCCACAATCAATATGTGGAAAAGCGCCCAAACTAAATGTAAGCCAAAACCAAGAACACCTATAGGTATGCTGCTAAAGAACAGCATTAGAGCTATTAAGATGAAGATCATTTCACCCGCATAAAGGTTTCCAAAAAGCCTTAGTCCCAAAGATATTGGTTTGGCAATAAAATTTACCATTTCTAAAACAAAGTTTACCGGTATTAACCATTTTCCAAACGGATGAAGGGTTAGTTCAGCAACAAAGTTTTTTAACCCTTTGACGGTAATGCTGTAATAAATGGTTAAAACAAAAACAGCAAACGCCATTCCTAGAGTTATGTTTGGGTCTGTGGTTGGGACAACTTTAAAGTAAAAGGATTCTGGGCTTGTAATCCAATCAACGCTTTCCCCAGCAACTGCATAGGCAATGTGGCCAGCAAGTACAGGCAAGAAGTCTACTGGAACAAGGTCCATTAAGTTCATTAACAATATCCAAACAAAAACAGTCAGGGCAAGAGGAGCGATCAGGGTGTTTTTAACAGAACCAAATAAAGATTGCACATTATCTTCAACAAACTCTATACACATTTCTACAAAATTTTGCATCCCGGTTGGCGCTGTATTTGAATCGAAGCATTTTGACATTCCCTTTTTAAATAAAAAGATAAATAATCCGCCCAACAAAACTGACCAAAATAAAGAATCTACATGAAATGCCCAAAAACCCATTTTATCGACCATATATGGATCACAAGTCCAAAATGACTTATAAATACCAGCACTCTCATCGATGCCAACATGACCACATGTTAGGTTTGTAAGGTGGTGGTCTATGTATGACTCTGTGGTAAGCTCTTTCGCCATTATGTTGTTAGCTCTCGTTTTGATGCAAACATCATTGGGTTAATTGTTGAGTTGATTAAAATATAAAGTAGCATTGCTGGTATGAAGGCTGCTTCCATATATAATCCGGTAAACACAAGAGAGAGGATAAACACCGTCCACTTTATAGACCAGCTATAAAAAGCATTAATTGTATAGTCAGAAATTTTTGACCCAACATAATAAGCGCTAGCAATTATCCCCAAATATATTGGTGCGACCATTAAAAATAAGGCATCTTTATATACCCCAAAAGCTAAAAGGGTTGCAAACAAGGCCACTATTAACTTGTTTTTAGATAGTGTTTTTTGAAATGTGCTCAAAAGATCGTAATTTGTATAATTTGTTGCGGTGAATTATAGAAATATATGGTCTTATAAACAAGTTGTTTTGTTCTTAAATTGAAAGTTTTTTACAGTCAGTTTTTTAGTTTAGAAATTATAGATTCAAGCTCATCTTTGGTGTTGTAATTAATAACAATCTTGCCTGATTTTTTATTTTTAGCTTCTATTTCAACCTTGTGGCCAAAGTTTTCAGACATTTCCTCTTCAACAATTAAAAGATCTCTGTCTTTTGTCTTGGTTTGAATTTTTTTATTGGTTTTTTTTGAGGGTAACCCTGCTAAATCTTTTACTGTAAGTTTATTTTTTATAATATTGTTTGCTGCTTTTTCGGCCTCTAATGGATCCATTGATGCTAGAAGTTTTGCGTGCCCTTTTTCAATCTTCCCGGAAGAAAGCATATCTAAAACCTTTGCAGGCAAAGACAGTAACCTCAAAGAGTTTGCAATTGTGCTTCTAGCTTTACCTGTTGAGGTCGCAACTTCATCCTGGGTTAAACCAAATTCTCTTTTTAATCTGTCATAACCCCTTGCTTCTTCAACAGCGTTAAGGTCTTCTCTTTGAAGGTTTTCTATTAAAGCGGATTCTAGGGCGTCTTTGTCTTGTTTTTGATCGATTAATGTAGGAATTGTTTTTAGACCGGCGTTTTTTGAGGCCCTCAACCTTCTTTCTCCTGCTATAACCTCATATTTGTTTAGACCAACCTCTCTAACAAGAATTGGTGAGAGCACTCCGTGGTTTTTTATAGAGTTTGTTAGCTCTAAGAGTTTTTCTTCATCAAAGTTTGTTCTTGGTTGAAATCTTCCTGGATTAATATCTTCAACAGACAGCTCTTTGACGCTTTTTTGATTATTGTTGGTGTTTTGGCCCAACAGTGCGTCGAGGCCTTTGTTTAAAATTTTATTTTCTTCAGACATATTCCACCTTTCTTATTAACTCTCCAGCAAGTGCTAGGTAAGCCTTTGCACCATAAGAGGTTGGCATATATTTAACACCAGACAGGCCGTGGCTTGGGGCCTCGGCTAGCTTTATGTTTCTGGGTATAAGGGTGTTGAAAACCAAGCTTGAAAAATGTTTTTCTAGCTCATCAGACACTTCTTTGGCAAGGTTGTTTCTCATGTCTACCATCGTTCTTATTATCCCCAAAACCCTGTTAGATGTCAGGTTTTTGTCGGAAAGGGTTTGAATTGTTTGCATTAATCCAGTAACACCCTCTAAAGAATAGTATTCGCATTGAAGGGGGATGAGAGTTCCCGATGCTGCAAACAAGGCTTCTATTGTGAGCTGATTTAGTGTTGGTGGTGTGTCTATTATTGTATAGTCGAACTCATCATCTATTTTTTTTAATTCTTTTGATAAAAAATTTTGTTTGTTGTTTTCCCTTATTCCCACATCAAGCGCTATAAGGTTTTGGTTTCCCGGTAAGGCCTTATAGTTATCTGATGTGCTGTATATACAGTCATTAATGGGTGTGTTGTTAAAAAAAAGGTCGTACAGGGTGTTTGGTTTTTCTTCTTTTATTCCTGTTGCTGTTGTGGCATTCCCTTGTGGGTCAAGGTCAATAAGCAAAACCTTTCTTTTGGTTGCAGCAAGGCTTGAGGCAAGGTTTACCGCTGTGGTTGTTTTTCCAACACCGCCTTTTTGGTTTGCTATTGCTATAACCTTATTCATTTTTTCTTATCTCTAATAGGTGTCTTTCATATTTTTTGTTTTCTAGTTTGATTATTTCATACTTATATTTGTTTGTGTCTATTGTTGCCAGCTCTTCTGTTATTTTTTCTTTTTTTCCTTTAAGCAAAACATATTTGCCGCCATCGTCAAGGTTTTTTTGTGTGAGTTCTAGTATGTTTGTGGTAGAAGAAAAGGCTCTTGCTGTTATAAGGGTGTATGAACCAAGGTTGTTGTTTTTGCTAATAACTGTATTTAAAACTTTTGCGTTTTTTAACCCCAAAAGGTCAATGGTTTTGTTTAAGAAATAGCACTTTTTTTTGCTTTTTTCTAAAAGATAAATTTCGCACAGGGGTTTGGTGATGGCTATAATAATGCCTGGGAAGCCCCCTCCTGAGCCAAGATCTAATATTTTGTCTGAGTCATTAATTTTTTGCAGAACAGGCAAACAATCATCTACGTCTTTTTCATAAACCTCTTTGATTGATTCTCTTACAAAAATATTGTGTTTTTTGTTAAAAGCTAGTGCTTCGTTTACAAATTGTTCAATTTTCTTTTGTACTTCAGCTGTGTTTTTTTCATGCATTGAGTTTTTCCAGCTCTTGTTTTTTTATGCTTATCAAAATCAAGTTTATTGCGGCTGGTGTTACCCCTTCTATTTGCGAAGCTGACCCAATTGTTTCTGGTTGAGATTTTGTTAGTTTTTCTACTACTTCATTGGAAAGCCCTGATATTTTTTTGTAGTTTATTGATGGTGGTATTTTTTTATTGTTCTGTTTTTTGTTTTTGTTTATTTCCCTTGTTTGTTTTTCTATATATCCTTTATATTTTATTTCTGTTGATGCCCTTTTAAAAAAAATCTCTTCTTCTTTGTTAAGTTCAATAAGGTTGTTTTCGTCAACATCTGGTCTTGCCAGGATTGAGGATATGCTTCTTTTTTCATCAAGCGAAACAGTTTGTTGTTCTTTGTTTATGAAGGATAATATTTTTGTTTTGTCTAATCTAGTTTTAACAAACTCCGCGTATTGTTTCTCTTTGTTTACAAAGGTTGTGTTTCTTTCTTCTGGAATAATACCAAGCTTAAAGGCTTTGCTTAAAAGCCTTTGTTCGGCGTTATTTTGTGAAAGTAAAAGTCTGTGCTCTGCTCTACTTGTAAACATTCTATAAGGTTCTGTTATTCCGTGTGTGGTTAGGTCATCTATTAAGACCCCTATATATGCTTCTTCTCTTTGAAGAATAAAGTCAGGTTTTTTTTGAATAGCCTGAGCCGCGTTTAGGCCAGCAACAAGACCTTGGGCGGCCGCTTCCTCATACCCGGTTGTTCCGTTAATTTGTCCAGCTAAATAAAAATCATTAAAGTATTTGGTTTCAAGTGTTTTTTTATTTGTCCTAGGGTCAACAAAGTCATATTCAACAGCGTATCCAAATTCTGTAATTTCACACTGCTCCATACCTTTTATTGTGTGAATAAAATCCTCTTGTACTTTTTTTGGTAGGCTTGTTGATATTCCATTCGGGTATACAAGATCAACCCCAATACCCTCAGGCTCAATAAAAATTTGGTGGCTTTCTTTGTGTCCAAATTTAAAAACTTTGTCTTCTATGGATGGGCAATACCTTGGGCCAATTCCTGAGATGTTTCCAGAATACATCGCAGATAAATGAGTGTTGTCAGATATTATTTGATGTGTTGTTTTGTTTGTCCTTGTTATAAAACATGATAGTTGATCTTGGTGTTGTTTAACCTCGCCTGCTAATGACATAAATGGAGTGGGTGTCTCGCCCGGCTGCTCCTCCATAACAGACAAGTCTAAAGTAGACATTTTTACTCTTGCCGGAGTTCCTGTTTTAAGTCGTCCCATTGGAAGCTTTAAATCGTAAAGTTTTTTTGATAAAGGAATGGCAGAATCATCGCCAACCCTTCCACCAGAAGAAACCTCTGATCCTATGTACATTAACCCGTTTAAAAATGTGCCAGTGGTAAGAATCGTTTTCTTCCCATAAATTTTTTTATTTTTCGTTAAAACCCCTTTCACTGATTTTTGTTCAACAATTAGGTCTTCAACCTCTTCTTCAAAAATATTTATACTGGTTGAGTTTAATATCTTTTGAATAGCTTTTTTATAAAGATCTCTATCACACTGGACCCTTAGGGCTTGAACAGCATCTCCTTTTCTTGTGTTCAAGGTTCTGTATTGAATACCGGACATATCTGTTGCAATTGGCATAATACCGCCCATTGCATCAATCTCTCTAACTATATGCGATTTACCAAGACCTCCTATAGCTGGGTTGCAAGACATCTGACCAATTTTACTTTTTTCAAAAGTTACAAGTGCGCAGGAAAGACCACTTCTGTATACAGCGTATGCTGCCTCCACCCCAGCATGACCTCCCCCAACAACTACTACATCAAACTTATCCATATAATAATAAAACCAATAATATCTATATTATATACTTACTGTTAATCCTATTAGTGCCTAAAGAATTTGTTAATAAGCGCCTTTTGCGCCCTTATTAAAACAAAAACATGACTTAAGAAACTATGTTTAACCTTGTTAAAAAACTAGATACACCTCTCTCAACAACCTGTGAATAAAAAAAAGAGTTAAAAAACATTAACAATTTAATAACAACTTATTTACCAATACAAAAAGAGCTAAAAATATCACCGAGCAAAGAGTCTGACATTTTGACACCCATTATTTCGTTTAAATCACTCCTAGCCAGTTTTAAATCTTCTGCTATAAGCTCAAGCCCAGCATCCTCACTAAGTTTTAAAAGCGCATTTTCAAGATGATTAATAGAAGATTGAAAAAGCCCAATATGCCTATCTCTTACTAAATACATATAGTCTCCAGAAATGTCTGATTTAAATGCATTAGAAATAAGTTTCTTAAGACCGTCAAAACCTTCACCGGTTTTAGCTGATACCATGCAGTCAAAAACACCCTCCCTCACAACATGGCCCAAATCTGTTTTGTTATAAACTTTTAAATATTTTTTTTCGTTAGAAAGCTCAGCAAACCTATCTAATATAGACCCCTCATCAGAGTCAAAAACACCAACTACTAGATCAACGCTATTTAATTGCTCTAATGCAAATTGCATTCCTTTTGACTCAACAACATCATCTGTTTCTCTTAAACCAGCTGTATCAGATATAGAAAAAGAAGCCTCATTATAAAAAATTTCAGACTCAACAAGGTCTCTT
The DNA here is from genome assembly GCA_902591565.1 of uncultured SAR86 cluster bacterium. GTDB lineage: Bacteria > Pseudomonadota > Gammaproteobacteria > Magnimaribacterales > D2472 > SCGC-AAA076-P13. The sequence continues at coordinate 176,181 of CACJBC010000001.1, read as the reverse complement.
GTTGTGCCAGGTTTCTCAGAAACAAGAGCTCTCTCAAAACCAAGCAACCTATTAAACACAGAAGATTTACCAGAGTTTACAGGACCTACAAACATAACCTTATTTTTTGCAGAGTGATTTTTTTTATTCAAACAACCCCCAACAAAAAGCTTAAAGTTTTCAACAAGAAGGGATAACTCATTGGGTAGAGATGAATCAAAAAAGCTTTCCCCTTCATCAGAAAAATCAATTTCTCCCTCAACCCTAACACGAAGGTTGTTTATAGTATCTGAGAAACCCAAAACTTTTTCTGTAAAATCACCCGAAAGGGTGTTTGAAGATAGAACCACCCCACCCTGATCATGACTATCAATTAAATCAACAACAGCCTCCGCCTCTGCAAGACTAATCTTGTTATTTAAAAAAGCCCTTTTAGTAAACTCGCCAGGAGGCGCCTCATCAAAACCTAGAGACTTAAAAACATCAACCAGCATAGCCATAACACCCAGCCCGCCATGAGCATATACCTCAAAAGAATCCTCTCCTGTATAACTATCAGGACCCTTAAAAGAAATAATACCAACACGATCAACAATATCACCAGATTTGTTTTTAATAGTCCTTAAATAAAACTTTTTATTTTTCTCTAAGGGAGAGCCAGCAAGCTCAGGAATTTTTGATAGACAACCACGACCAGTTACTCTAAAGATACATATTGCCGATTTTGCAGGGGGCGTGGCTAGCGCAAAAACCACAGACATTAAAACTAACCTCCGCCACCAACCTGGGCGTCACCTAAAACACCATGTTTTTTATATAAATATCGTTGTTGACCAAGAGAAACACCTGCATTTATTACAGAATAAAGACAGAGAGCGGCAGGAAAAACAAAAAAGAATATAGAGAAAACAACAGGCATATATTTAATTATTTGTTGTTGCATTGGATCTTGAGAGGGAGGCGCTGGGCTAAGTTTTTGTGTGGAAAACATAATCAAACCAAATAGAACAGGAAGAATAAAAAGAGGGTCTGGAACAGATAGGTCAGACATCCAAAATATGGAAGCATGCCTTAGCTCAACCATTTCTCTTAATGCAAAAAAGAACCCAATAAAAAAAGGCATTTGAGCCACGATCGGCAAACAGCCACCCAAAGGATTAACCTTTTCTGTTTTGTATAACTTCATCATCTCTTGTGAAAGCCTCTGCCTGTCATCGCCAAACCTGTCTTGAAGCTCTTTCATCTTGGGGCCAACCTTTCTCATCATACCCATGGAAACAAACCCTTTTGCTGTAACAGGAAACAACACAAGTTTTAAAATAAAAGTGAAAACTATTATCGAGAGAGCCCAATTATTAACAAAACCGTTTATTAGGTCTAAAAACAAAACCATGGGTTGCGATATAAACCAAAACCAGCCCATATCTATAGAGAGCTCTAAATTTTCTGTTCTCTCAGCTAAATCCTTTCTAACTTTTGGCCCAACAAACACGCGGTGCGAGTGTTTATACACAAGGTTTGTCGCCTCTCCTTTTTCAACGGTATACCCCATTCTATATACACCAGACTCAGCAGGATGAGCAAAGAAATTGTAAATATTATCCTCTGAGCCAATTAGAGCTGCAAAAAAATATTTTTGTATAAAGGAGACCCAGCCAGAGCGAGAAAGAACAGATATCGACTCATCAATATTTCGTAACCTAGTTGTTTCATATGGGTCTTGGTCGGTACTAAACGCCACCCCTTGATAGGAGCTGTTATTCATCATTCCACCCTGAAGCCAAGATGTTTTTAGATCTAAAGATCTACCCTCTGTTCTATAAAGCGCAGCAAAAGCCTTCCCAGAAGAACCAAGCAAAGAAGAGTCTGTAATTAATAGTTCATATGTTTCAGGCAAAAAAGCAAACTCTTTGGTTAGATTCCCGTCTTCTGTTTTCAAAACCACAGAACTGTTATCAAAGCTGTGAAGGGTGTAATTGGGTGCCTTGCCAGTAAAACCGGTTTTCAAATAGTATCTAAATACGCTTTTGTTTGATGAACCAAAAACCCTTACCCCTGGGGAACCCTCAATATTTTCTACACCATACTTTTTAAGCCTAGATTCAACAATTGAACCAGTGGATGTTGATATTTTTAATCTTAATTCATCATTTTCAAGATAAACAAAATTACCGTCATTTGTAACTTGAGAGGTGGCAGCCTCAACGTCCGCAACCCTAAGTTGCTCTATCTCAGAGAGCTTTTGGTTTTCTGAGTTCCACTCATAGAACAAAGCCATAGATAGAACAACAATAACCCCAAGATAAATTTTTCTTAAATTCATTTTTTAACCTTATTATGAACTGATGATTTTACAGCGTTAACTATCTCAAAAGAAGCCTCTTTAAAACTTAATTCGGAAAAGGGTTTATAGGCAACCAATACAAACGAACCTCTGTTAAAAAAAAGATGATTATTTTTAAAAATTTCTTTCACCCTTCTTTTAACTTTATTCCTCGTAACAGCTAGTTTAAAATTTTTTTTGGACACAACTATTCGCAAATCTGTTTTGCCATCTTCAACAAAAAAGATTCTTAGATTTTTAGAGGTGTAAAAGTGTTTTGAAAGTGAGGGCGTTCGCAAGTTCTAGGCGGTTAAAACCTTGCGGCCTTTTTTTCTTCTATTCGACAGAATTGCTCTGCCTGCTTTAGTAGCCATTCTTGATCTAAAGCCATGAGTTCTGCTTCTTTTTAAAGCGCTTGGTTGAAACGTTCTTTTCATAATTTACTACCTGTAAAAAATAGGCGCGCATTATAGCCCATAAATTAAAAGATTTCATAGAATTTTATAAAAACTAAAAAAAGTTTCTTATATACAAGTTATCCACAGAAAATTCATTAACTTATGCTGTAGATATCTTGTTAGTTTTTTCGTAGACTAGTTGTCTATTAGGAGGAACTAGGATTGGAATTTTGGAATAAATGCTCAGAGAAACTTGAAAACAAACTCTCGCAAGAAGATTTTAACACCTGGATTAGACCCCTTAAAGGCAATTTAAATAAAAATACTCTAGAAATAACCGCGCCGAACGATTTTATTCTCAACTATGTAGAAACAAATCTTTCCAAAGAAATCATGCAAATGATTAAAACACAATCAAAAAAGGACATAAGTTTAGTTTTTAAAACCTTAACAAAAGAAACATTTGTTGATAAATACAGCAATGATAAAAAATCTGAAGACACCAAGTTGGTCCCATCTTATATTTTTGATACCTTTGTTGAGGGTAAATCTAATCATGTGGCCTTGGCAGCATCAAAACAGGTTGCTTTAAACCCTAAAGGCGATTACAACCCACTATTTATTTATGGTGGTGTTGGCCTTGGTAAAACACACCTAATGCATGCTGTTGGAAATGAAATCCTAAAAAATGAACCAAACAAAAGAATAGTCTATGTTCATTCAGAAAAATTTGTATCTGACATGGTTAAGGCGCTTCAGCTTGGAGCTATGAATGAGTTTAAGTCTTTTTATAGAAATGCTGACGCTCTCCTAATTGATGACATACAGTTTTTTGCAGGAAAAGAGCAATCACAAGAAGAGTTCTTTCACACATTCAACGCCCTATTAGACAGAAACAATCAAATGATTCTCACCTGTGACAAATACCCAAAAGAAATAGATGGTTTAGAGGAAAGGTTAAAATCAAGACTTGGTTGGGGGTTGCCGGTAATTATTGATCCACCTGAACTTGAAACAAGAGCTGCCGTACTTCTACAAAAAGCATCCTCAATGGGTGTTTCTCTTCCAAATGACTGTGCAATATATATTGCTCAAAGAATTAGATCAAACATAAGAGAGCTTGAAGGCGCCCTTAAGAGAGTTGTCGCCAATGCAAAGTTTACCAACCAGGAAATAGACCTTGCTCTTGTTAAAGATGCTCTTAAGGACCTCTTTGTAATTTCTGCAAAAATGGTCAGCATTGAAAATATACAAAAGACAGTGGCTGAATATTACAACATTAAACTTTCAGACCTTTTGTCTAAAAGAAGAAGTCGCTCTATAACAAGACCGAGACAACTTGCTATGGCTTTAACAAAAGAGCTAACAAGACACAGCCTTCCAGAAATAGGCGAAGCTTTTAATGGAAGGGACCACACCACGGTTTTGCATGCTTGCAAAAAAATTGCGGAACTAAGAAAAGAAAGCCCCTCGCATGAAGAGGATTATAGAAACCTTACAAGAGCACTAACCAACTAAACATGGATTTTTATATTACAAAAGAAGAGATAGTTTCATCTCTTAACGCAACACTTGGGGTTGTAGAAAAACGTCAAACCCTCCCAATTCTTGCAAACGTTCTTTTTGAGGTTGATGAATCAACCTTAAGACTCACAGCAACGGATTTAGAATCAGAAATTTCAACCATTTCAACAATATCTAATTTTAAAAGTGGAGGAAGAACAACAGCACCAGCAAAAAAACTCAGCGAGCTTTGTAGATTGTTTAAAGAGGGAGATGAAATTCATTTTTTTCTTGATGGAGAAAATCTAAAGATAGAAACAAGCTCAGGCAAATATAATTTATCTACACTACCAAGCGAAGATTTTCCTGTTTTTGAAAAAGAAGAGGGCGGAAACACAGTAAACATAACAGGACCAAACCTAAAGGCGTTGATATACAAAACATCTTTTGCTATGGGTAATCAAGATTGGAGACATTATCTAAATGGTTTATATATTTCAGTTGAGGACAATGCTATTACAAGCGTGGCAACAGATGCGCATAGATTAGCCCTAGCTACCACACTACTTAACGAAAGGGTTTCAGAACAAATTACCGGAATAGTCCCAAGAAAATCGATTAATGAAATAGGCAAGATTGTGAGCGATAGTAGCGAAAACATTTTATTACAACTAACACCGAACTCTATTAATGTTAATGTTGCTGGCACCACTTTTTCAAGCAAATTAATTGAAGGTAAGTTCCCAGATTATGAGCAAGTGATTCCAAGTGGAGAAAGCTCAACCCTCTCAATTAATAAAAAAGATCTCTCAGAAAGCCTTAGTAGAGTAAGCGTACTTTCTAGTGAAAAATTTAGAGGAGTAAGGATAATAACTTCAGAAAACCAAATCAACATATCTGCAAATAATCCAGAAAAAGAACAGGCAGAAGAAAGTGTTGATTGTTCATTCGTTGGCGAAAGTGTTGATATTGCTTTTAATGTTAATTACATTCAAGAAATATTATCCTCAATTGATGGTGAAAATGTTGAGATACATTTTTTTGGTTCTGACAAAAGCTGCCTCATTACAAATCCGGGCTCTGATGACTTTAAATATGTTGTAATGCCTTTATTAATTTAATTGCTTAAAATTAAATTTCTAGTTTTAATAAGCTTAAATGATTAGCGAATTAAAACTTAACAATTTTAGGTGTTTTGATACATCATCAATAAAACTATCTCCGGGTATTAATTTCTTTTATGGGCCAAACGGTTCGGGCAAAACTTCTATTTTAGAGGCTATATATATGTGCTCAAGCGGCAAGTCATTTAAAAGCAGTAATATAAAATCGTTAATTTCTTTTGAGCAAGATTATTTTAACATCAATGCATATGATTCCAGCAAAGGCTACACACTTAACTTGGTTAAGGGTAGAACAAGCCCTATTTTGATAAAAATTAATAACACAAAATCAACAACCTCCGCACTAATAAAAGAATTTCCAGCCACAGCAATTCATAATAATACCTTCTCCTTTGCAAATGCATCGCCTGACTTTAGGCGAAAGATCTTAGATCGATCGCTTTTTGTATCAAACCCAAACTTCTCTGAAACATGGTTTGGATTCTATAGGTCATTAAAACAAAGAAATAGCTCTCTTAAAAAAGGACTTATTGATAATATCGATGCCTGGAATCAAAAAGTTTCTGAAGAAGGAGAAGCTTTGGATGTTCATAGAATTGCCTTTTTTAAAGAGTCACTATTAGAGCTAAAAAGCATCTTTACCAAACTAAAGCCTAGCGCAATTATAGACAAACTAAATAAAGTCAGTATTGAATTTTTTTCTGGGTGGGATAAGGACAATAAACTATATGAGTTGTTAGCTCAAAATCAAAACAAAGATTTATTCAGCAAAACAACAACCCAAGGGCCCCATAAAGCCGATATAAAAATATTAATAAAAGGTATTGATGCAAAGCAAATATTGTCACGCGGAGAACAAAAAATTCTTTCAATTTTGTGGTGCTGTTCTCAAAACGAAGTCCTAAGAAAAAAATATAATATTGACGCAACACTAATCATCGATGACATAAAATCAGAGCTTGATAACTCAACATTTGAAGTGTTTTTAAATCTTCTAAATTTTTTAGATAATCAGGTTATCTTTTCCTGTATAGATGACCATTTTAGTAGTAAAATAGACCCTAATTACAAGGACTTCAAAAAGTTCCACGTGGAACAATTAAGATAGGGTATATGCCAAAAAAAGCAGAAGAACAAAGTTACGATTCCTCTAACATTCAAGTACTTAAAGGCTTAGAAGCAGTAAAGAAAAGACCGGGCATGTATATAGGTGATACAGATGATGGATCTGGCCTTCACCATATGGTTTTTGAGGTTCTTGATAATTGCATAGACGAAGCGATGGCCGGATATTGCTCCGATATAAATGTAATAATTAATAAAGATGGATCAGTAACTGTAAAAGATAATGGAAGGGGTATTCCTGTTGATGTGCATAAAAAAGAGGGAATATCTGCAGCTGAATTAATTTTAACAACACTCCACTCTGGTGGTAAGTTTGATGACAACAGTTATAAAGTTTCTGGGGGCCTTCATGGTGTGGGTGTTTCAGTTGTAAATGCTTTATCCGATAAGCTTTTATTAAGAGTTTGCAGAGATGGTGGTGAATATTTCCAAGAATACAGTGGTGGAAAACCAAAGGCTAAACTTAAGAAAGTTAAAGTATCTAAAGAAAATGGAACTGAAATAACTTTTTACCCATCAGCTTCTATTTTTACTTCTATTGATTTTGATATAGATAGAATTCATAAAAGAATTCAAGAGCTATCGTTTTTAAATGCTGGTGTATCTATTAATGTAACAGACGAACGAACAGGAAAATCTAAAAAATTTAAAAACACAGGCGGTTTATCTAGCTATGTCACACACCTAAAAGGGAGAAAGCAGCAAGTGTCAGACATATTTGAATGTTCTGCTGTAGAAAACGAGGTTGGTGTTGAAATTGCACTTCAGTGGACAGACTCTTATTCTGAAAATGTGCTCTGCTATACAAACAACATACCCCAAAAAGATGGCGGGACTCATTTGGCTGGATTTAGAGGAAGTTTAACTAGAGTCTTAAAGGCTTTTATAAAAAAAGAAAATGCTAAAAAGACCCCAACAGACTTACTGGGAGAAGATGTTAGAGAGGGTATTACTGCAATTATTTCTGTAAAGGTGCCCGATCCTAAATTTTCTTCACAAACTAAAGAAAAACTTGTCTCTTCTGAGGTTGAAAGTGTTGTTAGCACAGTCTTTAGTAAATATTTCAATGAGTATCTTCTTGAAAATCCAAAAGACGCTATGGCAATCTATAGCAAAGTTGCAGAAGCTGCTCTTGCTAGAGAGGCTGCTAGGAAAGCTCGCGAAATGACGCGAAGAAAAGGTGTTCTTGAAATAGCTGGCTTACCAGGTAAGTTAGCTGATTGCCAGGAGAAAGACCCAACCCTATCAGAAATTTATATTGTTGAGGGAGATTCAGCAGGCGGTTCAGCCAAGCAGGGTAGAAATAGAAAAAACCAAGCAATACTTCCATTGAAGGGAAAAATTATCAATGTAGAAAAGGCAAGAATTGATAAAGTTTTAGGCTCACAAGAGGTCGGAACTTTAATAAAAGCTCTTGGTTGTGGAATAGGCAAAGATGATTTTGATATTGATAAGCTTAGGTATCATCGAATTATAATAATGACAGATGCTGATGTTGATGGATCACATATAAGAACTCTTTTGTTAACCTTCTTCTATAGACAGATGTTTGAGATTGTTGACAGGGGGCACGTATACATTGCTTTACCACCTCTTTATAAAATTACTAAAGGAAAAGAGTTTGTTTATGCGTCAGATGAAGATGAGAAAGAAAAAGCGATAAAAGATTTATCTAAATCAGGCACTAGAGGCCTTGAAGTTCAGCGATATAAGGGTTTGGGTGAGATGAATCCAGAACAACTTTGGACTACAACAATGGATCCTGAAAACAGAAGAATGATGAGGGTTGATATTAAAGATGTTCTTGATGCAAACGAGTCATTTGAAGTTCTTATGGGAGATGAAGTAGAGCCTCGAAGAGAGTTTATAGATGCAAATGCTCTTTCTGTAACCGATCTAGATATCTAATAAATTAACTTATAAGCATCTTTTACCCATGAATAAGCGCTTTCAGTAATTTCTTTAGGTTTTGTTCCGGTTATAGGTGACCCTATCTTGACTATTACTTGACCAGGTTTTTTTATAAATTTCTTATTTTTCCAGTATTTACCAGAATTATGGCATATGGGAAGAATTGGTTTGCCACTTTTAACGGACAAAACTCCGCAACTATTAGCAAATGGTTGTATTCCTTTTTCTGGAGAGATTCTTTTGCCTTCAGGAAATAGAATTATAGAAAAACCTTTTTTAAGCTTTAAAACACCTTCTTCAACAACTTTTTTAAAACTACTGAATTTATGTGTTCTATTTATAGATATTGGTTTCATGCATCTTAAAGCCCAACCAAAAAAAGGAATATAAAGAAGTTCATTCTTAATAATGCTTGTTGATGGTATAAAAAGTGTTTGCAAATAGAATGACTCCCACTGCCCTTGATGATTAGAAACTATAATACAAGGACTTTTAGGAATATTTTCTTTCCCTTCAACAGTCCAGGTTATTCCGCAAAATAACCTTAATAATTTAAGAACAAAATTGATCCACAATGCTCCAAATGCTTGAAGTTTTTTAGTTGATATAAAGAAGTACAGAATAACTATCGAAATGGATACAGGAATTAAACTTAGATAAAAGACAGCATTAAAAAAAACACTACCTAATATTGCCATTATTTATTCATTTATGCGTTGTATTAAATACTCTGGTAAACGATTAATAGAAACTCTTTCTTGCTGCATTGTGTCTCTATCTCTAACTGTAGCTGTATTGTCGTCCAAGCTTTCAAAATCTATGGTAATGCACAGCGGCGTACCAATTTCATCATGTCTTCGATACCCTTTACCAATGTTGCCTGTATTTTCTAAAACAATTCTTCCAAGGTTAAGTTTTTGCAATGTTTTTTTTAATTCTGAGGCTTTATTAACCAAGTCATCATTATTTTTTTTCAATGGTATTACAGCAGCTTTAACAGGTGAAAGATGTGGTTTAAGTTTTAATACAATTCTTTCTTTTCCTTCACCTAAATCTTCAACGTTATATGCTTCGTTCATAATTGCTAAGACACCTCTGTCTACACCAGCAGACGGTTCTATAACATATGGAACCACCCATTTCTTTGAACTCAAGTCTTGAATTGCCAATCTAGTATTTGAATTATTATTTGGCATTACTTTAGCGGATATATTAAGTTCATCCTGATTTTTTGTATGTGAGCCTAAGTCAAAATCAGTTCTATTAGCTATGCCCTCCAATTCTTCAAGGCCATGAGGAAATTTGTACATAATATCAATTGTACCTTTTGAGTAATGCGCTAACTCATCATCAGGCACATCATATAGTTCGATGCTATCTTTTGGCACACCTTGTTTTTCCCACCAATCAAGTCTTTTTTTAACCCATGTCTTATGCCAATCTTCATCAGTTTCAGGGTTAACAAAAAATTCCAACTCCATTTGTTCAAATTCTCTTACCCTAAAAATAAAATTTCTTGGAGTTATTTCGTTCCTAAATGCTTTACCTATTTGTGCAATACCAAATGGAAGTGTTTTAGAAGATGAATCAACGACATTTTTGAAATTTGTAAATATTTGTTGGGCGGTTTCAGGCCTTAAATAGGCAAATGAAGTACCATCATCTATTGGACCAACATTTGTTTTAAACATAAGGTTAAACTGTCGTGCTTCAGTAAAATCACACTTACCTTTATTGCAACTTTCAGGCAGTTGATCTTCTCTAAACCTTGATTTACATGTTTTGCAGTCCACCATTGGATCTGAGAAAGTATCTTCATGCCCAGAATATTTTAAAACTGTAGGATTTGACAAGATAGATGCATCTAAACCTTCAATATTATCGTTTTCATAGACCATAGATGACCACCAGGCATTCTTAAGGTTGTTTTTAAGTTCTACTCCTAAAGGCCCATAATCATACATGCCTTGCAATCCGCCATAGATTTCACCGGACTGAAAAATAAATCCCCTTCTTTTACATAACGAAACTAATTCATCCATTGATTTAGCAGTCAAAACAATCTCCTAATCCATATAAATGGAACATATGTCTAATAATATATAAATAAATAATTTAGTAGTATTAAATCTATAATAATAAAATTAATTATGATTATATATCAAACACTGAACAAGTATTAAGAATGAAGTCTTTATTTCATATATATATTTATAATCCCAACATCTTTGTTAAGAACCTTTACTCCTAAAATAATAAAAAGAGATTTTTTATTAAGTGCCTTTAGTTTTGCAAATAAGATTTAAAAATTTAGAAATGAAATATGAAATCAATTATGATTGTTTATAAAACATTGAATAAGTAATCAGAATGAAGTTTTTATTTTATATAGTATCTTTAATACCAACATCTTTATTAAGAAATCTTGTTACATTAATAATAATTAAAACAAAAATATTTAAAAGATCTTCAGCCTATAAAGTTACATTTAGAAATTTAGAAATGACATATAAAAATCTTAATTATTTTGAAATTGAACAACTTGCTATAGAAAGTTTTATAGAAACAATTTTGAGTGGACATGAAACAATTATGTCTTGGTGCAAACCCATACATAATTCAGGAAAAAATATTTTTAGAATTGAAAACAACTATCTGCTTAATAGACATATTGAAGCTGGCAATGGTGTTGCAATAATTGCTGTTCATAATAGAAGTGTTGACATGTTGCTCAAATGGGTAAATACAAAATGTTCAACAACAACCCTATACAAAAAAGTAAAAATTAAAGCACTTGATCGTTTTGTAAGAAAACAAAGAGAGGGTGAAAATAATAATGTATATGAGACCAGCATGACCGGTGTCCGAAAAATCTTCCAAGCTTACAAAGCAAATAAAACAATCTGTATAGCTGCTGATCAAGTACCACAAGAAGGAATGGGGGAATATATAAAATTATTCAATATAGACGCATATACAACAACACTAGCTTCAACATTAGTTTACAAAACTCAAAAGCCAGCAGTATTCATTTGCCTTAACTCTTTTGAAAATAATAAATTAGGGATAACAATAAAACCGCCAAGAGAAGACCTATACAATGAAAGTGAGTACAAACTATCATTAAACAAAAGTATTGAAAACCTAATTAACATCAATCCAAAAGATTACTCATGGGAATATAAAAGATATAAAAAACTCTTATCAGGAGAGGACCCGTACAAAGATATTTAAATATTATTTTTGCCAAAAAATAGGCATAAATAAAACCAATAATGTGAATATTTCAAGTCTTCCCAATATCATTGCAAAAGATAATATTGCCTTGCCCACAGCAGTTACAGATGCATATGTTTGAGCAACTTCTCCAAGACCTGGACCAAGGTTATTAAGACATGCACCAATGGCAGAGAATGCTGATTGAAAATCAAGTCCGGTTACAACAAGCCCTAATAATAAAATAATAAAAGAGAGCACATATATAGAAAAGAATCCCCAAACTGATGCAGCAACATCATTTTCAACATTTTTTGTTCCAATCTTTAATGATATAATGGCATTAGGATGAATCATCTTTTTTAGATTAATATATGCGTAATTAATCATAATTAATACTCTCCAAGATTTAATACCACCTCCAACCGAACCAGAACATGCGCCTATAAATGCACCGATTAAAAAAAGGAACCCTATTGATGGGCTCCACTGATTTGTATCTCCTATAGAAAAGCCAGTAGTTGTTACAATTGATATAGAGTGAAATAACAGCTCCCTAATGGAAGCTTGCTGATAGTTTGAGAAATAATTAATTAAAATAGATAACAAGAAAATGCATGTCATTATAGATATAAAAAATCTAAGCTCCGGATCATATAGATACTTAAGCGGTTTTTTCATATAAAAAGCAAAATAATGTAATGTAAAGCTTAATGCTGATAAAAGCATAAAAATTATACATACCGTTTCAATTAACCCATTTTCAAAATGCCCAATGCTGTTGTCATATGTTGAAAAACCGCCAATTGAGACGGTGCTTAAGCTATGAGAAATTGCATCAAAAGCATTCATCCCAGCAAAAAAGTAAAAGACAGAACAAAAAATTGTAAGTAAAAGATATATCAACCATAAAGCTTGGGCTGTTTCCTTAATTCTTGGTGTTAGCTTTTGGTCATTCATGGCTCCAGGTATCTCAGTTTTATAAAGCTGGCCTCCTCCAATTCCCAAAAGTGGCATCACAGCTATAGCTAAAACAATTAAACCCATGCCGCCCATCCACTGTAATAGCTGTCTATACAACAATAAGGATTCCGGAAGAGCGCTCAAATTAGGGATTACAGTTGCACCAGTAGTAGTTATTCCAGACATTGATTCAAAAAAAGAATCAATTAATGTCATTCCGCTAAGAATAAAAGGAATAGAACCAGCAGAAGACAAAACAATCCAAAAAAGTGTTATAACCAAGAAACCGTCTTTGTGGGTCATATCTTCAGTATTATTTTTAGAAACTAGCCACCCAAGAAAGCCGACTATAAAAACAATTGAAAAGGTTATAACAAACACAGATAAAGCCCCATCTTTATATATAAAAGACGTGATTATGGGCACGATAAATGAAATACTAAAAAACATTACCAAGATGCTAAATAGCTTCAATAATGGTTTAAAATTCATTGTTTTATTTAAATAGAACCTCTATTTCATTAATATTATTTTTATCAGATAAAAATACTACCAAATGATCATTCAATGTTAATTCAACGCTTGAACTAGGCATTATTAGTTCACCATGTCTTATAATTGCAGCAATAGCTGTCCCTTCAGGCAAGGGGATGTCTTTGATTGATTTTCCAAATAGTGGAGAGGTAAATTCATTAGCATGAACAATGCCCTCAATAGCCTCTGCGCCTGTATTTACTTTTAATATTACATCCTGAGCCACATCACTTTCTCTAAGATCTTGAAGAACAGACGAAACAGTAAGCCTGTAAGGAGCTATATAAACATCAATAAACCCTGGCACAAGGCCTAGATATGATGGATTATTGAGAATAATCATTGTCTTCTTAGCGCCCATTTTCTTTGCGAGCAATGATGACATGATATTTGTCTCATCGTCGTCAGTTAATGCACAAAATATGTCTATATTTGCTATATTTTCACTTTTCAATAGGGATTCATCTGTTGCTGAGCCATTTAATACAATTGTTTTTTCTAATTCTTTTGATAAAACCTTGCATCTTTCACCATTAGAATCAATTAGTTTGACGTTATAGTCTTTCTCAATGCCTTTTGCCAAAGAAAAACCAACTTTACCTCCTCCTGCAATCATAATTCTGGAATATTGATCCTCGTGGTCCCTAAACTCATCAACAATAGGCCCTATGTTAGATTCAGATGATATAAAATAAATTTCGTCGTTTTCTTTAATAATGGTGTCCCCAGAAGGTATAAATGGATTACCTTTTCTATATATAGAAGCAACAAAAGCATCAATATTGGGCATATCCTCTTTAATACCCTTAAGCTCTCTTCCAACAAGCTTGCCTTTTTTCTTTGCCTTTACTGAAACCAACTTTACTTTTCCATTAGCAAAACTTTCAATTTGATTTGCTCCAGGATGATTAATTAACTCTTTTAAATGCGTAGTTATTTCATCTTCAGGACTTATTGGTATATCAATTACACCCTCACCAAAAATATCTAGATTCTCAAAGTATGAATTATCTTTGAATCGACATATAGTTTTCTTCACATTAAAAAATTTCTTAGCAATTTGGCATGCAACAATATTTACTTCATCGTTTGATGTAACAGCTAAAATAATTGACTCTTCATCAAGATTAGATTTTTTTAATGTTTTAAGGTGCGAAGCTGAACCCTCAACAGTCATAATATCTAATCTATCTTCGAGTTCCGATAGTCTGTTTTTATTCTCATCAACCACACATACTTCGTAGTTAGAATTTGATAAATTTCTAGCAAGGCTGCCGCCAATTCTTCCAGCACCCAATATTACAATTTTCATAGTTGATAAATTAAACCTCTTTTAATCTAATTAAAAGACTATCACGTAAATTAAATTAGACATCAAAGAACTCTTTATAGGCATTAAAAGCATCCTTTGAGGTTATTATATTTTTATTTGGGAACTGTAAGTGAGTAATCACTATGTTTTTATCTACTGTTTTTATAATTAAACCCAAGTTAGTAAAATTAAAAACATTATCAATGGTATTAAAATTATTATCACCTATTACATACATTTCTTTAATTTTTATTGTTATTCCTTTATGCTCAAAACTTATTCCTGGCCATTCGTAAAACGCTCTAAATTTGTTATATATTTCACTAGATGACATTGTAAAATTTATCATTGAATCTTTCTTGTCAATTTTTTTACAGTATGAGGATTCATTATTATCTTGTTTTAATAAAGTAAAATTCTTCATAGCAATATCGGATAACACATTGTAAATATTTTTTATAGCTAAATTACTTAGCTCATTTTCAAGCGTTATTTTGTTATGATCTGGATGCACCTCAATTTCATATTTTTGAATGCAGTCACCTTCATCTAATTTATTACTCATTTTGATAAAAGTTATGCCAGTTTTTTTATCACCGTTTAATAGACAAGACTGAATCGGTGATGCTCCCCTATATTTTGGTAGAAGAGAGTAATGAATATTAATTGGCATAATCTTTGGACTTTCTAACATCCAATCTGGAAGTATTTTTCCATATGCTGCTACAACCAAAAAATCAAAGTCTAGTTTTAATATAGTCTCTTTGAATTCTCCTGAGTTTAAATTATCAGGCTTGAATATTTTAAGGTCGGCTTCAGATGCAGCAAGAGAGACTTTAGATTGTTGTATTTTGTTACCTCTTTTTTTGGCTACATCTGGTTTTGTTATAACACCAATAATATTTATACACTCATTGTTTGCCAATGATTGCAGCAGATTAGCTGAGGGTTCAGGCGTTCCAGCAAATAAAATATTCATAAAATCGCTTAAAATCTTATAATTTCTTTAAAAATCTCTTTATTTCTTACTTTGAAAGCTTTTTCCTAATTCTATCGCGTTTAATAGGACTTATATAATCAACCATTAACTTACCTTCTAAATGGTCTATTTCATGCTGTATACATATAGTTAGAAGCCCATCTGGAGTATCTTGGTGAAATTCGCCCGATAGATCCTGCCATTCAAGCTCTATTTTATCTGGTCTTATGATTTCTTCAGTAAATCCTGGAACCGAAAGGCATCCCTCTTCAAATGATGCAAGTGATTCTTTATTTAAAATCTTGTATTCAGGATTAATAAAAACTCTTGGTTCATTCCTTTCTTCACTCAAATCCATAACTATTACTCTGATATGTCTATTTACTTGAGTTGCTGCAAGACCAATTCCATTATCTTCATACATTGTATGAAGCATATCTTCAGTAAGCTTTTCTAGACTTTTGTCGAATTTATCAACTTTCTTAGCAACAGTTCTCAGTCTTGGATCTGGAAATTTCAAAATTTTTAGTTTTTCTGCCATAAAATCACTATTTTTTTATATATTCCACCATTATAATCTCTTTGTATTATTAACAACTATTTATTTTAAAAATTATGACTAATTCAACCACAGATGTAGCAATAATAATGGGTTCAGACTCTGATTTGCCTATTGTAGAGGCTAGTTTTGCTATTTTGGACTCTTTTGGCGTTAATTACACAAAAAACGTAATGTCTGCTCACAGAACACCTCATGAAGTAATGGAATTGATTAAAACCTCAGAAAAAAACGGATGTAAGGTATTTATTGCTGCTGCAGGCATGGCAGCCCATCTAGCTGGAGCTGTTGCAGCACACTCAACAAGGCCTGTTATAGGTATCCCTATAGAATCAGGCGGAATGGGTGGAATAGACTCTTTGTTATCAACAGCTATGATGCCGCCTGGTGTTCCAGTTGCTACTGTTGCTGTGGGTAAGGCTGGAGCAAAAAATAGTGCAATTCTTGCAGTTCAAATTTTAGCTACTTCAGATGATGCTCTGGCAGCAAAACTTTCAGAATATAAAAGTAATATGCGTGACGAGGTTCTAAAAAAAGATCAGGCACTTAATTCTTAATTGCATAAAAAATCTTTAAATCTTTTATCTTCGGCCAATCATTTGGCTGAAGGTAAGATTTTAATTCATCCAACAGAAGGCATCTGGGGAATAGGTTGTGACGCACTTAATAAAGAAAGTTTTTTAAGAATATATGATCTTAAAAAAAGACCAAAAAATAAAAGTTTTATTTTATTAATAGATTCCCTCGATACCATCTCAAAATATATAAATAAACTATCCGTTGAGGACCTAAATTTTATTGATACAGTGTGGCCCGGCCCAACAACATTGCTAATAAATTATGATGAAAAATTGCCAGAACATTTACAAAATGCAAGTGGTAAAATAGCACTGAGAGTGAGTAATCACTATCCTATAAAAGCATTACTTAAAACATTTAATGGAATAATGGTCTCAACATCAGCAAATATTTCTGGCCAAGATAATTTAACTAATATTGATGAAATTATGCGAGTGTTCAATGAGTCTGATGTAGCTTATTTTGATGATAAACTAGGCAATAATAATAAACCGTCAAAAATAATTGACCTTCATACTAGAGCTGTAATCAGAGATTAATATGATTAAAAACCTAGAAAAAATATTCATTGATTCTCAGGCAGAGATAATCAAATCATTTACAGATCTAGAAAAATCTAAAAACGCAAAGATTGTATGTGACTCATGGAAAAGGCCTGAGGGAGGTGGTGGTAAAACATTCATAATTCAAGGTGGTAATTTTTTTGATAATTGTGCAGTAAATTTTTCCTCCATTAAGGGAAAAAAACTTCCAAAGGCAGCTCTTGGAAACCTGATAACCAAATCTTCAAATTACGGATATCAGGCTATGGGCGTATCTGTTATATCACACCCAAAAAATCCCAATGTGCCAACCAGTCACATGAATATTAGATTGTTTTGTATTTTAGACAGTAAAAAGAATATTAAAGAGTGGTGGTCAGGTGGTGGTTATGATTTAACACCTTTTCTACCCTATAAAAGTGATTGTAAAAAATGGCATAAAGATGCAAAAACTTTTTTAGACGGATATAACAAAACTTTTTATAAAAAATTCTCAAAAAATTGTAATGAATACTTTTATATACCTCACAGAAATGAAAGAAGAGGCATAGGAGGCATTTTTTTTGACAATTTTAAACAATTAAGTCTTCAAAAGACCCTGTTTTTTTTGTCTGATACTGCCAGTCAATATAAAAATTCATACACAACACTAGCGAATCTAAGAAAGAGCAAAAAATATACCAAGTCACAAAAAGATTTTCAGTTGTTGAGAAGAGGAAGGTATGCTGAATTTAATCTTGTCTATGACAGGGGGACTGCATTTGGTCTTCAATCAAATGGAAGAATAGAGTCAATACTTGCATCATTGCCAAGCGATGTTAAATGGTCTTATAAAAAGACGAAAGAGCACGCAGCTATGGAGAAAAAATTGTTAAAATTTATAGATACGGATTGGAATGTCTAAGATATTTAAATTAGGTGTTATTGGAAACCCCATTGAACATTCGTTGTCTCCTTTTATTCATTCAAGATTTGCTAGGAACGAAGGACTCAATTTAGATTACAAAGCATATAGAGTAGAGCAAGGAGCTTTCGATGGTTTTATCTCGGAGTTTTTTTCAGATAAATATGCAAAGGGATTGAACGTTACTCTACCATTAAAAAATCTTGCTGCAACAAACATTAAAGGCAACTTAAGCAATGAAGCAAAATTTATAAATGCAGTAAACACAATAATAAAAAAAGATAAGCAATTTTTCCTAGAGTCAACTGATGGCTCAGGCTTTATTGATGACTTGCATAAAAAATCTATAAATCCTGAAGGAAAAAAAATATTGATTCTTGGGGCTGGCTCCGCTGTTGAAAGTATTTTATATAAGCTATACAACTCTAGACCTGAACATATAACCATTGTTAATAGAACAAAAGAGAAAGCAGAAAGCCTTTGTGCAAATTATAAAAATCCAGAGGTTGTTACAACTTCTATGAAAGATTCAAAGTATGATCTTATTGTTAACGGAAGCTCAGCTGGATTAACGGGTGAATTCTCTACCCCATCAAATATATCAGTATCAGAATCAGCTGTTTTTTACGACTTAAATTATTCACTAGCAAAAACCCCTTTTTGTGAGTGGGCTGAAGAATACTCTAATCAAGTTTATGATGGTATTGGAATGCTAGTGAATCAAGCTGCACTATCATTCAATCACTGGTTTGGCTCCATTCCCGAAACAAATTCAGTAATAAAAGATATTGAAGGCCTTTCAAAATGAAAAAAATGGTCCAATTCATAGCCGGCGCTAAATGTCCTGAGTGTGGTGCTCAAGACACTATTGCTATCAATGCTGAAAATGATCTAATTTACTGTGTAAAGTGTAATTTTTCAGAAGAAAGACCTAAGTCAGTAGCTGAGAAAAATGAGCTTATAAACGTCATAAATATGCAAGACTATAAAGCCTCTAAAAGCTAGTAAAAAAACGCACAAAAAGATATCATATGCACCAAAAAAATACATGCACAATTTTGTTTTAATTATAGATATGCCTTATAATTATATATAACTAAACATTATTTTATAAAGCATACACATAGGATAAAAAAATGTCTTTGAAATATTTTCAAAATCTTCCTTTAAAGATTTTCTCACCATTGTTTGTTTTTGCATCTCCAATGCAAGCAGACTGGTTCGCTCTTAACATGACAAGGGGTGTAACTGATATTAGCAATGAAGTTTTTGAACTTCATATGCTTATCTTTTGGATTTGTGTTGCTATTGGCGTGGTTGTTTTTAGCGTTATGTTTTATTCGATGTATGCACATACAAAGAAAAAAAATCCGGTAGCAGCTTCTTTTCATGAAAATCATAAACTTGAAATAGCATGGACTATAGTTCCATTTTTAATTCTTATTGCTATGGCTGTTCCCGCTTCAAAGACTTTAGTAAAAATTTACGATGATGAGGCTGGAGATGTAAACATACAGGTTACTGGCTATCAGTGGAAATGGCAGTACAACTATCTTGAAGATGATATAAGTTTCTTTTCAAACCTCTCAACTGATATGGATGAGATTAATAATCTTGTTCCTAAAGGAGAGCATTACCTTCAAGAGGTAGATGAGATGGTCGTAATACCTGCTGGCAAAAAAGTAAGATTCTTGATTACAGCAAATGACGTAATTCATTCATGGTGGATGCCAGCTTTTGCAATTAAACAAGATGCAATACCAGGTTTTGTGAACACTGCTTGGACCAAAGTTGACAAGCCGGGTGTATATCGTGGCAAGTGTACTGAGCTATGTGGCAAGAATCATGGTTTTATGCCTATTGTTGTAAAGGTAGTTGAACAAGAAGAATACAACCAATGGGTAGACGAAAAAAAACAAGCAGCTATTAAAATGGCAGAACTCACTACGAAAGATTGGACAGCGCAAGAATTAGTTGAAAGAGGTGAAAGCGTATATGCAGTTAACTGTGTTGCATGCCACCAAACAAATGGACAAGGTATTCCAGGAATATTTCCTGCGTTGGCTGGTAGCGATATTGTTATGAACCAAAAAGATAAAAATATCGAGATATTAATGGAAGGTGTTCAAGGAGCTGCAATGAATTCGTTTAGCTATTTATCTGAAGTAGAGCTAGCAGCTGTAATAACATATACCCGTCAGTCATGGGGAAATGCTGAAAACGGAGACGGCGAAATAGTAGTTCCAAAAGATATCGTAGATTATAAAAAACCAAAGATTTAATATTAAAGAGAGTAAGTAAATATGAGCGCAGTAATAGAAAATCATCACGACGATCATCATCACGGTCCGGCAAAGGGCTTAACTAGATGGTTATATACAACTAACCATAAAGATATAGGTACTTTATATCTATGGTTTAGTTTTGCGATGTTCCTAATTGGTGGGGCAATGGCATTGGTTATAAGAGCTGAATTGTTTCAGCCTGGCATGCAAATAGTTGAACCGGAATTTTATAATCAGATGATCACACTGCATGGGTTGATAATGATTTTTGGCGGTGTCATGCCAGCCTTCGTTGGCTTAGCAAACTGGCTTGTTCCAATGATGATTGGTGCTCCAGATATGGCTTTGCCAAGAATGAATAATTTAAGTTTTTGGATATTGCCTTTTGCTTTCTTTATTTTATTGTCATCTTTGTTTATGGAGGGTGGAGCACCTAACTTCGGTTGGACATTCTATGCACCTTTGTCAACAACGTATGCACCTCCTAGTGTTACTTTCTTTATTTTCTCAGTTCATATAATGGGAGCCTCATCAATTATGGGGGCTATTAATGTTGTAGTAACTATTATGAACATGAGAGCTCCTGGCGTTACGTTAATGAAAATGCCTTTGTTTGTATGGTCTTGGCTCATAACAGCTTATTTATTAATAGCAGTTATGCCAGTACTTGCTGGTGCAGTAACCATGATGTTAATGGATATACATTTTGGAACCAGTTTCTTTAATGCAGCAGGTGGTGGCGATCCTGTTTTATTTCAGCATATCTTCTGGTTCTTTGGTCACCCAGAGGTTTATATTATGATTCTGCCCGCCTTTGGAATTGTTTCTCATATTATTGAAACTTTTTCTAGGAAGCAGCTCTTTGGATACTCCTCCATGGTTTGGGCGATGCTCTCGATTGCAATATTATCTTTTGTTGTTTGGGCTCATCACATGTTTACTGTTGGTTTGCCTCTTGCAGCAGAGTTATTTTTTATGTGGGCAACAATGTTAATTGCTGTTCCAACGGGAGTAAAAGTTTTTAACTGGGTTGCAACAATGTTCAAAGGATCCCTTACATTTGAAACCCCAATGCTTTTTGCGATTGCATTTGTTGTCTTATTTACTATTGGTGGTTTATCAGGTCTGATGCTTGCGATAGTGCCGGCTGATTTCCAATATCACGACACATATTTTGTTGTAGCTCATTTCCATTATGTATTAGTTCCTGGAGCTATCTTTTCAATAATGGCAGCTGTTTATTACTGGATACCAAAATGGTCTGGGAATATGTACGATGAAAGATTGGGCAAACTTCATTTCTGGTTATCTTTTATTGGTGTTAATGTTACTTTCTTCCCACAGCACTTTATTGGGCTTGCTGGTATGCCTAGAAGATATCCAGACTATGCATTGCAATTTGCAGACTGGAACATGGTTTCTTCTGTTGGAGCCTTCTTATTTGGTGTTTCTCAAATCTTATTTTTATTTATAGTTCTTAAGACTGTGATGGGCGGCAAAAAAGCAACTGATCAAGTTTGGGAAGGTGCAAGAGGTCTTGAGTGGACTGTTGCCTCACCCGCTCCTTATCATACGTTTACAACACCGCCAAAAGTTGACTAATGAATTCTGAAGCCAAAAAAACATTAAGACGATTAGTAATAGCTGTTCCACTTATGTTTGCCTTTGGCTTTGCTTTAGTGCCTTTATACAATGTTTTTTGTGAGGTCACTGGCATTAATGGAAAGGTCTTTCAAACAGATGATGCAAAAGATTTGGTAATTGAAGATGGAAGACCGCTGGGATTGCAATTTATTTCTACTAACAATGAAAATATGCCATGGATATTCAAACCATCTGAAGAAGTCATGACTATTTCCACAGGTGAATACTATACTGCAACTTATTACGTAAAAAATACAACAAATAAAACAATGACAGCTCAAGCCGTGCCTAGTGTTGCTCCATCAAATGCGGCAGCTCACTTGAAAAAGCTAGAATGTTTTTGTTTTGAGCAACAGGAGCTAGCACCAGGCGAAGATGCCTTACTTCCAGTGAGGTTGTTAGTATCTGATGAGCTTCCTAAAAATATTAAAAACATAATTTTATCTTATACTATTTTTGATGTTACCGAGTACGACGATGAGGCTGTTGCTCAAGTCGATAACGAAGGTCATCACGGAATGGAGCATTAAAAAATGAGCGCACAAACTTATTACGTACCAGAACAAAGTAGATTTCCTATTTTTATGGCCGTCTCTTTATTTTTATTAGTGATGGGTGCTAGTAGCACTATTAATAATCTAGACAACCCTGATAGCAATTCATCATACATACTGTACGCAGGATTAGCTTGTTTGTTTACAACAATGTTTTTCTGGTTTCGACAGGTTATAAAAGAGCACCTGGCCGGCCTAGACAGCAATCAATTAAAAACATCGTATGTTTATGGCATGGCTTGGTTTATATTTTCTGAAGTAATGTTTTTCGCAGCTTTTTTTGGCGCTTTATTTTATGTTAGAAGTTTTGCTGTTCCATGGTTAAGTGGTGAAGGAGAAAACGGTGTAGGAATATCTGCAATAGGTTTGTGGGAAGGCTTTGAATCCTCATGGCCTGTAATGACAACTCCTGACAAAGGTGCCGAATATGCATTAGCAGAAAAAAGTATGGCTTGGCCTGGCTGGGGCCATGCATTAGAGTGGCTACCATTATGGAATACAATTGTTTTGCTAAGTTCAAGTGTAACCGTTCATTTTGCTCATATCGGTCTTAAAAATGGAGATAGAAAAAAGTTTAATCGTTTCTTGGGAATAACAGTTGGGTTGGCATTAATATTTGTTGGCCTCCAAGCTGCTGAGTACTACGAGGCTTATGTCCACTATGGACTAACACTTAATTCAGGAATTTATGGTTCTACATTTTTTATGCTTACTGGCTTTCACGGCTTCCATGTAATGATGGGTGGATTTATGCTAGCAGTGATGTTGGCTAGATCAGTTTTTGCTGGACACTTTGAAGATCACGACCATTTTGGATTTGAAGCAGCCTCATGGTATTGGCATTTTGTTGATGTGGTTTGGGTAATGTTATTCTTATTTGTTTATATACTATAATAATTAAGACTCATCCCAAGGAACTGTGTTGCCTAATTCACCAGTTATTAAGCCTATAGTTACAAGAATTACTAAAATGACAGCTAGCGTGACCCTAAAACCCAAACTATAGACAGTTCTTTTGCTATCTGGCTTGCCTTGGTCAACGATTAAAAAGTAAAGACCACTACCAAGTGATACCATTATCAGGAATACATCTATATAAATTAGGGTTTTAATCATGGTGCCATTTTAAAGCAATTATGAATTTAATATATGAATTTTAAAAAATTTAATCCAGGAAAAAAAATAACTGCCTTTTTTATTTTTTTTGCTACAACTTTTTTTCTTCTTGGCTTATGGCAGGTTGAAAGAGGCCATGAAAAATCAAATATAATCGAACAGTTTAATAATAATTCTATAAAGAATCCTAAATTATTTTCAGAAGTATCTTCTAAATGGGATAGAGTTAAAGTCAAAGGAATATGGAACGGATCTAAGCAGATACTTATTGATAATGTTATAAATTCTGGCATTGCTGGATATAAGGTTTTAACTCCTTTACAAATCGATGAAACAGGAATATTTATATTGGTTGATCGTGGTTGGATTTCTCAAGGCAAATCTAGAGACACTTTGCCTAAAATTGATATCAAAGATGAATATGTTGAAGTGACTGGAATCCTTGAAGATCCAGAACTTGGTTTTGTATTGTCAAAAGATTTAGTAACTGATAATTGGCCCAAGGTTTCACAGACAAAAAACCTTGATGTTTTAAGAAAAGAGTTTGAGGAGCAATTGTCTCGATATATTTTAGTTGCAGACCCAACACTAAAAAGCAGTCTTGCTTATATAAAAATTATTCCAAGCAATATGACTGCTGAAAAACATTTTGGATATGCCATTCAGTGGTTCACAATGTTCGTTGCATTATGTTTAATGTATATATGGATAGGATTTAAAAAAAATGAAGAATAAGATATTTTTAGCAATTCTTTTATTAACACCCATATTGGTGGTTACTTTTTCATCTCTTTATTTTGCTTTGGGATATTCTCCTGAGGGAACAAAAAACAATGGTGTATTTTTTAAAAGTTATTTTAATTTTGATCAGTTTAATAATGTAAAAGATGAAGAGCTTATTAAATTTGAAGATGGTAAATGGGTTATGGGTGTGTATATAACGAACATATCAAAGTCAAAAGAGTCCATATATTTAATGAGGCAATTAAATGTTGCTCTCAATAGAGACATATATAAAGTAAAACGAGTTGCTTTCTTTTCAAACCAAAAGCTCAAAAATGAAATCGATAATTTAATTCAGGAGTATCCGAGAACCGAATTGATTAACGATAAAAATGGAGTATTGATTAATGTGTTGCAAAAAAACTCGACAGTAGATATGTTTCAAGAAAACCCTATTTTTATAATCGATCCCTATGGAAGGGCAGTAATGTATTTCAATCCTGGAACTGACCCAAAAAAAATTCTTAAAGACTTAAAGGTACTAATCTAATGAATAATATTAAAAATTTATCGCTTTTCGGCATATGCTTAGCTTTTGTGGTTATTGCTTTAGGAGCTTGGACAAGGCTTGTAGACGCAGGTCTTGGATGTCCAGACTGGCCAGGATGTTATGGCTTTGTTGTTTTTCCAACCAATGAAGCTGAAATAGCGTTAGCCGAAGCTAGATACCCAACATTTCCATATGACATAAATAAAGCAATACCTGAAGTAGTGCATAGGTATTTCGCTGCTGCCTTAGGCTTTCTTGCAATAATCATGGTTTATTATTCTTTTAAGCAAAATGAGAATAAAAATATTAGACGCTGGACAATAGGCTTATTAATTTTTATTTGTTGTCAGGGGCTTTTTGGCTATTTAACAGTAAGCTTATTGCTATTACCAATAATAGTTACCGCTCATCTTTTTGGTGGATTTACTACTTTAACTTTGTTTTTTCTTATTTTTTTAATGTCGGGTAAATTTGATATTCTAGAAAAAATGGCTATACCAAAACTAAAGACTATAGCAGGAATAGCTCTTATTGTTTTACTGTTTCAGATCTTTCTAGGAGTTTGGACAAGTACAAACTATGCTTCTTTGGCTTGCGCAGACTTTCCAACATGCCAGGGAAGCTACATGCCAGAAATGGATTTCAAAAATGGATTCAATCTTAATCAAGAGGTTGGCCCAAATTATTTATACGGACTACTAGACAACCCATCTAGAGTAGCGATTCATTACTCACATAGAGTTTCCGCAATTCTAGTTACCTTGGTTTTCTTGATTCTTATTTCAAAACTATGGTTTTCTAATGCTGCTCCTCTTGCGTCAACAATTGGCATTCTTCTAATAACACAAATTAGTTTAGGAATTATCAATGTTGTATATGTATTGCCTTTATATGTAGCAATAGCACATAATTTGGTTGCCGCTTTGTTATTGTTATCTATTTTTACAGTTAATTATTTAGCTTGGAAAAAATGAAACTCTTAAGAAGTTACTACCTGCTATGTAAGCCAAATGTAGTTTATATGATGCTTATTTGTGCCTTGGTAGGAATGTTGTTAGCTGAAGAGACAATTAATTCAGTTTCAAGAATTATAATTGCATTAATAGGAATCGCTTTGTGTTCAGGATCAGCTGCTGCAATAAACCAAGTAATTGATAGAAAAGCAGACGCGGCCATGACTCGAACCGATCAAAGACCCCTTCCTCAAGGAGAGCTTAGTGCATTTCATGCTTCTTCTTTTGCTTTGGTAATTGGAACATCAGGGGCTTTAATTCTATTCCTTTATATAAACACATTAACAATGATATTAACCCTTGCTTCATTAATTGGTTATGCATTTGTCTATACTGTGTATTTAAAAAGAGCGACGCCACAAAATATAGTTATTGGCGGCTTGGCAGGAGCAGCACCGCCACTATTAGGCTGGGCTGCAATTTCCAATACAATTGATCCCTACGCACTTTTACTAGTCTTAATAATTTTTGTTTGGACCCCACCACACTTTTGGGCATTGGCAATTTATCGAAAAGAAGAGTACGCAAAAGAATCAATACCAATGCTTCCAGTTACTCATGGGGTTGCATTTACCAAGCTTCAAATTGTTTTGTACACAATTATTTTATTTATCGTAAGTGTTCTCCCCTACATTGTATTGATGTCAGGTTATATATATTTATTCTCCGCAATAATACTTAGCTCAATCTTTATGTATTATTCAGTCAAACTATATTTCAGTGACAACGACGCAATAGCAATGAAAACTTTTAATTTCTCAATCTATTATATTTTTTTAATATTCGTAGCATTGTTATTAGATCACTATTTAATTAAATGAAATCAATAAACAAAAACCTGCTCCTAATAGCTATCTTTATAGTAACCGTTCTTGGTTTATTTATTAATAAATTGACTACTCCGAGAACACTCTCAGATGATGAGTTGCTTGTAAATGGGCTTTTTTTATTTGACGAGCCAAAGCAAATTTCAGATTTTGAGTTTTTATCCTCAAACAAAAAAATATTTAGTAAATCAGACCTTATGGGCAAATGGACTCTAATGTACTTTGGTTTTACAAAATGTCCTGATGAATGCCCAACAACCATGTATCAATTATCCAAACTTATAAAAGTTCTCAGGGATAAAGAATATAAGTTAGATGACAAACAATGGATATTAGTATCTATTGATCCGGAAAGGGACACACCAGAAATGATTGATAATTATGCAAAGGGGTTCGACAAAGATTTTATTGGAGTTAGTAATAACAGATCTATGCTTTTAAGTCTTGCAACTCAGTTATCAGTTAATAATGTTATGCCAAGTTCCTCCAATCATATGGATCATTCGCATTTAGATAATCATGTGAATAACATTATTTTGCTTGATCCAAACGGAGATTTTGCAGGTATTTTCAGACCTCCTTTTGACGTATCAAGGCTCTCCTTAACCTATCAATCTGTTACAAATTAAACTATGTTTGTAACAAAATTTTAACTTTATTGGGATATATTTAAGTTATGGATAAATCTAAAAGACAGTTTATAAAAAAAGCCGGACAATCTTCAGCAATGTTGATTTTATTCGCTTATGGCGGTGGAAGATTAATGGCTTCAGAAAAATCAATCGCAAATCTTGAACAAAAATGGGATGGTATGCTGGTTAAAGATCCTAGAGCATTATTTGATCTTCCTAATGGCTTTTCTTATAAGGTTATTATTTCATCTGGAGACTTAATGAGTGATGGTCTAAACTTTGGAAAAAGACCAGATGGCATGGCTGCATTTGAATTGAGTGATGGCTCAACTGCCCTGGTGGTGAATCATGAAACAAAAAGTAAAGACAAAAGCCTAAATATTGATACAGCTTATGATGGTGTTAATGGAAGAGCTTATTCAGGAGGCACAAGCACTCTTGTTCTTGAGTCAGATGGCAGAACTTTAAAACGCTCCAACAGAAGTCTTTCAGGAACAATCGATAATTGTGCTGGAGGTACTACCCCATGGAATACATGGATATCTTGTGAAGAAACATATAGAGAAAACCATGGTTATGCCTTTGAAGTTGATCCAGAATCAAAGTCCTTAGATGGTTATAAGAGGCTTACTCATATGGGCAGATTTCAAAGAGAAGCAATTACCGTGGACTTAAATGATCCGGAGGGATGCGTTTATCAGACAGAAGACGATTACAGCGGATTATTTTATAAATTTATTCCATCAACTAAAGGCCAGCTAAGTGGACCAGGCAAGCTTTTTGCACTAAAAATACCTGGTATAAAAAATACATCGAATAAAAATGGTTCTATTTCAGTAGGTGACTCTTTTTCTGTGGAATGGGTGCGTATTCAAGATCCCTCAGCAAAATCTGTTAAAACCAAAACACAAGGACAAAATGAAGGCGCCTCAATCTTTAATGGTGGTGAAGGTATTATTTTTACAAACGATAAAGATTCAACTTCTAATATATTCTTTACATGCAAAAGAGGCGGTCAAGCTGGTCTTGGCCAGATTTGGAAATATTCTCCATCAAAATCAAAAATATCACTTTTTTATGAATCAGATAATACTAATAATCTATGGGAGGGCGATAACATAAACATAACACCATGGGGCGACCTAATAATTTGTGAAGATAACGACAGTAAAGCATGCAAACTTATTGGTTGCACGCCAAATGGTACCTTATATCCTCTAGGAAGAGTGGCAGGAAACAGCAGCTCTGAAATTGCTGGAATCTGTTTTTCTCCTGATGGAAAAAATATGTACTTAAATATTCAAGATGAAGGAAAGACTATAGCGATATCCGGTGACTGGAATAAGATAAGAGAATACAGAGACAAGCTGGATTCAGATTTAATTCACTACAAAACTTAATTTATAGGTTTATCACTACCTTACCTTTTGCTTTTCTATCTTTAAGATGGGCAATGGCATCAGCAGCAGTGTCTAGAGTAAACTTATCTGAAGGTGACGGGTCAATCTTTCCATTTTTGTACATTTCAAAAAGCTCTTCAAAGTTTTTTTGGTTTTCTTCAGGAAACATTCCTGTCCATGCGCCCCAAAAAACCCCGACGATTTGACAGCCTTTAAGTAAAGTTAAATTTAGAGGCATCTTAGGTATTTGATCAGCACCTGCCGCAAATCCAATTACAAGATATCTCCCATCCCAAGCAATAGATCTCAAACATGGTTCTGCATAGGTACCACCTACAGGATCATAAATAACATTTGGCCCCATGCCTCCAGTTAACTCTTTTATTTTATTTGATAGCTCTTTTTGTTGGTCTCTATCAAGATTACCAGAGGGATAAATAAAGCCTTCATCAGCTCCATTTTCTATACAAATATCAACTTTTTCTTGAGTTGAGGCAGCTGCAATAACTCTAGCTCCCATAGCTTTACCAAGTTGCACAGTTGCTAAACCCACACCACCCGAAGCTCCCAAAACTAATAAGGTTTCTCCGGCTCGTAAATTTGCTCTTTGCTTTAAAGCATATATTGAGGTCCCGTATGTTACTGAAAGAGCAGCAGCTATTTCAAAATCCATATCATCTGGTATGTGCCTAACATTATTTTTATGAGCCAGTATTTTTTCACATATACCGCCAACACCGGTTGCAGCAAAAACCTTATCTCCTATGTTGAAGCCTTCTACACCTTTGCCTAATTCTGTAATAACTCCTGCTGATTCTCCTCCTGGGATAAAAGGGAGAGGTGGTTGAAATTGATACAAGCCTTGAATCATTAAAACGTCAGGAAAGTTTACGCTAGCAGATTTAACTTCAATAATTACATGATCATCAGCAATTATCGGATCTGCGATTTCGTTAACAACTAGCTTTTCTGGACCACCGAGTTCTATACATTGTAAAGCTTTCATATATACCCCTATTTATATTTTTGAATTATATTTTTCTATAAAATCATTAAAAGAAATTGCTTGTTCCTGATTTATTTTATCAAACTCTTTTAATGAGTCGCTAGCTTCCTTTTCGCACGATTCAAGATCAATATTTGCAAAAGATTTAATTATTTTTGAATTTTGCTTAGCCTTTTCAATTCCATAATCATGGAATGATATTTCATGGTTAAATTTGTTTTTCTTAAAATCTCCAATATTTTTAACAGCGTCCATAAAATCTTGATCATTGAACCTTGATGCTAGTTGTTCAAGATCCTTAACTAGCTCTTTTCTCGCGGCGCTTATAGATATTTCATTATTTTTAAATAACACTTTAAGATTAGGGTTCCTGCCATATTTAATTACATTTATATCTTGCTGCTCAATTGCTATTTTTTCTTTATTGGTCATTTTTTTACTTGGCGTTATTAAACAATAAATAAGCAAAAGATCTAATATTCTTATATGCTCCTTAGAAATACCAACAACTTCATCTGGATTAAGATCAATTCCTCTAACTTCAACGTACTGTATGCCTAGTTCTTTTAAGAGCTGATAAGGCCTTTGGCCACTTTTGCCGGCTCTCTTAGGCCTAATACAGTCATAAAGCTCATTTTCAATCTGTAAAATACCACTAGATATTTGTTGAAACTCATTATTGATATCTTTTAGCCCAAGATCTTCAAATTCAGGATAAGGATTCACTATTGCACTTCTTAGTTCAGATAAAAATCCATCAAGATCATTGTATTTAAAGTTTAGATTTTTTTGAGCTTTGCTTTGATAGCCTATATCACTCATTCTTAATGAAGTGGCATAGGGCTTAAATAAATCAGCCTCATTGAGCAGATCCAAATCATTAGCTCTGCCAGCAACAAAAGATTTATTAACTACAGGAGAGTTACCAAATTCAATTAATACAAACCAAAACAACCTTTTAAAATTTCTGATTAAATTTAGATAAGCTTTATTTTTCTCATTTTGTGATGAATATCCAAGTTGCTTTAAAGTTTTATCAGATACAGAAAAATTATAATGTATACCTGAAACGCATTGCATTGTCTTACCGTATCTTATTGCAAGACCTTTTCGATAAATATGTTTAAGCTTAGCCATGTTGCTTTTTCCATATGTTGCAATATTTATATCTGATTCATCCTCAATTTTTGGTGGCATGGATAAAGGCCATAACATTTCTCCATTTTTTAAATTTTTATTTATAAAGAAATGAATTGTGGTTAGATTTTCATATAGCTCATCGACAGTTGTATAGGTTGGCGTTACGACTTCAATAAGCGACTCTGCAAAGTCTGTTGTTATTGACGGGTTTGTGTATGAAGATCCAAGGGTTTCTGGATGCCCTGTTTTTGAAATATATCCATCTTTCGTAACTCTTAGCGATTCTTTTTCAATACCTCTTTCAATTATCAGGTCTGAGAAAAAAGATTGTTGATTAAGATTTTCTAATAAGTTGTGGAAATCCACAGTTATCTCTAAAATTTTGGTCCTGCAGAGATAATATCATGTCCAACATCAAATTTTTCAAAGTTATTTTGGAATTTTTGAACCAATTCTTTTAAGTACGCTTGATAGCTTTCAGCGTCTTTCCATGTCTCAATTGGATTTAAAAGCTTGCTTTCAACTCCGTCAACATTTGTTGGAACATCTAAATTAAGGCCTGCAATATGTTGAGTCTCAACATTATTAAGCTCACCGTTTTGAATAGCATTAACAATTCTTCTTGTTGTAGGAATATCAAATCTTGAACCAATGCCATATGGACCTCCAGTCCACCCAGTATTTACAAGGAAAACTTTAGAGCCGTAAGCTTCAACTCTTTTCATTAATAAATCAGCATACACTCCAGCTGGTCTTGGAAAAAAAGGTGCGCCAAAACATGTTGAAAAAGTGGATTCAATAGATGAGCTTGATCCCATTTCTGTTGAACCAACTTTAGCGGTATATCCGCTTAGAAAATGGTAGGCTGCTGCTTCTTTTGAGAGAATTGAAACCGGTGGTATGAGCCCAGTTAAATCACAAGTTAGGAAAATTACTGTTTCAGGTTCACCAGCTGCATTCTCTTCTATAGCATCTTCAATATGAGATCTTGGATAACAACATCTTCCATTTTCAGATATGGTGGTGTTGTAATAATCAGGTTCGCCAGCTTCATTTAAGAAAACATTTTCAATTACACTACCATGCTTGATAGCTTTATAAATAACAGGTTCATTTTTTTCAGAGAGGTCTATTGTTTTAGCATAACACCCTCCTTCAAAATTAAATACAGAACCTTGCCCCCACCCATGCTCATCATCGCCAATTAATGAACAGGTTGGATCTGCTGATAGTGTAGTTTTGCCAGTTCCTGATAGTCCAAAAAAGAGAGCCACTTTACCATCGGAATTTACATTAGCTGAACAGTGCATTGGGAGTACATCTTTTTCAGGTAATAAAAAATTTTGAGCAGAAAACATAGATTTTTTAAGCTCACCTGCATACTTCATACCAGCAAGCAAAACTTTTCTTTTTTCAAAATTTATAATCACACAAGCTTCTGAGTTGGTTCCATCTTTTTCGGGGATACATTCATAGTTAGAGGCACTTAGAATCTCCCATTCCTCTTTTTTTGACGGATTAAATTCATTTGGAACAACAAATATTAATCTTGCAAATAAACCATGCCACGCTGTTTCTGTAGTTACTTTTATTGGTAAATAGTGTTCTTGATGTGAGCCAACATGAAGATGAGAGATATATCTATTTCTATTTGAAAGATAGCTATCAACCTTATCCCAAAGTAAATCAAATTTTTCTGAACTGAAGGGTTTGTTAATTTCCCCCCAATCAATAAGGCTTGATGTTGTAGGCTCATCTACAATAAATCTATCGTTGGGACTTCTACCTGTTCTAGTTCCAGTAGATGTAGCAAAAGCACCATTACTAGCAATAATACCCTCATTATTTTTTACAGCATGAGCAATTAATTTTTCATTATTTAGATGAAATGCTTGTGCCGTATTAGTTTCATTCATAGTTAATTCTGACCCTATTAAAACCATTATATATACTTGTAAAAATTTTACATATTTGTAGTGAATTAGATATTAGGATCATATAGTAGTCAAATACGATAAAAAATCCCTAAAATAAAGGCTTTATAAGCGATTATGCTTGTAGTTTTGTTACAAAATCGATTAATTTATATTCTAAATAATTTAAGTACTGAAGATATTAAGAAAATTAAGAAGAATAAAAAACCCCATTCTGCAAAGTTAAAAATGAAACTCCAATTAACTTCAGCACATGCTGGCCCACCTTTGTAAGCATTAGCAATACCTCCAAAAAAACCAAAATATTCTATTTGTGTTTCTAACGGCATGCCACAACTCATTGGCAAGTTACTAATTTCTTCTGGGCTAAGGTTTTGTAGATAGATTTGTTTTCCTGTGACAGCAAGTCCGCAAACTGACGTCAAAACTATGAGAAGCTTATCTAATAAATATATTTTTTTAATTAAGAAGCCTAAGAATGCAATAACAGAAATTACACCAAAAAGGTATCTTGTCATCATGCACATCGGACAAGCTTGAAGACCTAAAATATAATCCATAAAAATTGCTAATATAATTATCAAACTTGCACCTAAACATGAGGCTATTTCAAAATAGTTTTGATACACTGAAATAGTATAGTTTTTAAGGCGTTTAAACATAAAAATTGATAGTTTTACAATAGTATAAGAAATACTCTTGCAGAATACACCTTAGATAGGAAATTAAATTAATATGAAAGATAGATTATTTATAATTGATGGCTCTTCATATTTATATCGCGCCTATCACGCTATGCCACCTCTAAGCACATCAAAAGGGCAGCCCACAGGAGCAATTAAAGGAGTCACAAATATGTTGATGACTTTAAAAAAAGACAGTGAAGGCTCACCAATTATTGTTGTTTTTGATGCTAAAGGAAAAACCTTTAGAAGTGAAATTTATAAAGAATACAAAGCTAATAGACCACCTATGCCTGATGATTTGAGGGATCAGCTGGTGCCGCTAAAAGAAATATGTAAAGCAATAGGATTTCCTCTGATTGAGATTTCAGGAGTTGAAGCAGATGATGTAATTGCAACTTTGGTAAAGAAGTCAAAAGAAAAAAAATATAAAGCAGTTGTTTCCTCTTTAGATAAAGATCTGATGCAGTTGGTTGAGGATCCTCATACAACAATTATGAATACAATGACACATCAAATTTATACTGAAGAAAAAGTATTTGATAAATTTGGTGTTCAGCCAAATCAAATCAGAGATATGCTTGCTCTAGTTGGAGATACCTCTGACAATATTCCAGGAGTTCCAAAGGTTGGTCAAAAAACAGCAGCTAAGTGGCTAAATCAATATAAAAACTTAGATGGTATAAAAGCTAATGCTGAATCCATTAAGGGTGTAGTTGGAGAAAACCTTCGTAATTCTCTTGCTGATTTAGATAGAAATGTAGAACTTGTATCTTTAAAACAAGATGTTGATTTGGGTCTGGAATTTGATAGTTTGCTTGAGCTTAACGCAAATCAAGAGAGGCTTGATGAGCTTTTTGCAGAATTGGAGTTCAAGCCAATGTCAAAAAATTCCTCAAAAGAATCTGCAGATAAAAACTCAAAACAATTAGATAATAAAGAGGCCTTAAAAGAGATAAATAAAAACTACGAGACTGTTTTAAAAGAAGATCAATTAAAAGCTTGGGCAAAGAAACTCGATGAATGCAAGGTTTTTGCAATAGATACTGAAACAGATTCATTGGATACAATTACTGCAAATCTTGTTGGCATATCATTATCTGTAAAAGAGGGAGCTGGATGTTATATACCAATAGGCCATAATTACGAAGACTGTCCTAAACAATCAAGTCTTGAATTAGTCATAGATATAATTGGAACGGCCATAGAAAGGAACAAAGAAAAAGCTATTGGCCAGAATTTAAAATTTGATATACCAATTTTATCAAGGCATAAAATTCAGTTGGATAAATTCCACGCAGATACCATGTTAATGTCTTACGTTCTTAACAGTACTGCAACTAGACATGGCATGGATAAGTTAGCTTCATATTATCTTGATTATGAAACAATAAAGTACGGTGATGTTGCTGGAACAGCATCAAAACAAATCAGTTTTTCAAAGGTTGAAATTGATATCGCAACTAATTATGCAGCAGAAGATGCTGATATTACTCTAAGACTTTTTAACAAACTTGAGGAGCTTCTTGAAGACAAGCCAACACAAAGGAAGTTGCTAAAAGAGATTGAGTACCCGCTTGTTCATGTTCTTTCAAATGTTGAACAAAATGGAGCAAAAATTGATAAAGCTAAGTTAGCCGCACACTCAGAAGAGCTTGCAGAAAAAATATCAGATTTGAGTTCTCAAGCATTCAAAATTGCCGGAGAAGAATTTAATTTAGACTCACCTAAACAACTCTTAGAAGTCTTGTATGAGAAATTAAAGTTACCAGTTCTTAAGAAAACTCCAAAAGGTCAACCATCAACAAATGAAGAAACCCTTCAAAGATTATCTGAAGAATATGAGCTACCAAAAATTATTCTTCAATATCGAACTTTGGCAAAACTTAAATCAACATATACAGATAGCCTTATTAAAATCGAGAACCCTGTTACACTTAGAATTCATACATCTTATCAACAAGCCATTACTTCAACTGGAAGGCTCTCATCAACAGAGCCTAATTTACAAAATATACCAATTAAAACTGCAGAGGGAAGAAGGATAAGAGAAGCTTTTATACCTGAAAAAGAAAATGTACTGATATCTGCAGATTATTCTCAGATTGAGTTGAGAATTATGGCTCACCTTTCAAAAGATAAGAATCTCACAAATGCTTTTAAAAAGGGATTAGATGTCCATTCTTCAACAGCAGCTGAAGTCTTTGGAGTAAAAATAGAAAATGTAACCGATGATCATAGAAGAAGTGCAAAAGCAATTAATTTTGGTTTAATGTATGGAATGTCAGCTTTTGGACTAACTAGACAATTAGATATACCAAGAGCAGATGCACAAAAATATTTAGATACTTATTTTGAAAGATATACAGGCGTAAAAGATTATATGGCTAACACAAAAGCCCAAGCCAAAGAAGATATGTTTGTTGAAACCCTTATGGGTAGGCGTTTGTATCTTAACGAAATTAATGCAGCTAATGGTTTGAGAAGGCAAGCAGCAGAGAGAGCTGCTATTAATGCTCCTTTGCAAGGATCCGCAGCAGACATAATCAAAAAAGCCATGATTGATATTAATTCCTTTTTGAATAAAGAGTTACCTCAAACAAAAATGATAATGCAGGTCCATGATGAATTGATTTTTGAAACACCTAAAACAAATGCAGAGGAAGTTTTGAAATTAGTGAAGGATATGATGGAGAATGCCGTAAAACTAGATATTCCTCTCATTGCAGACGCAGCAATAGGAAAAAATTGGAACGAAGCACACTAAATATTTATTTACTTATAGATCCAGACCATTGGGTTGGTTTGTAATTTAATTCTTCTGCTGAAAGTATATTAATGCCATGCATTTCTCTTAGATCTGATATTTTTATATCTAAATATTCCTTTGGCATTTGAAAAGGCCACTTTTTTTTCATTTTTCGAGCCCTAAAAAAAACTTTTCTTTTTATGCCAATAGTATTCCAGTAAAGACTTAGAAATCCTTTAATCCCAAATTCATTAAAAAGTCTTTTCTGAAGATCTTTAATTTGTGGAAGTTTTGCATAGCTCATAAGGTACTTCCACTTGAATGAAGAGCCCCATAAGACCCATGTGTCTAATATAGCTTCTTGATCAATTGATATATCAAGACCAAAAATGACATGAGTGCAATCATGATTACGCAAAAGATATCCTGATTCAGGACTATCTTTGAGTATCTCTTTTGACTCAGGAAAAGACTGATAATAGCATTCCAAGCCTTCTCTTAAGGTTAATTGACAGTTTTGTTTTTGGTATTCAAGCACTTGAAAAGTTTAGTATTTCCTTTGATAGCTTGTCAAAACCAGTAATATCTTTTGAAGAGACTGCTATGGCTTCTACACCAATCATATTTTTATTTACTTGAGAAAGGGCTTTATTTTTTTGGTTATTAGATAGCTTATCGCTTTTGGTTAATACCGGTATAAAAGGAATATTTTCGCTGTTGCATAAAGCAATCATATCCTTGTCGCGGTCTTTTAATGGATGCCTAATATCCATAAAAATAACAACTGCCTTAAGTGACTCCCTTCTTGCAAAGTATTCTTCTAGAAGGGGCGCCCAGTCCTTTCTTTTGTATGAGCTTGATTTGGCAAATCCATATCCTGGTAAATCAACTAACTTAAGCGAATCATTTACTTTAAAAAAATTAATCTCTGTTGTTCTTCCTGGAGTCTTACTAATTCTTGCTAATTTTGGGTTGCCTGTTAAAGCATTAAGGGCACTCGATTTCCCAGCATTAGACCTTCCTGCCAAAAGAATCTCATCACCCACATCTTCTGGTAGATTTTTATACTTAGTTACACCAAGCATGAATTTAGTATCTTTAAAAAGGTTTTTCATATAATCGTTTATATCATACCAACCTATGTTTATAATACACATCACAAAGACACACTTATTAAGTTTTATGAAATCATTTTTGATATTAACAGCTACATTTTTTTTGGCATTTAGTACCAATGCTGCAGAAAAATCATTAGGGCCAGATGATATGCCCAAAGGATTTGTATCCGGTGATGCATCTAAAGGCGCTGCTCTAGTGCAGTCCTGTGCTGCATGTCATGGTGAAGATGGAAATAGCATTAATTCGGATTGGCCTAAAATTGCTGGCCAAAATGAAAAATACTTATATGAGCAGTTAAAATATTTTAGGAGCGGAGAAAGAAACAATGCTCTGATGATGACGGTTACACCTTACTTGCAATCTTTAAGCGACAAAGATCTATTAGATATAGCTGCTTTCTATAGCTCAAATGTTTCAACAGGCGGTAAGGCAAAAAATGATACTGAATTATTAGAGCTTGGTACAAAGCTTTACAGATTTGGCGATATTAAAAAACAGATACCTGCATGCACATCGTGTCATTCAGTATATGGTGATGGCAATAATCTTGCCAATTATCCAGCGGTAGCTGGGCAGCAAGTTGGATATTTAGTTTCATCTTTAAAAGCATACAGATCAAAAGAAAGAAATGCTGGTGAGCAATCTTTAGTAATGCAATCAATAGCAGAGAATCTTACTGATAATGAAATAGATGCATTAGCCAATTACATGCATGGTTTATACAAATGATAAAATTACTTACAAAATTAACTAGATTTTCATTTATAGCTCTTTTAGCACTTTCATTAAGTGCTGAATATAAGTTAGGCAGAGACTATGTGTTAGTAGACAATCCTTTACCTGTAAAAAAAGATGGTATCGTTGAAGTAACTGAGTCCTTCTGGTACGGCTGTGCACATTGTTATTCTTTTGAGCCTGCAATTAATAGTTGGAAAGAAAATTTAGACTCTGATACCAAGCTAACAAAAATGCCAATTACATGGGGAGGCATTCATCAATTACATGCTGCACTTTTTTATACAATTGAGGCTTTAAAACTGGATCCATCAACCCACTCCGCTGTATTTGTAACAATACACAAGGAAGGAAACTTTCTTCAAAATACAAAAGCAATTAAAGAGTTCTTAGAAAAATTTGGTATTGCACCAGAAGTTACTGAGCAATATCTTAATTCCTTTTCAGTTAAACAAAGAGTTAATAGGGGCATAAAATATGCAAAACAGTTAAAAATCTCAGCTGTACCAATGATTATTGTTGATGGAACATATGTAATTCAGTCGAAAGGCTCTTTTAGTGACATGTTAAAAGTTGTTGATCACGTTATTGAACTTCAAAGACCAAACTCATAGGAATAATATGAAAAATAAATACTACTTATATATTTTACCCTTATGTGCAATATTTCTCTTTAATGGAAAAAAATATGATGAATCTGTCATTGAGAGAATCCATCTTAATGTAAATATTTGTATTGAAGGTCAGGAGTGTGGTGAGGTTGCAACTATCGCCGATAGCGACACTGCATCCAAAGGCACTAAACTTTATGCTGGCTGTATTGCTTGTCATGGAGCAAAGGGTGAGGGTGGAATAGGACCATCTTTTAAAGGGCAGACTAGTGAATATATTGCTTCAGCACTAAATGAATATAAGAACAATATTGAGAGAGGTCCTCAAAGCGCCCTTATGTATGCACAGGCGGCTGCTCTGTCTGAAAATGATATCAAAGAGCTATCAAAGTATATTCTTACTCTTTAATTTTCTTTTCAAGATCAACTATTCTATCTTCTAATTCTTGAGCTAATCTCTCAAGTGCTTTGTACTTAGATTTAGAAACATAACCACTTTTTTCAATTAGGTTTTCTAATTCAGGACTAATAACTTTTTGTAAATTTTTTAAAAGGTCTTTAGGAAGAATTTCTTTTACCACACCAAGTTCTTTATTAATAATATTAATTATGGCTTTTGTAAGTTCATCTTGACTCATATTTTTCCTTAATAATGTTTTCTAGGTTTTGCCAATTAGAAAACTCTTCTGGTTTTTTAAAATTTTGATTCCATGAAGCTTCGTTGTTATTAAACCATAAAACATTAATACCAAGAGAATGTGCGCCCAAGATGTCATTAATTTGATGGTCTCCAATATGAAGCATTTCATTATATGCTAAGTTTGCAAGATAGTTTTTAGCTAGTTCAAAATGACTTTTATTGGGCTTACTATTTTGAGCTTCTAATGAACTAATTGAAAATTTGAAATATTTACCAATATTTAATTTATAAATATCAGCATTACCGTTAGTAAGAACTCCTAGGGTGTAATTTTTTGAAAGATTTTTAATAACAACTTCCACACCAGGAAATAATTTAATCTCATGTCTTTTTTTAAGAAAAAAGTCGAAGGCATCTTCTGCAAGTTTCTGAATATCATATGATGAACCTAGACCTTTCATTTTTTCTTTAAAAATTTCAATTCTCAGCTTACTTATATCCCAAGCAATACTTTCATCTTTTTCAATTAAGGCTTCTCTAAGAAGAAGAAAATCATTTAAATCTCCCCAATTAATACTTCCAACTCTGGTTTCTATCCATTTTCTGGTTTCAATTTCTGCATTTGTGATCGTGGGTCTGTTATCCCAAAGAGTATCATCGAGATCAAAAGTAATCATTTTGATTTTCCTATTCATTTTTTTGCTCTGGGATGGGCTTGATCATATATTTTGACAAGATGTTGATAATCTAACTTAGTATAAATTTGTGTTGTAGATAATGAACTATGACCCAATAGTTCTTGGATAGTTCTGAGATCGCCGCTGGATTCTAGCATATGAGTTGCAAAGCTATGTCTTAACATATGTGGATGAATTGGAGGAAGTCCTTGTTTTAAAGCTAATCTTTTTAATCTTAGTTGAATACTACGTATAGTAAGCCTTGAGCCTTTTAAATTTATAAATAGTGCATTAGATTCATTTGAGAATTTTGATCTTTCTAAAATCCAGTTGTCTATAGCTGCTTTAGCATATCTGCCAATGGGCACAAGCCTTGTTTTAGAACCTTTACCCAAAACTCTAAGAAAAGACATTTCTTCTTCGAAGTCTTCTAAATTAATATTTGCAGTCTCAGAAACCCTTAATCCTGATGAGTACATAAGTTCAACAATGGCAAGATCTCTTATTTCTAAAGAATCAGAAGGCTTAAAATTTAGTAACTGGCTTACATCTTCAGGCGATAGAACCTCAGGTAAATAAGTGGGTGACTTGGGGGCTGTAATTAAATCAAAGGGTGATGAATCAATTAAAGAGTTTTTTTTAAGAAATTTAAAGAAACCTTTTGCGGATGATAGATGTCTTTGGATGCTTCTCG
The DNA here is from genome assembly GCA_902591565.1 of uncultured SAR86 cluster bacterium. Classification (GTDB taxonomy): domain Bacteria; phylum Pseudomonadota; class Gammaproteobacteria; order Magnimaribacterales; family D2472; genus SCGC-AAA076-P13. The sequence continues at coordinate 135,498 of CACJBC010000001.1, read as the reverse complement.
GATTATTTTCCAATGCATAAAGACTCCCAAGCCAGCCAGAGCATATGGCATCATCTATCTCATGATAGGTTGCAATATTTATGGACTCTAAATATTTAGATAATTTTCTAAGATCCCTTTGATATGAATTAGAGGTATTTTTTGAGAGATTTTTAACTTCAGAAATATAATTTATATAAAGCCCTATATCTTTATAAACAAAATATTTTTCAGGCATTAAGGCTGTCTATTGATTGAAATTTTTTTTCTAAGATATCTCTAATATATTCTATGAATGTCGTATCTTCATCACCAAGATATCTAGTTCTTTCATAACTCCCAAGCTTAAGCAATCCAATTTCAGTTTTGTTGACCAAAACAGCTATGACAGCTGATTCAACTTTGCTGTCTTCAAAAAGAAATTCCATTTTTTCACTTGAAAATGATCCACAATGGATGGCACCTTTATGAAATGACATACCAGTCTCTTTTTCTATATTATCTATTTCTGAATTTGAATAAAAATTTAACTGACAATTATTAATATTAAAACTTTTTGTGAAATCATTTTGAACGGCACCTATAACTTCATCTTTATTTGATGCATCTAGAATAGACAAAGTTAACTCCTTCGATTTGTTGAATAAATCTTCATTTAGCTGTGCAGTTTCAATAAAAGAAGTTAAAAGACCCATTAAATCTTTTTGTTCATCTCTGAGCTTATATATTTGCCTTTCCAGCAAGGACGATGCAGAGCTCGTTGAGTCTTTAAATTTCATTTCACTTAGAAGAGACTCTCTCGATTCAAAAAAATCTAAATTATCAAGTAAAAAAAGCTCAACATCTTTCGCATCTAACTTATTAGACATTTATGTTTCCTGAATATATATATTTAGCTGGACCCATCATTTCTATATTAGCATTATTTTTTTTAATGAAATTTAATTCTCCACCAGGGGATATAGTCTTGAATTTATCTTGAATGCATAATGAAGCAACGGCTAAAGCTGCAGATCCACATGAAAAAGTTTCACCAACACCATTTTCATAAGTCCTCATATCAGCAATTTTCTTGGATAGTTTATATATTGATAAATTAAATCCTAGAGGCTTGATTAGTTTTTCAAGGTTTTTATATATTGAATTAAGATCTTTATTTTTTACTGAAGTTGATTTAATACAAAGATGCATATTTCCTGCATCAACCAGACTAAATTTATCAGAAGTTAATTTTGCGATTTTTTTATCTAATTTAGTATCAATATATATAGACGGAATCTGGAGTGTCGCCTTAACCTGATTTTTGTATGGCTCACAAACCACAATCCTATTTTTAGTTTTAAACTTAATAATCTTCTTAGGGGCAAAATTGTTTCGCCAGACATATGCAGCAGCACACCTTATTCCATTTAGACACATTGATGCCTCACCACCATCTGCATTAAAGAATCTTATTGAAAAATCAAAACTATCTTTAGTTGGAGGGCCAATTAAAATTACTTGATCAAATCCAATGCCAAAATTTCTATCAGACAGTTTCTTAATTCTCGATTTTGACAATTTATGAGTATTATCTATTGAATTGAGAACAATAAAATCATTACCATTGCCATGCATCTTATCAAAACTAATCATTTACAATCCTCTCCTTTTCAAGAAGATCATCAAGTGTCTCTCTTTCTCGAATAATCTTTGACTCATTTCCATCGATAAGAATTTCGCAGGCTTTTGGCCTTGAGTTATAGTTTGATGCCATAACAAAACCATATGCACCAGCATTTTTAATAGCAATTAAATCATCTTCATTCACATCTAGAGAAATATTTTTAGCTAGAAAATCAGATGATTCACATATTGGGCCAACAATATTCCATTTCTTTAAATTATCTTTTTTATCTATTACATTGCATACATCATGATGTGCTTTATAGAGCGAGGGTCGCAAAAGATCATTCATTGCCGCATCAACAATTAAGAAATTATCTTTGATATATTCAACTTGTGTTAGAAGAATCCCTGCATTTGCAGATATGCTTCTTCCTGGCTCTAAGATTAATCTTTCTTTTCTGCTTTTAAATTTTTCTTCAAGACATGAAATAAGATCGAAAGGTGAAGGTGGCACTTCGTCTTCATATGAAATACCCAGACCCCCGCCAAGATCTAAGAACTCTAGTGAAATATCAAAATTTGCTAATTCATCAGCTAACTCAAAAATTTTATCAGCTGATTTAATAAAGCCGTCAAGATCAAGAATTTGTGATCCTATGTGACAGGCAAGTCCTACTATTTTAAGATGCTTTGCTTGGTGAGCATGATTACATAAATCAATAATTTTTTTTGTTTCAGATATTCCAAATTTATCACCTTTTCTCCCAGTAGTTATATAATCGTGGCCGCCCGAATCAATATCAGGATTGATTCTTATAGAAATAGGTGCAGGCGATCCAATTTCATCTGCAACTTTTTCAATTCTGTATAGCTCAGATTCAGATTCAACATTAAAAGATAAGATACCACTATTAATTCCTTGCTCTATCTCTTTCTTTGTTTTACCTACTCCAGAAAAGATAACTTTCTTAGGATCTGCACCAATTGATAGGACCCTATGAAGCTCACCACCCGAAACAATATCAAATCCACACCCACTATTTTTAATGATATTAAGTATTGATAAATTACTCAGTGATTTAACTGCGAAACAAGCCAGGTTATCGCTGTCGGTAAATGAATTTACATATGCTTTAGCATTTTCTTGAATGGTTTTTTTAGAGTAAACATACGAAGGAGTCCCATATGTTTCTCCAAGCATTGAAAGATCAACGCCTTCACAATGCAATCTTCCATCTATGTATTTAAATGTATTCATTGTATTTTTGTAATAATAGATGAATTAACCAAAGGGCCTTTTACACCGCAGCTTGTTAAGGTAGCTAAGATTAGTAAACTAAATATGATTTTGATTAAATTCATAGTGCGTATTATGGGCAATTATGCCCATAATTGCACAAATTAAGACTAATATTTGTAGCTTTCTTCTTTAAATGGACCTTCTTGAGGAACATTAATGTAATCAGCTTGATCTTTTGTAAGCTTGGTGACGACACCCCCGAAACCTGCAACCATTAAAGAAGCAACTTCTTCATCAAGTTTTTTGGGGAGGACTTCAACAGTAATCATTTCCTTTTTTCTGTCCTCATCATTTATATTAGCAAAACCTTGCTTAAATAAATGTATTTGAGCTAACACCTGGTTTGCGAAAGATCCATCCATAATTCTACTTGGGTGACCAGTTGCATTACCAAGATTTACTAGTCGTCCTTCAGCTAAAAGGATAATATAGTTTTTGCTTGAAAGATCAGGTGTTCCTTCTGGTTTTGTATCTCTAAAAATTCTATGAACTTGAGGTTTAATTTCATCCCAATAAAACTCATCTCTTAAAAAAGCTGTATCTATCTCGTTATCGAAATGGCCAATGTTACAAACAACAGCAGTATTTTTAAGAGTTGTTAACATAGCAGAATCACAAACATTTACATTGCCAGTGGTCGTAACTACAAGATCAATATCACCCATAACTTGCATATTTATATCGTTAGGATTCCTTGTAACAACACCATCTTTATAACAGGAGACAACCGCAAAACCATCCATACAAGCCTGCATCGCGCAGATTGGATCTGATTCAACAACGCTTACGATCATTCCTTCTTGAGCAAGGCTAGCTGCAGAGCCTTTACCAACATCGCCATAGCCTATTACTAAACCTTTTTTACCTGACAATAACATATCGGTGCCTCTCTTAATTGCATCATTAAGACTATGCCTGCAACCATATTTATTATCATTCTTGGCCTTAGTCACCGAATCATTAACATTAATAGCTGGAATTTTAAGCTCACCTTTTTCAAGCATCTCTTTGAGTCTATGCACTCCAGTAGTTGTTTCTTCAGAAACACCATGAATATTCTCAAGCATATCTGGAAATTTTGCATGAACCATGGAAGTAAGATCGCTTCCATCATCAAGAATCATATTCGCATCCCATGGTTCACCATCTTTACAAATAGTTTGTTCTATACACCATTCATACTCCTCTTCAGTTTCTCCCTTCCATGCAAAGGTAGGTATGCCTTTAGCTGCCATAGCAGCAGCAGCATGATCTTGAGTAGAGAAAATATTACACGACGACCATCTTAACTCTGCACCAAGATCAACAAGAGTTTCCATTAAGACGGCTGTTTGAATTGTCATATGAATGCAACCCATTATCTTTGCACCAGCAAGAGGCTGCTCATCACGATATTTGTCTCTTAAAGCCATTAAAGCTGGCATTTCATTTTCGGCTAGCGAAATTTCTCTTCTACCAAATTCTGCAAGATTAATATCAGCTACTTTATAATCATTATCCATTTTTACTTTCCTTATTAATATTTATTGTGCAATATCTGCAGCTTTGTCAGTTCTTTCCCATGAAAGATCAATATCTGTTCTTCCAAAATGACCATAGGCAGCTGTTGGTAAATATATTGGCTTTTTTAAATCGAGCATATTAATCAAACTTTTTGGTCTTAAATCAAATTCTTCTTCAACAATTTTTACAATGGCTTCCTTTGAGATTTTTTCACTATTAAAAGTTTCAACATGAATAGATGTTGGTTTTGCAACTCCAATTGCATATGAGACTTGTATCTCGCAATAGTCAGCAAGCCCAGCTGCAACTATATTTTTTGCAACATATCTTGCTGCATAGGCAGCAGATCTATCAACTTTAGATGGATCTTTGCCAGAAAATGCGCCTCCACCATGTCGGGCCATGCCACCATAGGTGTCAACAATAATCTTTCTACCTGTTAGTCCACAATCTCCCACTGGACCTCCAATTACAAATTTACCTGTTGGATTAATATATATACTTGTAGAATCTAAAAGCCACGCTTCTGGAACAACTGGCTTAATTATTTTTTCCATAACCTCCGCTTTGATTTCATCTTGTGTGACATCTTCATCATGTTGTGTTGATAAGACAACGGCAGACAAGCCTTCAATAGTTTTTCCATCATCTGAATAAATTACACTTACCTGACTTTTTGCATCAGGTCTAAGCCATGAAATTTCACCACTTTTCATTACATCAGCCTGTCTTTTAACAAGCTTGTGAGATAAATCTATTGGAAGAGGCATTAGCGAATCAGTTTCTTTACAAGCATAGCCAAACATTAGACCTTGGTCACCAGCTCCTTGCTCTAAGTTTTCTCCCTCGCCTTCAGTTACACCTTGAGAAATATCTGGAGATTGCTCAAATACCAGGTTAGTAAAATCGCACGTATCTCCATTAAAGCCATACGCATCATTGTTGTATCCGATATCATTAATGGTTTTTCTTACAATTGGTTCAAGATCAGGACTACCTGTAGAAGTAATTTCTCCTGCAATGTAGACCATATTATTTTTTATCATTGTTTCACAAGCAACCCTGCTATTGGGATCTAATGATAGATAAGCATCTAATATTGCGTCTGAAATTTGATCGCAAACTTTATCTGGATGACCACCAGAAACTGATTCAGATGTAAATATATAACTCATTTAATTACCTCCGATTAGTAATAATAATTATTATTCAAAGTTAGCTTTTTTGAGACAAAAATATGTATAAAAAAAGATAAATCAGTTTAATGATTATTTTATAGCAAAAAATCATATTTAATCTATTAATTTACTTTTAATACTATTATTATTTGTTTAAATCTAAAAAGTGGGGAAAAATGCAACATTCCGAACCTATTAACGCCTTAAGATTTCTTTCTATAGATGCTGTACAAAAAGCAAATTCTGGTCATCCTGGAATGCCAATGGGTATGGCTGAAATAGCAACAGCTTTATGGAAAAATCATTTAAATCATAATCCATTAAACCCGCACTGGTTTAATAGAGACCGTTTTGTTTTATCTAATGGACATGGATCAATGCTTTTATATAGTCTATTACATCTAACGGGCTATGGAATTTCTATGGATGATCTTAAAGATTTTAGAAAGTTAAAATCCAAAACACCTGGTCATCCTGAATATGATCTTGATTGTGGAGTCGAAACTACTACAGGACCATTAGGCCAAGGGATTGCCAATGCAGTTGGGATGGCAATTTCAGAGAAAATACTTGCAGCAGAATTTAATTCTGATCATCACTCACCTGTTAATCACTTTACTTACGCATTCTTGGGTGATGGGTGTCTAATGGAGGGTATATCTCATGAAGCATGTTCTTTTGCTGGAACACATAATTTAGGAAAACTAATTTGCTTTTATGATCAGAATGGAATCTCAATTGATGGAGAGATAGAAAATTGGTTTACCGATGATACGGTAATGAGATTTGATAGTTATGGTTGGCAAACCATAGAAGTAGATGGCCACAACGTTGAAGAAATAGATCAAGCAATTGTTTCAGCAAAAAATGAGACTGAAAAACCAACTATGATTTTCTGTCGAACAACTATTGGTTTTGGGTCTCCAAATAAATCTGGAACTTCAGATGTTCATGGCGCACCTCTTGGTGAAGAAGAAGTCTTAAAAACTAGAGAAGCTCTTGGTTGGGAGCATGCACCTTTTGAATTACCACAGTCAATTTATGATTTTTGGGATCATAAGTCTAAAGGAGCAAGCTTAAATGAATCATGGAATGCTGAAATGGAGGAATATAAATCCACCAATCCTGAAAAGCATAAAGAGCTAAATAGAAGAATTGCTTCGAAGATGCCAGTAGATTTTGATAAAAAATTTAGTGATTTTCTTAATCAGTGTGATGAAGAAAATAGCTCAATGGCAACAAGAAAAGCATCTCAGGTATGCTTAGATTTTTTTGTTAAAGAGCTTCCAGAACTAGTTGGTGGTTCAGCTGATCTGACCCCCTCAAATAATACTTTCACTAAATCAAGCTCAACATTTTCAAATGAAAATCCTACTGGTAATCATATAAATTATGGCGTTAGAGAGTTTGGGATGTCTGCAATTATGAATGGAATGGTTCTTCATGGGGGCATTAAACCATATGGTGCGACTTTCCTAGTATTTACTGATTATGCTAGAAATGCAGTGAGACTGTCTGCTCTAATGCAATTACCAAATATATTTGTTTATACACATGATTCTATAGCTTTAGGAGAAGATGGCCCTACTCATCAACCTGTAGAGCACTTAGTTACATTGAGATCTACTCCAAACCTCTATAATTGGAGGCCCGCTGATCTTGTTGAAACATCCATAGCTTGGAAAAATGCTGTTATTTCTGAAACTTCTCCAACGTGCTTGGTTTTAAGCAGACAAAATACCAGTGCTATAACCAGAGATAAAGAGCAGATAAATGCAATTGAAAACGGAGGCTACTTAATACAAGAAGAGGAAGATGCATCTATCTCATTAATAGCATCTGGAAGTGAACTTCAGCTAGTTCTTGATGCATCAGATGCTTTGTTAAATGATCATGGAATTAAGTCAAATATCATTTCAATGCCATGCTTGGATGTATTTTTAGAACAAAGTGATGATTATCAATCAAAAGTTATTAAGCCTGAATTGCCGGCTCTTGTTGTTGAGTTATCACACCCTAATTCTTGGTACAAGATATTAAATAAGGGCGATAAAGTCCTTGGCATCGAATCTTTTGGTGAATCTGCTCCTGCTAATATTTTGCTTGAGCATTTTGGTTTCACAACTGAAAATGTTGTTGAATTATCAAAATCACTAGTTAATGATTAAATTATCTTCATTAAATATTGCTAATAGAAATCTTGTTATAAGAGTTGATATGAATGTCCCCATCAAAGAGGGAGATGTTCAAGATCTAACTAGAATAAAAGCATGTCTTCCAACTATAAATTATGCTTTAGATCAGGACGCAAAAATTTTATTAGTAAGTCATCTTGGAAGGCCTACAGAAGGTACTTATGAAGAAATTTTTTCTTTAAAGCCTGTTGCCAAAGCTGCATCTGAGATTTTTGGTCAGAGGGTAGAAGTAATTGAATCTATTGAAGATCCTGCAATTTTTCATGGAAATTCTAGTATTCAATTACTTGAAAATATAAGATTTTTTGATGGAGAAAAAGCAAATACTGAGGAGTTAGGAGATAAGCTTGGTAATCTTGGAGATCTATATGTCTTTGATGCATTTGGAACTTCTCACAGGGAGCAGGCATCTACTCATTCATCCATTATTCATGCCAATGCAGCATGCTCAGGAATCCTGCTAGAAAAAGAAATCGAAGCACTTACTAAAGCATTAAATAATACTCAAAAGCCTTATACCGCTATTATTGGAGGTGCAAAAGTTTCAACTAAATTAGAACTTATTAAAAATATTAACTCTAAGGCTGATCACGTTATTGTTGGTGGAGGGATAGCAAATACTTTTATTAAAGCTGCAGGGTATGAGGTAGGTCAATCTCTTATAGAGGAGTCTATGGTTACTATTGCAAAGGAACTTTTAGATCAAGGTAAAGTAATTCTGCCAGAAAAAGTTATTACTTCTGAGACTTTTGAAGGTAAAAATATTAGTGAAAGAGGAATTTCTGATGTTGGCATTAATGAAATGATTCTTGATCAGCTTGTTAGTGAAAAAATTAAAGATATAGTTTTAGGTTCAAAAACTATTTTATGGAATGGGCCATTGGGAGTATTTGAAAATGATTATTTTTCAAAGGGAACAGAAGAGTTATCTAAAGAAATAGCAAAATCAAATGGTTTTTCTATAGCAGGAGGTGGAGAGACTTTATCTGCTATCAACAAATTTATTAATAAAGATGATGTATCATATTGTTCAACTGGCGGAGGAGCTTTTCTTGAATTTATGGAAGGAAAAGATTTACCATCTATACAGGCTTTAAAAGCTAAAACATACAGATAGGGAGATAGTAATGTCATTAAATACTTTAGAAGAAATAGCGTCTTATATTGTTTCAGGGGGCAAAGGTATCCTTGCTGCTGATGAGAGCAATCCAACATGCGGCAAAAGATTCGATAGCATTGGAGTTGAGTCTAATGAAAATAATAGAAGAGATTATAGAGAAATGTTATTTAGATCTTCAGGCATGAAAGATAATATCGGTGGCGTAATTCTTTTTGATGAAACTATTAGACAGAATGCAAAAGACGGAACTCCTCTCGTTGATATTATTTCTAATCAAGGCGCCCTTCCTGGAATTAAAGTTGATAAAGGACTTCAACCTTTTGGTGATTTAGATGAGACAGTAACTGTTGGCTTAGACGGTTTAGATGAAAGATTGAAAGAATATGTTTCTTTGGGAGCAAAATTCACTAAATGGAGAGCTGTTATAAAAATTGGCGATGGCATGCCAACCCAAGAATGCATTGACGCTAATATGAAAGCATTAGCTGATTATGCAAAAATTGTTCAAGATAATGGAATGGTTCCTATGGTTGAGCCAGAAGTCTTGATGGACGGCTCTCACTCAATTGAAGATTGTTATGATGCATCAGATAGGTCCTTGAAATCACTCTTTAAGCATCTTGCTGATAATGAAGTAAATATAAAAGGAACAATATTAAAACCAAACATGGTTACATCAGGCTCCAACTCTAATCAACAAGCTGACATTGATGAGGTTGCAAGAAAAACATTAGATTGTTTGATTGCTAACGTTCCCCCAGAGCTTCCAGGAATTACTTTTTTATCAGGAGGCCAATCTGATATTTTGGCAACTGCACACTTAGATGCTATGAATAAAATAGGTGGGTTTGAATGGAAGTTAAGTTTTTCATATGGAAGAGCGCTTCAAGCTGCTGCACTGAAAGCCTGGGGAGGTAAACCAGAAAACATGTTTATTTCACAAGATGCTTTATCCCACAGAGCCAAAATGAATAAACTTGCATCTCTTGGAGATTGGGATCAAGGCCTAGAAGACGATTAAAGATTGATTTCATTAGTTCAAAGAGTTCTTGAAGCCAAAGTACATATTGAGAATAGAGAATTTTCAGCAATTAAAGGCGGACTATTAATATTTGTTTGTATCGAAGACAATGATACTAATGAGTCAATTCAGAAGATGTCTGAAAAGCTTCTTAACTTTAAAATGCTTGATGGCTTAAATGGAATTGCCTCATGTTCATTAAAAGAGACAGAAGAGGAAGTTTTAATAGTTAGCCAATTTACGCTATCTGCAATAACAGATAAAGGCAATAAACCAACATTTCATAAGGCTGCAAAACCTGAAAAAGCCAAACTCCTGTATGATGAATTTGTGAACCAATTTAAAAAAGGCCACCAGTTAGTAAAAGAGGGGAAATTTGGAGCATCAATGAATATATCGTTGATAAACAAAGGACCGGTAACGTTTAATTTTAAAACCTAATTTGATTATGAAAAATATATCAGTTTTTTGTGGTGCCCATAATGGCAATAATCCTAGATATTCTGAAGATGCTAGAAAAATAGGCGAAATTCTTGCAGCAAAAGGAATAAATGTTGTCTTTGGTGGCGGTAATGTTGGCCTGATGAAAATAGTATCAGATGCAGCTCTAGACAATGGAGTGGATGCTATAGGAATTGGACTTGAGTCTTTACATAAACTTGAATTGGTAAATCCAAGACTTAAAAATCAAATAGTTACAAAAAACCTATTAGATCGAAAGGATGAGTTTATGAAAAGATCAGATGCATTTATAGTGCTTCCTGGTGGCGTTGGATCTTTGGATGAATTGGCTGAGATAATGGCTAACAATCAGCTAGGATTTATTAATAAGCCGATAGGACTTCTAAATACTGAGGGATATTACGACCATTTGCTAGCATGGATGAGAAAAGCAGTTGAAGAAGGTTTTATAACAGATGCAAATTTTAATGATTTAATAGTCTCATCTTCGTGTAGAGACTTAGTAAATCTAATTATAGAAAATAAGAGGCCTGATAATGACGATTGGACTAAAAGACTTGGTCTCTAGATTTTATCTTTTGAGATAAAAAGACCAAGCTCAAAAAGAAGCCACATTGGAATAGCTAGAAATAGCTGAGAAAAGATGTCTGGTGGTGTTAGAAGCATTCCTAAAATAAAAAATAATACAATTAAGTATGGTCTCGCCTTCTTTAATTTGTCTTTCTTTGCAATACCAGATCTTATTAGTAGATATGTTGCTACTGGCATCTCAAAAGCAACTCCGAAAGCAAAAGTAACCCTAAGAACAAAATTTAAATATTGACTTATGTCAGTCATAACAATAATCGAATCAGGAGCAGAGTTTATAAAAAAACTAAAGATGATTGGACATACAACGTAATATGCAAAAGCTACACCTGCTATAAATAAAAAAATTGTTGATGTCATTAAGGGTAGAATTAAGCCTTTTTCATTTTTATAAAGACCCGGAGACATAAAGAGCCACATTTGATAAAAGAAATAAGGCATGCTCAGTAATAGCGCCACAAATAGAGTTAATTTTATAGGAGCCATAAATGGCGAGCTTACTCCAGTAGCAATCATTGAGCTTCCACTAGGTAAAACAGACATCAATGGCGATGCTACAAAAGAATAAATTTCTGAAGCAAAGGGTAATCCGATAATGGTAAGAATCCCCATGCAAATTAATGTTTTAATCAATCTAGATCTAAGTTCTATCAGATGAGATGATACTGAGCTGCTATTCATCTTTCTTTTTTTGCTCAAAGCCTTCTAATTCTTCCATCCGCATTTCATTAAAAACATCTTTTTTAATATCATCAGCACCAATATCTTCTTCGAAGTTATTTTTAAATTCAGTGAACTGATTTTGAATTTTTTTATAAAATTTTAAAAGATTCTTGATAAGTTCAGGTAGTCTCTCAGGACCAATAACTAATAATCCTATAATTAGGATAATAGCAATTTCTAAAAAACCAATTTGAAGCAATTGTTAGTCTTGTTTGTTTTCTTCTTTATCTTCTTCTTTTACAGCTTTTTTAAAGCTTTTAAGGCCTGATCCGAGGTCAGATCCCAAAGTCTTTAATTTACCGCTACCAAAAATTAAAAGCACCACAAATAAAATGATTAGAAGCTGCCAAATACTTATTCCACCTAAGCCCATATAAACCTCCTATGTGAGCAATAAAAAAGCACCACACCCTGATATTATACCTATTAGAAGGAAACTTATGATGTATTTTTGTTTTTGCAGATCTATCTCCATCTTATGGATTTTTTCCTCATACGACCTTCTATTTTTAGCATAACCTCTAATTTCATCTAGGGTTTCATATATAAAGCTCGGCATTTCAGAAGCTCTCGTTATTAATTCATCTTTATTTTCTACAATATAATCTTTTATTTTTAACGGATTAAATTGCTCTTTAAGCCAATTATCAAGGTATGGCTCAGCTATTCCCCAAAAATCTAGTTGAGGGTATATTTGGCGACCCATTCCTTCAATATGTATAAGAGTTTTTTGAAGTAAAACTAATGACGGCTGAAGCGATAACCCAAAAGGTCTAGTGCTTTGGAAAAGATACAAGAGTAATTTACCAAATTCAATTTCTGATAAAGGCTTCTCAAATATTGGCTCACAACAAGCTCTTAGAGTATTCTCTAGCTCTATTTGGTTTGAATTGGGATTAACCCATTCTGAGCTTATGAATAACTGAGCTAGAGATTTATAATTTTGTTTAATCACTGCCTGAAGCATTCTTGCAAGAATATATCTTTCATCATTAGAAAGAGAACCGCTTATAGCACAGTCGATTGCTATATATCCTGGCTTTTCAGGTTTATCTTTAGAAACAAATATGTTTCCAGGATGCATATCCGCATGAAAAAAGTTATCGCGAAATACTTGGTTAAGAAAAATCATGACACCATTTTCTGCCAATCTTTTTTTATCTATATTAAATTTCTCAATAGTCTCAATGTCCGTACAAGGAATTCCATCAATTTCTTCTAATACCATTACCTTTGAAGTAGTTAACTCCCAATATACTTCAGGGATATATAATTCCTCAGATCCTGCAAAGTTTTTTCTAGTAAGGTTTGTATTAGCAGCTTCAAGCCTTAAATCTAATTCACGTAAAATTGTATTCTCATAATCTTGTACCACCTCAACTGGTCTTATTCTGTCGCTCTCGGAATATAGGTATGTACAAACTTTTGCAGCAGATTTCAAAAGTCTGAGATTCTTCTTAACTTCTTTTTCAATATTTGGCCTTAAGACTTTTATAACAATTTTTTTACCATCTTTAAGTTTTGCAGAATGAACTTGCGCTAATGATGCAGCTGCCATTGGCACTTCGTTGAAATCATCAAACAACTCATTAATTGAATCACCAAGTTCTTTTTCTACAATTTTTTTAAGCTCTTTGACTGAAAAAGGCTTACAGCTATCTGTCAGACTTTGAAGTTCTTTTGCAGTACTTATATCTAGAATATCTGTTCTTGTAGAGAGTAGTTGACCAAATTTAATAAAAATTGGCCCAAGTGACTCAAGGTATTTTGCTGCTTTTTCACCATTAGGATTCATAAAAATTTTGAACCTAATACCCAAAGTTAACATCTTTAAGCCTTGAAGAATTATTATTAAGAAATTCATAAATTATTAACAGCCTCAAGTCTATCAAGTCTTATAGATAGATCTCTCAGTTTAGAATGAAGCTCATTTTTTTTATTATACTGGTTTGTAGTAAATAATTTTTCTTTTGCAAGATAAGCCAAAACAGCAGGCATATTTCCGAAATACTTATCTATTAAAAATACAATATCAATATCAGACTTTAGGATTGCATTGATCATTAAAATTGCTTTCTCATTATCGCCATAGATAATTTCTTTTTTAACTTTTTTTGAAAAAATTAAATCAAGCATTTCTTTAATTGAAGATCGTATTTCAAAATCTATATTTACAGTTTTTTCAAAAGAAATGTTCTTGTTGTTTTTATCAAGATTAAAGTAAATATTTTTGTGACCCTCTAAAGATAACAGAAAGTTTATTGGATAAATTTTTAGCAGCTTATCTCGTGCAACTGGAGAGGCATTTTCAATGTCATTTATGACGTTATTTATTATTTTTAACAAGTTATTCCTTATATGCCACATGTATCGAAACAACACCATTAAGTAGATTATAAAATTTACAATTACTGAATCCAGCTTCTATTATCATTGATTTTAATGTTTCTTGATCAGGATGCATGCGAATAGATTCTGCTAGGTATTGATAGCTATCGGAGTCATTTGCAAGCACAGAACCAAGCTTAGGAAGAATATTGAATGAATACCAGTCATAGACTTTAGAAAAAATAGGATTTATAGGTTTAGAAAATTCTAGAACAAGCAGTCTGCCATTTTTTTTAAGACATCTTCTCATTTCTTTGAGACCTTTATCTTTATTAGTAAAATTCCTCAAACCAAATCCAATTGTAATTACATCAAAAGCATCGTCATCAAATGGGATTTCTTCTCCACTGAGTTGACAAAAATGACAATTAGCATAAAAGCTTTCATTAATTGCTCTATCTCTGCCCTCTGAGAGCATGTCCATGTTAATATCTGTCATGTAAATCTCAGCATTAGGAAAGTCTTTAGAAATTAGTTTTGCAATATCCCCAGTACCACTTGCAATATCTAGAACCTTGTCTCTATCTGAAATAGCAGCGAGTTCAACAAGAATCATTTTCCACAACCTATGCATGCCAAAAGACATAGCATCATTCATAATGTCGTAATTTTCTGCAACAGAAGAAAAAACCTCTCCAACATGGGAGCTTTTATCTTTTTCGTCTATCTCTTTGTAACCAAAATGAGTTTTTTTATTCATCGTTAAGTACGCTATCTCTAAACTTAATGAAATTATTGTATCTACTTTGACTAATTTCACCATCATTAAGTTTTTTTATGACATTACAACCTTTATTATTTATATGATTGCAGTCATTAAACTCGCATTCTTTTGAAGATGCATATATTTCTTTAAAACCATCAATAATTTGACTTGTTTTCCATCCAGATATAGGGAGGTCTCTAACTCCTGGAGAATCAATAATTTGAGTACTTGTATTAACTTGATATAGCGTAGAGATAGATGTTGTATGAACTCCTTGGTTATTTGAAAGCATGTTTGTTTTGATTTCCTTACCTGTAATTAATGAAGTAAGAGTCGATTTTCCTGCACCAGAGTTGCCAACAAATAGAGCACATTTGTCTTTCAAATAATTTTGAAGAAGAACTATGTTTGTGTTTTCTTTTGCAGAAATACTAAAGGTTTGAATATCAAGGCTTTTATATAGATTTATCTGCTCCAAATAAGCATCCTCATGACTAAGATCTGATTTATTACAAATAATAAAAGGCTCTATATCTGATAATAATGAAGTTAAAATCCATTTATCAATAAATTCAGCAGTGGTTTTGGGTTTTGGTGTTACTAATATGCCAACATGACTAAGGTTGGCAGCTATATTTCTGTATTTTAGTCCGTCCTTTTTTTGCAAAAGCGATTTCCTACCTTCTCTAGATAAAATTACTCCCTTAGTCTCTTTGCTATCTTGTAATATTTCAATCTTAACTATGTCCCCAACAATAATATCTCTTATCCCAATACACGGGATGTCTTTTTCGTCTGTACGAACCAAACAGCTATTTGAGTAAAATTCGATTACTAAACCAGTTTGAACTTTTTGCATAATAAGCACAAAATACACTAAAGGAAGAAATATAAAAAGTTATGAAGAGCTTACAATCAAAAGATAATTTAGTCTGGCTTGACCTAGAGATGACCGGCTTGGATCCTGAAAAAGAAAGAATCATAGAAATAGCTACATTAATTACAGACTCTCAACTTAATATTTTAGCTGAGGGACCAAATTTGATAATAACTCAACAAACCTCATTGCTAGACCAAATGGACGAATGGAATCAGAACCAACATGGATCATCTGGGCTGATAGATGCAGTAAAGAAAAGTTCTATTACTGAACAGATGGCTGAAATAGAGACATTAGATTTTGTTTCAAAATACGTTGGCCCGAATCAATCACCAATGTGCGGAAACACAGTTTCACACGACAGAAGGTTCTTGGCTAAATATATGCCCAGATTGGAATCTTATTTTAATTATAGACACATAGATGTATCTTCTTTTAAGGAAGCTGCAGTTAGATGGATGAATGAGGCTCAAGTATATGAGAAGGAAGGATCTCATAGAGCTCTGGGCGATATTAAAGAGTCTGTTGCAGAATTGAAATTTTATAAAAATCTTTTTCTACCAGAGGTCTAATTAATCTTTTTTATTTAAAGGCTGTATGTTTAATGGAAACGGACTTACCTGTCCTTTGTTTTCTTTTATCTTAGCTTCCCCAGTCTCTTTTACTTCATCTATTCTTATAATTGCATTTATAGGAATATAACTTCTTTGAACATCTGAAAATTCATTTTTAAGTTTTTCTGATGATGGATCTACAACTAGTTGTTTATCTTTATTGAATATATAATTCTCAACCTCAATGAAACCGTACATATCACTTTGAAAAATTTGTTTGGCAAAAACTTCATATATTTCACCAAGTTGCATGAAAATTATCTTGTAAACGCTTTTAGATTTCATAATACTTAATTATATGGGTACGAAACTTTATATTAAAACCTATGGCTGTCAAATGAACGAATATGATTCGGACAAGACCGTAGATATTTTAAAAGAAAAAAAAGGAGTAGAACTAACAAATGATGTCAAAGATGCAGACATCATTCTCCTTAACACATGCTCTATAAGAGATAAGGCTGAATCAAAAGTTTATTCAGAACTTGGAAGGCTCAATAAGCTTAAAGAGAAAAATCCAAACTTAAAAATAGGCGTTGGTGGATGTGTTGCAACTCAAGAAGGTAGCAATATAAAAAAACGCGCTCCCTATGTTGATCTTATATATGGCCCTCAAACCCTTCATAGAGTTTCTGATTTATTGGACATTGACCCTAACAAGGGCATCAAAGCAATTGATATAACTTTTCCGATTGAGGAAAAATTTGATTCTTTACCAAAACCAACTATAGGAGGTCCTTCAAGTTATGTTGCTATTATGGAAGGGTGTTCAAAATATTGCTCTTTTTGCGTTGTTCCCTACACCAGGGGTGATGAGGTCAGTAGAAAACCTGAGCAAATTTTTGATGAGGTTGCTCGCCTTGCTGAGCAGGGAGTATGTGAAATCACATTTCTAGGACAAAATGTAAATTCATACAAAATGCCATATAAGGATAGAATTTTAAGGTTGTCAGATCTTATAGAGATAACAAGTCACATTGATGGTATCGAAAGAATTAGATATACAACTTCTCATCCATTAGATATGACGGATGATTTAATTGAGGCATATCAATATATACCTCAATTGGTGAGTCAACTTCACTTACCGGTGCAATCAGGATCAAATAAAATTCTAGAGAAGATGAAAAGAAATTACACAATAGATATATTCCATGATGCAGTTCAAAGAATTAAATCTTTCAGACCAGACCTTAGGGTTTCATCTGATTTTATTGTAGGGTTTCCTGGTGAATCTCATGATGATTTTATGGAGACCATGGATCTGGTTAATGAGATAGAATTTGATTCATCTTTTAGCTTTATTTATTCCAAGAGACCTGGAACCCCTGCCTCTAAATTAGAGGATATGACCCCATTAGAAGAAAAGAAAGAACGCCTTAATACACTTCAAGATAGACTGAACCATTTTCATAGAAATCATAGCAAGAGTATGGTTGGCAGCATTCAAAGATGTCTTGTAACCGGCATTGCAAAAAAAAGATCAGATCAACTCCAGGCAAGAACAGAATGTAATAGAGTTGTAAATTTTGATCTTGAAAATATAGGTTTTATAGGAAAACTAGTAGACATAGAGATTACAGAGGCATTATCCTATTCTTTATTAGGCACTTTGCATAATCCAAGAGGTAAAATTTAAAAATTAATGCAAGAAACTCAAACCGCTTTAAAAAACATCTCTCTAAAACCATCTAACGCAGAAAGAATAGCTCTATTTGTTGGAGAGCTTAATGGTAATTTAAAACTGATAGAAAAAAGTTTTTCAGTAAAAATTTTTCATAAGGGTGATGAAGTAAAAATAACAGGTAACGAAAAAGATATTAAACACGCATCTGATGCGATATTAGATTTATATAATTTAACAAAGAAAAATATTGAAATTAGTAAAGAAGCGGTTCATTTAACAATTCAATCGCACTTAAATTTGAGCCTATCAAAAAAAGCTGAGGTTATTGATACAGATATTCAAATACGAACACCAAAAAAAATTGTCAGACCAAGAGGAGGTAATCAGCAGGACTATATTAAAAATATAAATAAATATGAGATAAACATTGGCATCGGTGATGCTGGAACTGGTAAAACCTATATAGCTGTGGCAGCAGCTGTAGAAGCTCTTCTTAGTGACAAAGTTCAACGCATTGTATTAATTAGACCAGCGGTAGAAGCTGGTGAGAAGCTTGGTTTTTTACCCGGTGATCTCTCACAAAAAGTTGATCCTTATCTTAGACCTCTATATGACGGATTGTATGAGATGTTAGGCATAGAAAAAACCACTAAGTTAATTGAAAAAGAAGTAATAGAAGTTGCTCCCCTTGCTTATCTTAGAGGACGAACACTTAACAACTCTTTTATCATTATGGATGAAAGTCAAAACACAACTGTTGAACAAATGAAGATGGTCTTAACAAGAATAGGTTTTGGCTCACAAGCAGTTATTAATGGCGACTTAACTCAAATTGATTTACCTAAACACATTACTTCAGGCCTTGATCATGTTATTCATGTATTGAAGGAAACAGATGGTATTGGTATTACTCAATTTTCTTCAAATGATGTAGTGAGACACCCTCTTGTCAAAAAAATCATTGATGCATATAAAAAATTTGAATTAAATATAAACAAGTGAGCTTAATAATTTCCCTAGATGAGGGCATTGATGTTGAAAAGCCCCTCAATAATAAATTAAATAAGATTGTGTCTATAATTCTCGACCAAGAGAAGATGTCTGATTGTGTTATAAACCTTCGCTTATTGAATGATAAGGAAATGAGAAAATTAAATATGCAATTTCGTCAAAAAGATAAAACTACAAATGTATTATCTTTTCCCAATGATGATATTTCAGTAAAACAAACAAAAAATATCGGCGATATTGCAATCAGTGTTGAATATGTGAAAGCAGAAGCTAAAAAAGAAGGAAAAACTTTTGATGATCATATTATTCACATGTTGGCCCATGGTGTATATCATATACTTGGATATGATCATGAAAATAATGAAAGCGCTGTGATCATGGAAAACAAAGAAATACAAACTTTAAAAAAAATAAATATTAGTAATCCATATTAAATGAATCAAAATTTAGATAGCGACGACAGTCACCCTCCTTCGGGAATTTTATCAAAGATAAAAAAATTCTTTAGAAATCCATTTTTTATTAAGACTCAACATGTTTCTGAAGTCACTGACTTTCTTAAAGATGCTGTTGACCTTAACATCATTGATAAAGAGGCAGAATCAATTGCCAATAAAGCGATAAGACTTGGTAATACAACAGTCAAGGAAATAATGGTTCCTAAAGTTGATATGGTGACATTTGGGATTAATGAAGATATTAACGCCATTATAGAAAAGATCATTGCGTCTGGTCATTCTAGATATCCAGTATTAGGGCAGGAAAGGGATGAGGTAAAAGGTATTTTGCTTGCAAAAGACATGTTACCGAAAATTTATGGTGGAATTGCAGAATTTAGCTTGTCTGAAATGCTGCGAGAAGCAAATGTAGTACCTGAAACTAAAAAAGCTGATTCATTGCTAGAAGAGTTCAAGAAGGATAGATCACATCTTGCTGTTGTCATCGATGAATATGGAACTATATCGGGACTAGTTACCATTGAGGACATTCTTGAGGAGTTAGTGGGTGAAATTGAAGACGAGCATGATATTGATGAAGAAGAAATAATTAAAATATCACAAAATATCTATACAGCAGATGCTAAGGTTGAAGTTGAAGACTTCACAGAGTTTTTTAATCTAAATATAGATCCATTAGAGATAGATGCAGAAACATTAGGCGGATTTATTATTAGTGAATTGGGGGTGCTTCCAAAAAAAGGTGACGTTATAAAAATTGAAAATCTTTCCATCAAAGTCACCCATGCTGATGGCAGAAAAATAGATAAAGTTCAGATAACAAAATCTTAATGACCCTTAAGAATTATTTCACTGCATTCGTGTTTGGGCTTATTGGAATATTTGCATTTGCACCCTTCTCCATCAAGCCACTGATATTAGTATCATATGCATACTTAATAAGATCTATATTATTTGAAAATACCGATACACTTAAGAAATTAATATCTTGGGCAATCGGTCATTGGGGTTTTGGAATGTCATGGCTAATAGTAAGTGTTTACTATTATGGAGAAACAAGTATATTAATATCTCTAGTTATTTTTTTTCTATTAGCTTTATTCCTTACAATATGTTTTGGATTGCCTTTAATAGCACTAAAATGCAGATTATTTAGCAGTAAGGCGGGGTCTAAACATTTAAAAATTTTATCTATTTCAAGTCTCCTAATTTTATTTGAATCATCAAGATATTATTTATTAAATGGGGTTCCGTGGTTAATTCCAGGAACTGTTTTCCTTGATACACCACTTCATTCAATTTATTCCCTTATTGGAGTTACAGGAGGCTCTTTCATTGTTTATCTTATAGCAACTTCAATAGCAATTTACTGGGAGCATAGATATAAGATATTTTTTGGATCTTTGTTATTATTTATTCCTATAATTCATAAAAACGAAACAACTGAATTCGATCTTTACGTTTCAATAATTCAACCCTCCTCCGATCCCTTTCAAAAATATAATCATGGTTATAAATCTTATATTGAAAATAACATTCTTGATCTGATAAAAGATACATCTATAGAATCCCAAATAATTGTGCTACCTGAAGCAGAGCTTCCATATTCATTAAATTCGAATGACTTTAGCCAGTTTATTAATAAAATTAATAAAAAAGATAAAGAAATTATTATGGGTGTCTGGAATATTAATGATAAATCTCTCTTTAATTCATTAATCAATGTTAATACCAAAGAAATCTATAATAAAAGACATCTAGTGCCATTTGGTGAATATATACCCTTCACAAGCTCATTAAGAGGCATAATAGATTTTTTTGATATGCCTATGTCAAATGTAGCTCATGGCAGCAGTATTCAGGATAATATTCAAATCACTAGTGTAGATGGGGTAAACTTCTCACCACTAATTTGTTTTGATGTAGCTTTTGGAAATACTGTTAGAAAAAGCAATATTAGTTCTAATTTTATAATTAATGTTAGTAATGATACTTGGTTTGGAAAATCAATGGGTCCATATCAGCACCTAGCAATTACAAGAATTAGAGCTATTGAAAATAATAAATGGATTATAAGAGCAACTAATGATGGAATTTCAGCAATAATAACTAATAACGGAACAATTGTTGATAAAATTGATAAAAATATTTCTGGCGTGATTAACTCTGGTATTAATTTCACCTCTAAACGAAGTTTATATAATATTTTTGGACACTATATTCCATTTATTTTGGCTTTAATCATTGTTTTAACATCGTTTATAATTAATTTATGCTCACAAAGAAAAAAATATTAACATTATTGCTGTTCTCAGTAATTACATATGCTGAAAGTGTCCATATTGAAGTTGATATATCTGAACAAAGACTATATTTGATAGAAAACGGCTTAATAAAAGCTTCTTATCCAATCTCCTCATCTAAGTATGGAGAGGGAAATATTGAAAATTCATTTAAAACTCCACTTGGAGAGCATTCTATTAAAGAGATGATTGGTGAAGGAGCAGAGCTATACACTATATTCAATTCAAGAATAAATACTAAAAGATCAGCAGCTATAATTAATCAGTTTGAAGATACTGATAATGACTATGTTACATCCAGAATAATGTGGCTAGACGGCGAAGAGGAAGGTTTCAACAAAGGTGGAAATGTTGACTCTTTTCGAAGATACATATACATCCATGGAACCCACGAAGAGGGACTAATAGGCACAAAAGCATCACATGGCTGCATTAGGATGTTCAATTATGATGTGATTGAACTATTTAACTTAGTAAATATTGGGACAAAAGTTCTAATTAGAGCCTAATATCCAAATTAAACATAGCTTCTAAAAGTTACCTGCAACAGAGGACATAGAAAAATTAAGTTTTTCCTTTCTATCATTTCCTGAAGGCGCGTCATTTAGCTTTTCTCCACTTTGTGCAAGCTTAATTAGTAATTCACTAGGTTTGTATGCGTTATTTCCAGTAATTTCATGATATTTCTTTAATTTATCAACAACAACGTCTAAAC
This sequence comes from uncultured SAR86 cluster bacterium, assembly GCA_902591565.1. GTDB lineage: Bacteria > Pseudomonadota > Gammaproteobacteria > Magnimaribacterales > D2472 > SCGC-AAA076-P13. Next base: position 113,119 of record CACJBC010000001.1, on the reverse strand, counting down.
CCATAGCATTTGCATGATGCATTGGTCCGCCTCTCCATATTGGAAAACCATACCCATTAATATAAACAACATCTATATCCGCTGCTCTTTGAGCTACACCTTCTGATAATATATCTGCTCCCTCATTGATAAGAGCTAAGATACATCTGTCTATAATTTCTTCATCTGAAATTTCTCTTCTTGTAAAACCATTCTCTGCAGAAATCTTTTCATATACTTCTTCGTTTTCTGGCGCAGGGTTAGGAGCTCTTGATCCTTCACTATAGTTGTAATAACCTTTGCCATTTTTTTGACCGAATCTATCGTTATCACATAAATAATCCCCGATCTTTGCATGAAGTGGAGATTCAACTCCACTAAGCTTTCTTGCTCTCCAACCAAGATCTAGACCAACTAAATCCATCATTCTAAATGGTCCCATATTTAATCCAAATGATTCTATTGCCTGATCAATTTGATGTGGAAGGGCACCTTCAAGAAGAAGCATATTAGCCTGTGCTGTATAGTTAAAAAGCATTCTATTGCCAATAAAACCTGGTGCATTAAGAGATACAACCGCAGCTTTTTTTATCTTCTTGCTTACTGTCATTACACTAGCTAATGTTTCGTGGGATGTGTGTTCTCCGCGAACTACTTCTAACAATCTCATGATATTAGCTGGACTAAAGAAGTGAGTACCCACTACCTTATCAGGCCTTTTAGTAACTGATGCTATTGCATCTACATCTAATCCAGAAGTGTTACTTGCAAGTATTGCATTTTCATTAGTATGCTCATCAAGATTTTTAAAAATTTCTAATTTTAAATCTAGGTTTTCATAAACAGCCTCGATTGCAATATCAACATCATGCAGATCTTTATATTCAAGACTTGATGATATTAGACCAAAAACCATATCTTTTTGCTCAGGTGTCATTCGACCTTTACCAACCATAAAGTCATAATTTTTTTCTATTACAGAAAGACCTCTTCTTAAATTTTCTTCGTCTTGATCAATTATATGAACTGGTATGCCTGCATTAGCAAAACACATAGCAATACCTCCCCCCATAGTTCCTGATCCAATGATTCCAGCTTTTTTAATTTCCATTGAAGAGGTGTTGGCAGGAACATCTGAAATTTTAGATGCAGCTCGTTCGCCAAAGAATATATGAATCATTGCTTCTCTCTGTGGATGCATTAGACACTCAACAAACAACTCTCCTTCTTTTTTTAACCCCTCATCAAAATCATCAAGATTTATAGCAGCTTCTACACATTTAATAATTTGACCAGGTGCAAACTGACCTTTTCTTGTCTTAGCTGCCAAAGCTTGTGCTTCAACTAAAACATTTTCTGATCCTCTTGCTTCAATCATTTTTTCATTAAGATCACGAACTTTAGGGTGATTAGTGCCTTCTTTTGCCTTTTCTTTAGCAAATTGAATAGAATCTTCCACAACATTATCAGATAGAGAGTCCACAATTCCCATATCTAAAGCTTTTTTTGCAGGTATATGTGCTCCTGTAAGCATCATTTTAAGTGCTTCCGAAGGGCCAGCCAGTCTAGGAAGTCTCTGTGTTCCACCCCCACCAGGTAAAAGGCCTAAATTTACCTCAGGTAGACCAACAAATGCTTGTTTAGAGGCTATTCTATAGTTACAACAAAGAGCTGTCTCAAGTCCACCACCAAGAGTGATGCCATTAATAGCTGCTACCAAAGGCTTGGAACAATACTCCATGCTTTTAAATACATCATTTAAGCTATGTCCGCTCATATTTCCACCAAACTCTGAAATATCTGCTCCAGCTATAAATGCCCTTCCTTTACCTGTAACAACTACACCAACAACACTTTCATCAGCTTCTGCCTTAGCAATGCCCTCAAAAAGACCATTTCTAACACCCTCACTCAGAGGATTTACAGGGGGGTTATCTACAGTTAAAAGCGCAATGCTATCAACAATTTCATAGTGGACTGTTCCTTTCAATTTATACTCCGTAAATAATTTAGACATGCATTATACATAAAAAATATGCATATTTATCCTTATAAAATCGCACATTTAGCGATAATTATGAATAAATTAAATTTATTTTATAAAAACTATTGATAATATAATATAAATATATATAATAATACATGTCAGCACTCCTCTCCCCCTATTAGATTTGCTGACACTCTGGAATCATATGGAGGGCTCAGTCCCTCCATTTTTAATTTAGAACTACAAAATGAGTAAATATAAAGAATTATTTGAAACTGTAATTTTAGTAAGTGTTTTTTTAATATCTGTTCTTGCAATAGGTCCAATAGCTTAATCGTTATTAAATATATATAATTTTTTAATGAAAAAAATCTTCTTATGCCTTTTTTGTCTATATGTTGCCCAACATATACATGCCTGTCCTAATCTTCTTAATTCTGACATGCGAATACTTGATTCTGCAGAAACACAAAATTTATGTGCATATGAAGGCAAAACATTGTTAGTGGTGAACGTAGCCAGTAGATGTGGCTATACTTATCAATACTCTGGACTTCAAAATCTATATGAAAAATATAAAGACAATGACTTTGTAGTTTTAGGTGTACCATCAAGAGACTTCTTTCAAGAGTATTCAAAAGAAAGTTCTGTGGCTGAATTCTGTTCTACTGAATACGGCGTCGAATTTCCTATGTTCGCAACAGTAAAAGTAAGAGGGAAAAAGGCGCACCCTTTTTATAAAAAATTAAAAGAGGAATCTGGTGTTGAGCCAACATGGAATTTTAATAAGTATTTAATTTCAAAAGAGGGAAGAGTTGTTTCAACATTTAAATCTGGTGTTAAGCCAGATTCTCCTGAATTAGTCTCTGCAATTGAGGAAATACTTTAATACTAGCTGGATACCAAAACTTTCTTGGGCTTATTAAAAGCAAAGATTCCGTTATCTACAACGCCAGGAATATTATTTAGCAAAGCTTCTATCGCTTCTGGGTTTGATATATCAAGATCTTTGATATCTAATATTTCATTGCCTTGATCGGTAATAAAGCCGGCCCTATATATCGGCGTCCCTCCCATAGAGACAATTTTTCTTGCAACCAAGCTTCTACTTTCCGGAAGAACCTCTACAGGCAATGGAAAAGCTCCAAGCTGAGGCACTAGTTTTGTTTCATCAACAATACATACAAATTCATTAGAAGCAGACGCAACGATTTTTTCTCTTGTATGAGCTCCACCACCTCCTTTTATAAGATCATAATTTGGAGAAACTTCATCTGCACCATCTATGTAATAGGCAATATCTATAACATCATTTAGATTAAAAACTTCAATACCTTTTTCATTTAATAAGTTCGAAGATGCTTCGGAGCTTGATACTGCACCAGCAAATAAATTTTTATATGCACCAAGCTCTTCTATAAAAAAATTTACAGTAGAGCCAGTTCCAATACCCAAAATCATTTCAGGATGAAGCTTGTCTTTAATATAATCTATTGCTTGTTTGGCAACATTTATCTTTGAGCTACTCATATCTGTATAATACAAGAAAAATAACAATAGATAATTATCTTGAGACTAAAAATAAAGAAAACAGGTTCTTTTAAGAACTCTAAAAAATATATAAAGCTAATTGAAGATGCATCTGTATATGATGTAGCAATAAACTCGCCCATAACATATGCACCTAATTTATCTTTAAAAGAAAAGAATAAGATCTTTTTAAAAAGAGAAGATTTACAACCAATTTTTTCTTTTAAAAATAGAGGCGCTTATAACAAAATAATTAATTTATCTGATTCTGAAAAGAAGAGGGGTGTTATAGCTGCCTCGGCAGGAAATCATGCACAGGGCGTTGCAAGTGCATGTAAAAAATTAAAAATAAAGTGCACCATTGTAATGCCTATAACAACACCTGAGATAAAAATTAAAGATGTAAAAAGGTTTGGCGCAAAAATAATTCAGCATGGTGACGATGTAAATACAGCTTTATATGAGGCAAAATTTTTATCAAAGAAAAAGAAATTAACCTTTGTCCATCCCTTTGATGACCCTTATACAATTGCTGGTCAAGGAACTATCGGTAAAGAAATTCTTGAGGATGATAATCATTATGATGCTATATTTGTTCCAGTTGGAGGCGGAGGAATTCTAGCCGGCGTCTCTTCGTGGATTGCTCAGCACAACAAAAAAATCAAGATAATTGGAGTGGAAGTAGAGGACTCAGCTTGTTTTACAGAAGCAATAAAAGCTAATAAAAGGATTACGCTCAAAGAAGTTGGTCTATTTGCTGATGGCGTAGCAGTATCTCAAGTTGGTAAAAATAATTTTGATGTTTTAAAAGAATGCGTAGATGAGGTTATAACAGTAACAGTTGATGAGGTTTGCGCTGCTGTAAAAGATATATTTGAAGATACTAGAGTGCTATCAGAGCCAGCGGGAGCACTTGCATTAGCTGGATTAAAAGTTTATTCAAAGAAAATTAAGGGTAAAAATTTATTAGCTATAAGTAGTGGTGCTAATGTTAACTTCCAAAGATTGAACTTTATTGTTGAAAGGTCTGAGCTAGGTGAAAATAGAGAAAAAATACTTAGTATAAAAATACCGGAACAACCAGGAAGTTTTTTAAATCTCTCCAGAATATTTGGATCATCTTTAATAACCGAGTTCAATTATAGAAAATCAGATCTAAATGATGCATATGTTCTTGTTGGTGTCAGAACAAAGACAGATAAATCATATCAAGCCATAAAGAATAAATTAAAAAAATCAGGCTTTGCATACAAAGACCTTACGAGAAATGAGATTTCTAATGACCATCTGCGACATATGGTGGGAGGAAGAATCAATCAAAAAGGTCACAAAAATGAGAGAATTTTTCGAGGCGAATTTCCTGAAAAGCCAGGAGCTCTCTTAACATTCTTAGAAAAATTTGGTAGCAACTGGAACATATCATTATTTCATTATAGGAATCTTGGATCAGCATTTGGAAAAATATTAATTGGAATAGAAGACAGCAATTCGAACAAGTTACATCTTATCAAACACCTTAATAAGACAGATACTGTATTTATTGAAGAGACTTCTAATAAGGCCTATAAAGACTTTTTAAAATAACTAGTACTTTAATCTAAACTTGATTGAATATACTTCATCTGAAGGATTGTTCCATGGTTGATTAAAAATTTCAGATTTAGAATAATCTTCATCTTCATAATAATTGGTTCCACCTTTTGAATACACAAGATAAAGATAGGATAGAGGGGCAATTTCATACTTATACCTCACTTGAAACGAAACAACACCTTGAGTGAATGGCTTTATCAAGTCATCTGTCTCATATAAGTAGCCGCCACTATCTGAAATTAAGCTTCGTGGATTATCTGCCTGAAGTGCAACAAATTGACTTTTTAATCTCATTTCATGCTTATTGCCACTAAACCAATTTAAGCCCATGGAAAAAGTATCTTGTTCAGAGTCATACAAGCCAAATTTATTATCTTCAGTCCATATGAGCCATTCATTTTCTTTTCGAATTCTGTATTGCAGATTTATTTTCAGATTATCATTTGGGAAATATGAGCCTGCTATCTTATAAAACTCTCTTTTATATCCTTCAGAGTTCCAAGAGCTATATTTATCTCCTTTTTCAAAACTAATTCTCCAATCATAGGTCCAAAATTTATAATTAACTGCTTCAAAATCTAATGTTATATTTTTTTTCATTTTGATTCTGACAAATGGAAAATCAGGATTCTTTCTAGTTATAGTTGTATTTTTTCCTGATGTTTTAATACCAAAATCAAACTTAAGTTTTGATGTGTCTTTAAAGGTGATTTCATTTTTTTGATCAATTCTAATAGGATTTGAATTCCCGTTGGTATCTGAATCATGATTAAAGTCAATATTCATATCAATTTGATTTACAGGTGACTCTTTTGAAAAGTTTACTTGCTTAAAACCTCCGCCAAGACCAATATGAATCCAATCAGCTTTTCTAAGATATCCGAAGTCATTTAACTGAAAATTTTCATCAAAATATAAGATGCTTCCAGTAATATATGAAAAATTTGATGGTTGATAATTAAATTGAGACCTATAACCAAACCCAGAATCATCATCTTTTTCAGAAAAAAGTAAATCTGTAAAATAAGTTAATTGATCTGATTTTATATTTACATAATCAATTACATTAACGGTTGCGGTATTGTTGTTAAAATTATCATCAACATGAGTAAGCATATATCCAAGCGTTTTGTTACCAAGGTCTGTTCTTGACCTAAAAGCATAAAAGTTTCTTCCTAAAGAAAAGGATTCATCTGCTTCTCTTGCAGCAAAGAATCCTAATTCTGTTTTTCCTGTTTTTTGTGAATACCTCAAAGCATAATCTATGTCTGAATAATTTTTCTTTGAGTTTTCACATTCATCAATATTGTCCTCTTCCGAACATTTATAGCTTGGAGCCGAACCAATTCTTCTAGTATTCATAACCGTATAACGATCATAGTTATTAATATTAAAAAGAGATTGATTTTCATTAAAAAAGGCTCTTTTCTCAGAATAAAAAGTTTCTTGTGCTGAAAAATTTATCACAACATCATCACTCTCAGCTTGACCAAAATCTGGATTAAATGTTGCATTAATTTGCTTACCTGTTCCCGAGTTATAGAAAATTTCCGCTCCTATTTTGTTATCGTCAAATTTAGTAACTGAATTTTGATTGGAAGATACATATGGAAAAAAGTTTAATTTTGATTTTGTATAGTTGGCAATTTCTAAAGAATCTAGTTTTTCAAAATAGTCTGGTCTACTAGCCATTGATCCTGAGCTGCTTACCCAAATCTGCTGTTTAGCTTTATATCGCAAGACGGAATATTTTATTGTTCTTTTATCCCCTTTAGGTTGATTCATCAGAACAAGATTCCATGGTAAATAAAATTCAGAGACCCAATATCCATCATGTTTTTTAGTTTTGGCTATCCAATCTCCATCCCAATCCGTTTTGAAATCTCCTGTTTTAATCTTGATGGCATCAAACAAAGAATCTCCAAGATTTACAGCTAAAATATAAGCCTTATTCCCGTCACCATCAAAATCAATATTAATGGAGTTTTTGTCGCTCAATGATGTCATTTCATCTCTCAAGGTCTTTTTAGATAACATAGATGAATTACTTTGTTTATTAATAAAACCAACATAAATACCATCTTCGTTTGAAAATATGTAGACCAGCGTTTCACCCTGTGATTTTTGTAGATTAAATGGAGAAGTTTGATAAAACTCACTAATAGAAAATGCATTTTTCCACTCAGGCTCATCTAGGATTCCGTCTATAACTATAGACTCAGCTTTTATTAGAATCGTCGAAAATAGAAGGGTAGTTAAAAAGAACCTTTTCATAATATATATATATATTTTATATATCAGTTATATGAAAGTATACGAGACTCTGTTACAACATTGTGATATCGCAAATCATGTGGCTCAGCTAAATTTTTAGACAGTATTTGATAGTCATAACCAAGACCAATAATTAATGGCTTTCTTTGATTTCTGCTTATAAGACTCGAAAGAGCTCTATCAAAATAGCCTCCACCATAACCAATTCTAAAACCATTAACATCTACACCAATAAAAGGTATAAACATAGCATCAAACAAATGAGGTTCTAAATACTTTTCATTATTGACTTCAGTGATGCCATATTTATTTTTGCTTAAAGAATCTTCTTTAGTATACAAATTGAATTTCATTATTCTTTTTGGAAAAATTTTTGGCATGTAAATATTATGCGAGTATTTATCAAGCTCTTGATGAAGTATATTTGTTTTTATCTCTAGTTTATAAGGAAAGTAGAGCAATACGTTTTTCATTTTCGATAGATCTAGACTTTCAATTATATTTTTTTGAACTTGAGTGCTTAGTTGATCTATAGATTGAGAAGGAAGAGTGAGCCCCTGCTCAAGAAGTGATTTTCGAATTTTATCTTTCACCATAAATTGTGCCGAGGCTAACAAACCAAATCACCGCCATGTGTTTTACCTGAACCGAAAGGTCAGGTGGTGAATTTCTTATCAAATCAGGCTTCCCTACATAGGTATTGCACAACAATGATAGTGGAATATCACCTATTTAATAGTATCGGTTCAAATTTAATAACACATTAGCGAATGAACCAGAATGTAATGAAAGTATAGGATATATAAGTATTTAATAAAAGATTATTTTTCCAAAGCTAGATCAATTTTTTTTATGATCGATGATAGATCTACATGAGTATCATTACTTTTTTCATCTGGATTGGATATGAGCTTATTAGCAAGAGTGAGGCCGGCTATTATTAATGCGTTATTTTTATCATTTATAGAATCGAGTTCAGAATTTAATAGTTGAGCGGCTTTAATTAATTGATCTTTTTCCTCTGAAGGGCACGCTAGAGTTAAATCTCTTCCAAAAATTCTTAGAGATAGTGTTTCCATTTCACTCATGATTATCTTTTTTGTTAAGTTTCTTTTCTAATGCAGCAATTTCTTTGCCAAGTAAAATTTTATTTTTCTTCCAGTCTCTTTCTCTGTGAACGTATGAATCTATAATTCCTTTTTGTTCATCAAAACGTTTTATGAGAAGATCAACTTTATTTTCAAGATCTTCAACCGAAAAATTATTTTTATCTGACATAACATAAGTTTAATTGCACATTCGTCAATTGGAAAGTTTGTTTAATAAAAGAGTAAAATAAACTATGGATAATAAAATTTATAAATCACGAAGAGAGTCTTTAAATACTATTCTTCCAGAAAATTGTGCATTGATAATTCCTGGAGCAGACCTTCAGTATAGAAATGCAGACTCATCATATGCTTTAAGACAGGAGAGTAGTTTTTATTATTTTTCTGGATTTTGCGAACCCTCATCGCTTATGGTCATGGTGCATCAAGAAGATAAAATTTCTTCTATAGTTTTTGTGCCGCCTAAAGACAAGTTAAGAGAAATTTGGGATGGCTATAGGGCTGGACCTATTGGTGCAGTTGATGACTACGGATTTGATCAGGCTTTTGAAAATACTAAGATTAATGAACTAATGCCTGAACTGCTTCAAGGAGTCAAAAAGGTTTTTTATCCTATTGGTAAAAAAAGTGGTTTTGATCAAAATGTTATAGATTGGACTTGTGCCGCTAGTTCAAAAGATAGACATTCTCAATCTATTGATATCATGGATGGATCTTCAATGATTGGAAATATGAGACTCATAAAAGATGATCATGAGATAGAGATCATGAAAAAAGCTTGTGATATTTCTGCTGAATCCTTTGTAGAGGTTATGAAGAATATAAAGCCCGGTGAAAATGAGCAATTAATTGAATCAAAATTTTTATATGAATTTGGAAAAAGAGGTGGCAGGTTCCCTGCTTACACTCCTATCGTTGCTGGTGGTGAAAATGCATGTGTTCTTCATTACATTGAGAATAATCAAGATCTAAATGAGTCTGATTTGATACTGGTTGATGCTGGATGTGAGTATAAGATGTATGCATCTGATATTACCAGGACTTTCCCTGTCGGGGGGAAGTTCTCTGAGGAACAATTGGCTATATATAACATTGTTCTTGAGGCAAATAAGGCTGCAATTGATGCAGTTAAAACTGGCAATAATATTATGGAACCTCAACTTATTTCTGAGAAAGTTATCACAAAAGGCTTGGTTGAACTTGGTATTTTAGATGGCAATCCTGAAGAGCTTCATAAAGAAGGTGCATTTAAAGATTTTTATATGCATAAAATAGGGCATTGGCTAGGCTTAGATGTTCATGATGTTGGAGATTATATGGAGAATGGAGAGTTTATGCAGTTTAAGCCTGGAATGATTACGACCATTGAGCCTGGAATATATATAAGCAGCTCAATGAACGTAGATGATAAATGGAAGGGCATTGGCGTAAGAATTGAAGATGACATATTAGTCACTAACGATGGAAATATAAATTTGACTGAAAAAGTTCCATCATGCCCTAAAGAAATTGAATCATTGATGGCTTAAAACATGAATGTTCCAATTATTATTTCTGGTGGTGGAATAATTGGTAACTACATTTCTGTAAGATTAAAGCGACATAATATTGAATCATTAATTATTGAAAAATCTTCGGAACCCCAAGATTTTTCTGCAGGCATTAGAACTCTTACACTCAATAATCATACGTTGTCTTTATTGCAGAAGGAAAAAATAGAAGTTGAAACCGCACCTATAGATCAAATCAATGCTCTTGATGGAGAGGGTACTGGGAGAATAAAGTTTTTATCAGATGATATAGGTGAAAATTTCTTATCTCACGTCGTCATGTTTAATGAATTAAAAAATAAACTTGCAAAAGCTTGCCATGAAAGAACAGTTTTTAACAATCAAATCGAGTCTATTCAAAACCTTAATCAAAATGATACAAATGAAGTCTTACTATCTAATGGAAGTAGCATTGAAGCAAAAATAATCGCAGGCTGTGATGGCAGGAAATCTAATGTTGCCAAGATCTCTGGTCTATCAAATAAGTCTTCAGAATATAATCAGACAGCAATAACATTTATTTGCAAAGCAGATAAAAACTTTGATAGAAAAATTGCTCATCAAGTATTTTCAGAGAAAGGAATTTTTGCAGTCATGCCTATGCCAGATAGAGAATCTATAGATAATAGATGTACTATTGTTTGGTCGGTAAATAATAAAAACTTAGAAGGTTTATCAATAAATGATTTCGTGTCATCTAATTTATCTTTCTTTGAATCAAAGCTTGGAATAAAGCTGAAAATAGATTCTCAATTGCTCAATTTTCAATTATCTAACCATCATTTTGAAAATTATATAAATAATTCCATAGTCTTAATTGGAGATGCTGCTCATTCTATTCACCCTCTAGCAGGTCAGGGCATTAATATAGGTTTTGCTGATGCTGATATATTTTGTGAAGAGGTGGTAGGTGCTTATAACAAGGGGATAGCTATAAATGAGGCAGCTGTTTTAAAAAAATATGAGATAAGAAGAAAGGGCATGAATTTATTAATGTTAAAGTCTATGGATTTCTTTGTTTATTTCTTTAATGATAATAATTCTTATATTAGATTGCTAAGAAATTGGGGTCTAAAGACAGTAAACAAAACAGGATTTATCAAGGCATTTTTTACAAGGCATGCTTCTGGCCTAAATAAGATTTAATTATATCTTTTGGCCCTTAGCTCTGAGTTCTTTGAGGACAACGCTAATACCTTTTTTATCGATTATCCTCATGCCTTTTGCAGAAACTTTAAGGTTTACAAACCTATTTTCAGATTCTACCCAGAATTTATGCGAATGTAGATTAGGGAAGAATTTCCTTTTTGTTCTATTTTTAGCATGAGAAACATTGTTCCCAGTCTGTGGTATCTTACCTGTTACTTGACATATTTTACTCATAGAACCGCGATTTTATAGAACACTGACTAACATAGCAATACTATTATGAAACAAATTTTTCTATTAAGGCATGCGAAATCTGATTGGAGCACCATGGGTCAACAAGATTTTGATCGGGGGCTTGCTAGCAGAGGAATTACAGATATCTCTTTAATTTCTGATTATGTAAAAAAAAATAACTTTAAGGTAGATGAAGTTTTGTGTAGTAGCGCAAATAGAACTAAAGAAACATTTGATTTATGTGCAGATGGATTTGATTTTGATATCAAAAATGCTAAATACCTCGATGATCTTTATTATGGTAACCATGAATCAATAATAGATTTATTAGTTAATGTTAATCAGGCTGTAAATTCAGTTCTTGTTGTTGGGCATAACCCAACTATGCATATTTTATTAGAGCAGTTAACAGGATTAAGTATCATCAAGTACCCCACGTCTGCTCTTGCTCAAATTATTCTACAAAAAGAATGGAAAGACTTATTATTAAATAAATGTGAGTTAAAATTATTCCTCAGGCCTAAGGAGTTGAAATCTTGAAAGATATAGAAATTAAAATTATTAATCCTTTAATGGGAGAATCAATCCCAATTCCAAAATATGAGACCAAAGGGTCTGCAGGAATTGATTTAAGAGCATGTATTAAAGAAAAAGTTCTTTTGAAGGCGGGAACCACTTTCATGGTGCCTATAGGTTTTGCTATGTATCTTGAAGATCCAAATTTAGCTGCTTTGGTTGTTCCAAGATCTGGACTTGGATCAAAAAAAGGTATTGTATTGGGAAATTTAGTTGGGTTAATTGATTCAGATTATCAAGGCGAATTAATGGTCCCTGCATGGAATAGATCCAATAAAGATTTTGAAATTAATCCAGGAGACAGAATTGCTCAAATGATAATTGTACCAGTTGTTCAGGCAAAATTTAAAATAGTAGAGAATTTTAAAGAGTCTGAAAGGGGTGAGAAGGGTTTTGGTAGCTCGGGTTTAAATTGATTGGCTTACTTCTTTTTACCAAATCTTTCTTCAAATTTCTGCACTCTTCCACCAGTATCAATAATTTTTTGGGTACCAGTGTAAAAAGGATGAGAAGCAGAAGATATATCAAGAGGAAAATAGGGATATGTATTTCCATCTTCCCATTTTTTAGTTTCAGTAGTTTCTAAAGTTGAACGAATGATCCAATACTTATCAGCACTAGAGTCATGGAACAAAACTTCTCTGTATTCGGGATGTATATCTTTTTTCATAATAAAATCAAAATTTGGATGAGAACTATAACAAAAAACAATTTCTTTACAATCAAAAAATGAATATTTTTTTCTATGATGTAGCTATTTCAGTACCCCTAAGACAATGTTTTACATACAGCTCTAACTTAAAAATTGATAAAGGTAGCCGTGTTCTTGTCCCTTTTGGAAATAGAAAAGTCATTGGAATAGTCATTAAAAAATCTAAAGCAGTCATAGGAAATAATATCGAGATTAAAAAAATAATTTCTAAAATAGATGCGCATCCTGTTTTCAATAAATCGATTTTTAACACTATTTTATGGTCGTCTGAGTATTATCATCACCCTATTGGTGAGGTTTTTAATACCTTCATTCCTAATCAACTTAGAAAAGCAAATAATAAAGTAATAGAACCTCTTGCGGTCGAGGAGTCTTATCAAATATCCATAAATGAAAAAGAAAATAGATTTGATCTAACATCCGATCAATCAAAGGCTTTAAAACAACTTTTAAAATTAAATAGTTTTCAGCCCTCTCTTTTATATGGTGTAACTGGCTCAGGAAAAACTGAGGTTTACTTAAGACTGGTAGAAAATTGTATTAAGGATGGAAAATCTGCACTTATTTTAGTTCCTGAAATAAATTTAACACCACAATTATTTAATAGGTTTACATCTAGATTTAATGGCGAGATAGGGCTCTATCATTCTAGACAAACGCCAGCCCAGCGACTAAAAGTTTGGCTAAATGCTAGATTTGGAAATATTAAGATAGTAATTGGAACAAGATCTGCAGTATTAATGCCAATGAAAAATATAGGATTAATTTTAATAGATGAGGAGCATGATAAATCTTATAGACAATCAGAAGGGTTTAAATTCTCTGCAAGAGATATCGGGATAAAACGAGCTCAAGAAGAAAATATTCCTATTGTGCTTGGCTCAGCTACGCCTTCTTTACAAACATTAAGATTAGTGCAAGAAGAGAAATATAAAAAAATTGATATGTTAACTAGAGTAGATGGAAAAAACCCTCCAAAACTTATTGCAATGGATGTTAATGACACTTCTCTAATTGGTGGTATTGCATCCGAAACTCTTAACATTATTGAGAGAACTTTAAATAAGAAAGAGCAAGTCCTTATTTTCATTAACAGGAGAGGGTTTGCACCAATATTTCAATGTGAATCATGTGGATGGGTTGCTGATTGTAAATCTTGTGATTCTAATCTTGTGTATCACCAAGAAAGAAACAGACTTATTTGCCATAGATGTGAATCAGCTTATAAAGTTAATGAATCATGCCCATCATGCAAATCTACTAATTTTCAGATGTATGGAACTGGAACGGAGCAAGTTGAAGAGGTTTTGAGAACAAATTTTAAAAAAGTACCAATCATAAGAGTTGATCACGATACAACAAAGAAGGTTGGGGCTATGGAGAATATTATCGAAAAAATAAACTCTTCAGAGTCGGCAATTCTTGTTGGCACTCAAATGCTTGCAAAAGGACATGACTTTCCTAGAGTATCTTTAAGTATTATTCTCAATGCAGATAATGGATTAGTAAGCCCTGAAATAAACGCATTAGAAAAAATTTCACAATTACTTATTCAAGTATCAGGAAGGGCAGGAAGAAATAACAAACTTGCTAAAGTTATAATACAAACAAGATATCCAGATGATGTAAATTTAGGTCAAATAAAGACTGGAAATTATATGAATTTTGCATATCAATGCCTTGAAAGAAACAAAAAAAATAACCTTCCTCCCTATGCGGCAATGTGTCTAATAAGATGTTCATCCCCAACACAAAAGAGCAATTTGGCTTTTTTAGAGAAAGTTATTAATAAATTAGTTAATAGAAATGACATATATGTCATTGGACCAATTCCATCCATGATTGCGAAAGCAAAAGGTAATTATAGGCATAATATTTATGTTCAGACTCCTAAAAGGACATACTTAAATAAAGTTTTAAAGTTTCTTGTAAAAGAATTTGAAGGCTGGCCAGAAGCCAAGAAGGTTAAATGGTCATATGATATAGACCCAATAGATATTAACTAGAAATATATTTTTAATGTTTGCCCAGGATATATTGGCTTATTATTTAATTTATTTTTTTCATCAATTGACTCTACAGTGACGCCAAATCTAATTGCAATCTCTGAAAGAACGTCTCCTTTTTGTATCGTATATTTTAAATGATCTGTGTTTTCATTTATTAAAGTGCCAGATATAGGATTTTCAATAAAATAATTATTTATTCCAAGAAAGATAGATCTTGCAATCATTCTTCTGCCAGGTTTTCCTTTTAGTCTCGCAGCATCTTCAGGGTTGGTTATGAACCCTGATTCGACCAGTACAGATGGAATATCAATTGATTTTAGAACCCTAAAGTCAGCATACTCAACATTTTTCTTATGAATTTTTGTATATGGATCTTTCTTAAGTTGATCTAATATTTTGCTTCCAAGAATCTTACTTTGCTCAATTTTCTTTTCATATACTTCTGGATATTGCTCTCTAGCATAGTCTTCATTAAAGTCAGTTGGCTTTAAGTTTTTGATTTCAGCTAGGATACGATCTCTCTTTGTATCAGAAAGATTTCTTGCAATTGTACTTGATGCCTCTTCAGACCAAATAAAAACAGATGCACCTTTAACCGAAGAAAGCTTAAATCCATCTGCATGAATAGAGATAAAAATATCTGCTCCATATCTTCTAGCAATTTGGAATCTATCATTAAGACTTACGGTTTGGTCTCCGTCTCTAATCATTACTGGTTGATAGCCTTTAGTATCGCGAAGTGTTCTTTCAAGCTCTTTTGCAATTAGTAATGTTACATCTTTTTCTAATATATTGTTCGGGCCTACAGCCCCAGGATATTTGCCTCCATGCCCAGCATCAATTGCAACAATAATATCTCTAGCATTTTGTTCTAAGGATTTATCTTTATTTAACTTAAGGTTTAGAAGAATGCCTGAGTCTGTTACCTCTTGGATTGGCTTGCGCCAAAATACATCATCATATAAATCAATAACAATTTTTGTATGATCACCGTCTTTGTTAGATTTTATTTGCTTAATGGGATAGTTATAAATCTCACTAATAGATTCTTTAGAATTAGCATCATTAATTTCTAATACTAACCTTGATGGGTCTTCTTGTGAGTATGAGTTTATATATGCAACTTTATCTAAAATCAACGAAATATTTATTTCCCCATCCTTTTGTTCATCAATACCAACAAACGTAATTTCATTTGCAAAGATAAAATAGTTAAAAATTAATATAGGTAAAAATTTATACATAATTTTTTTCTAGAGCTTTAAAAATGTCCGTGCCATATGTAATGTTAATTTTACGCTTGTTTTCATAATGAAAAAAATTAATTTTTAGATCAAACTTTCTTTCAAACTTAAGTCTTTCTGGCCATTCGATTAAAATAATTTTCTTTTTATGTGAACCTCTATTTAGATCAAAAATATCTATGTCTTGTGCTTCATTTGTTCTATATAAATCAATATGCAAAAAAAGAATTTCGCCTAAATCATACTCTTCGCAAAGCGTATATGTTGGACTCTTTACCAAATCCTTCCAACCAGAGTTTTTAATAATTGATCTTGTAATAAAAGTTTTTCCAGCACCCAAATCACCCTGAAGATGTATTTCAATATCTTGCTTGTCGGAGTTAAGTATTATCTCAGAAATTTTTTGGCCGAGCATGTTAGTAGCTCTATCATTTTCAAGAATTAGATTTTTCATTTATTTAAAAGTTTTCTTATTATATGAATTAATGAAGTAGCATTTAAACCAATTTCTCCATATTTATTAGCATATATTTCTCCAGCTTTTGCATGAACTGCAACACCCAACAAACTCGCCTCATGTATTGATAGATTTTGTCCAAGCAAAGCAGCAATCACGCCACTTAATACGTCTCCTGTTCCGCCTGTGGAGAGTTCTGGCCCACCATTTTCACATATATAAATTTCCTTAGACTGATTGAGATAAATAACAGTTTTATTTCCTTTTAATATTACACAAGATGCATTAAATTTTTCTGAAATAATCTTGGCTGTTTCTTCTCTATTTTTCTGTATTTCAGATATAGAAATACCAAGCAAATTACTTGCTTCTCCTGGATGCGGAGTAAGAATAATCTCATTAGAAATTGTTCTATTTTGATCTTTTATATGTTGAAGTCCTCCTGCGTCAATAATTAATTTTGATTCTTTAGGAAGATTATGAAGATGCTCTAGCATCTTATTGGACCATTCATCTTTTTGCATTCCAGGACCATAAAGTATTACATTGAATTTTTCTGAAATTTGAAAAAATTCACTGATTCCTAATGTCATTACTTCAGGGTTTCTTATAAGAGATGCATTTACATTTGATTCATGCGTATACAGACTTACTAATCCTGCACCTGAATATAAGCTAGCTTCAGACGCCATTATTCCTGCTCCACCAAGCCCATTAGATCCAGCTATAACAAGAACTCTTCCATTAATGCCTTTGTGTGAATTTGATTTTCTTTTAGGTATAACAATATTTAAATTCTCAAAAGTGAAGGGCTTGTTCATAATGTTATTTTTGAGTGAAGTAACCAAGCCTATCTGAATGGAAGGAACCCATAAAGATGGTATTTTCAACAGGAACGGCTATTGTAGGCAGTCCAAAGACTGTGTTGTTAAATGAGTTCTCATTTTTAAGAACAAAAGTTTCTCTATCTATTTCATAAATAGAGAATGGTAATGAGCATGCTGGTCTTTTGATGCAGTCACCCGCATCTTTTGGTTGAAAATCTAATGACGTTAACCAAAGAGAATTTCCATGAATATAAATATTATCTGGGGAATCTATTTTAAAGCTCTGAAGTTTTTTATTGTTTGATATGTCAAACCTTACGATTTGATCTCCTTGGTTATAACTTATGAATAAATCATTCGTTAACTCATTTAGAGCTATTCCATTTGGACCACTTCCCTCAGAATTCACAATTTCTTCAAAATTATTTTTATTCCAATTGAGTACTACACCAGAATTTTTTTTCAAAATAGTTGTGATTAGCCATTCTGCCATCGAGATATCTCTTGGGTACATATGAGATACATAAAAAGTACCATCTTTTTTTAAGGCGATATCATTAAGATAATATTTTTTGGGAACACCTACACAACCCCTCCAAACAAACGACCATTCTCCATTTTCGGTACTCTGGATCAGCTCAAACATCTCTATACTTTCATGAGGATAATGATTTATCACCCCTAATTGATAACGACCATCTTCTCTTTCTATAAGATCTATGCCATGAGGACCGAAGATATTATTTTGCTTACATGAACTTTCTCCCCATGCATTTTCACCAAAGAAAATTTTTGGTTCAAGAATTTTTTTGTCTAACAACCTTAGTAAAGCAAAGCCTCCAGGTTTGGTAGAATCATATGGCCTGATACCGCCAAACTCAGAAATTAAAAGATATTTATTATCAGGAGTAATTACGATATCCTCTGGATTAGAAATTCCACATATCACAAAGATAGTTTTGTCTGATTTACACTCACTTATATCTTTTTGAGGTCCAATATAATCAGTAGTAAGCATAAAGAATGCCAGAGATATCATTGCTATAGATATTGGAATGCTGAATTTATAATAATGATTGAGATAAATTGGTAGAATTTTTTTTATCTTTTCTAAAAAAAATATAATTACCAAACCTCTAATACATAAAAGAATTCCAAGAATTAAAGTAACAAAAATCCAGAGTCTTTCGTCCCAAGAAGCATTTGAGGCAAATATCGTCATTGCTATACCTATTGAAAAAGTAAGACAACCTAATATATTTAAATTTTCAGCTTTATCTATTTTTTTACATATATAAAAAATTAGAGGCTTAAGTTGTATAAGTAGGGCTAAGAAAAGAAAAAAGAAAAAGTAAAAATAATTCATAGATTTATTCTAACCACATCTATCCTTGATAAGCTTAATAACTTCATGAGGTTTATCTAGAGGCACATGATGAGCTGCACCATGTATTTCTATAAATTCCATTATATTTCCATACATGTTTTTAACATTTTCTAATAAATGACCGCTTGTTAATAAACTATTAGCTCCATGGACAAATAGCGCAGGACAAGAAAATGAGTAATGATACTCAAAAAGTCTTTCAAGACTGGTAAATACAACCTCATCAAAACGCCACCTCCAACCATCTTTAGTTTGTTTGATAGAGTATTCGGCAATATATCTCACATACCAATCATTCAAACATTCTTGACTTGGCATTAATTTAAACCTATTCAGAATAGTATTTTTATCAGGATAATATCTAATCATGGCAAGAGGTCCTCTATGCTTCGAAGGATCATAGTTAGGAGGTCTTATGAAGGTATCAATAATAATGACGTTAGTAATCAGATCCTTTCTTTCTGTTGCGATATATCCTGCTACATGCCCTCCAAGAGAATGCCCAACTATATTTACAGTCTCCAACCCGTGGTCTAATTTTTCTTTTTCTATTATGTCTGTAACGCAATTTCCATAATCTACAATGCTATATTTTTCTCTAAAGTCAGAGTAACCCATGCCAGGCAAATCTATTGCTATTATGTTTCCAATTTCTTTTATTTGGGGCCCAATAGGATCCCACCATTTTTTGTGAGCTCCACCTCCATGCAATAGAACAATGAGGTTTTTATTAGCTGAGCTAGTTACCCACTTTGAGTATGAAACATTTCCTAATTTATGTTCAAATATTTTATCTTCAGGCTTGTCTTGAATGGCTTGATGAAACCAATTAGGGGCATGAAGAATGTCATCTTTTAGATTGTTAGTTATATTCATAGACAGTATTCTAAGCTAATAAATTATGAATTATGAATAATCTTTCGCTTATACCAGCAGCAACAGTACTTTTAATAAGAGATTCTGATGAGGGATTGCAAGTTTTAATGGTTAAAAGGTCTAAAAGACCTCCATTTGAAAATCTTTATGTTTTTCCTGGAGGTAAGATAGATCAGTCTGATAAAGATCAAAAACTAGTAAATTTTTCAAATACTCTTGATGATAAATTAGCCTCTAATAAGCTTGGAATAGATGAGGGAGGGCTCTCGTACTGGGTTGCTTGCATCAGAGAGTGTTTCGAGGAGGTTGGAGTTTTACTGGCTAAAAGAAATAACGGAGAAGAGCTTGATTTAAATGGCATAGAAAAACAAAAGTTTATAAATTATCGAAAGATGCTTATAGATAATCAAATAAGTCTTAAAGAGATCTGTCAAAAAGAAAGATTAATTTTAAATTTAGATAGCATAGAACCTTTTTCTCACTGGATTACTCCCGACGTTGAAGTTAAAAGGTTTGATACAAGATTTTTCATAGCATATATTCCATCGAAACAAACTGAAAAGCATGATGGAACCGAGCTTACAGAAAGTTTATGGATCTCTCCAAAAAAAGCATTAGAATTATCATCAACTGGTCAAATGCCAATGATAATGCCTACAACAAAAACTCTTGAACAATGCTTGAAATTTGATTCAGGAAAAGATTTGCTAGAACACCAATCAAAACTTACTAATGATGATATTCCAACAATATTGCCTAAATTTTTAAAAAAAGAAGGTAGATGGATTGGTTTATTGCCTGATGATTTAGATTATGACAAGTATTAATATAAAAAAATGGATTTAATAAAGAAAATTACTGCACCTAATCCAAGTGTTTTTACTGGAAAGGGGACTAATACTTATTTAATAGGTAAACAAGATATTTCTTTGATAGATCCAGGCCCAAATATTTCTGAGCATATTGATGAAATAATTAAACAAGGTAATGGAAACATAAAAAGAATAATAGTTACGCATACTCATACAGATCATTCTCCGGCTGCTTTACCAATTGCAAAAATATTAGATGTTCCTATGTATGGCAGATTAGTTGATGGAGATTCATCATGGGAGGATGAAACATTTAATCCAGATGTTGTCTTAAAAGACAAAGATATTATAGAAACAGAAGAATATACATTAGAAGCAATTCATACTCCTGGACATGCATCAAATCATTTTTGCTTTCTAATAAAAGACAATAACTGTCTTATAACTGGTGATCATATTATGGACGGATCAACTGTGGTCATAGGACCACCTGATGGCAATATGAACGATTATCTTAATTCTTTACAACGTTTGTTGTCTTATAAAGTTGATTTTTTTGCCCCCGGACATGGTAATTTTATGCATGAACCAAAAAAAACAATACAGTCTATAATCCGTCATAGACTATCTAGAGAAAATAAAGTTTTAAGAAAGCTCAAGGATTTTGGAGAGAACACATTAGATAATTTAGTTAAGTTCGTGTATGACGACGTCTCAGAACAGCTGCATCCTATTGCCTTATATAGTTTAGATGCTCACTTAATAAAACTTATGAATGAAAAGAAGGTTGAGAAAAATAACGACTTTTATAAGTTAATTTGACCCTTTTTCATTTTTTAGAACTTTTTCTTCAATATCTTCTATGTCAATTTCTTGAGAAGAATTATCAAGAAGTTTAATTTCTTCTTCTTTGGTATCAATAACTATTTCTATTTTTTTTAATTCGAGATTTAATTTTCTTATGTTTTTTTTTGCAAGGTCGTCATAACAATCGCTTTGATCATATACTTCAATTGTGTCACCTTTATCATTAATCGGGGTAGGCTGCTGAGGTGTAACCATTTGCATGCATTTAATTGATTGAGCAGATGTAAAAAAACTGCTATCAGAATCAAGTTCTTCAAATTCTTTATTTGATACTAGACACCCTTGTATTAATGTTAAGGAGAAAAGCACTAAGACTTTTTTCATAAACTTTGTTTATTTTCAATTAGTGAATTTACAACAGATGGATCAGCTAAAGTTGATGTATCTCCTAAATTTGATAAGTCTCCTTCTGCTATCTTTCTAAGAATTCTTCTCATAATTTTACCTGATCTAGTTTTTGGAAGTCCTGGAGCATTTTGAATAAGATCAGGTTTTGCAATAGGGCCTATCTCTTTTGCAACAAATTGCTTTATATCTTCATCAAAGCTTTCATAAAAAGATTCACCAATCATGAGTGTAATATATGCATAAATACCCTGACCTTTTATTGGATGATCGAATCCAACTACAGCAGCTTCAGCAATTTTTGGATGAAGAACTAAGGCGCTTTCAATTTCTGCTGTGCCAAGTCTGTGACCTGATACGTTTAAGACGTCATCAACTCTACCAGTAATCCAAAAGTAGCCATCTTCATCTCTCCTTGCTCCATCTCCTGTGAAATAGATGCCTTCATACATACTAAAATATGTATTTATGAGTCTTTTATGATCACCATAAACACTTCTTATTTGACTTGGCCATGATTTTTCAATGACAAGATTTCCAGAATTAGCGCCATCTAATTTAACCCCAGTCTCATCATAAAGCTCTGGCTTCACTCCAAAAAATGGCAATGTAGCTGATCCAGGTTTTGTTGGAGTAACGCCAGCAATAGGAGTAATCAATACAGAACCCGTTTCTGTTTGCCACCATGTATCGACAATCTCACACTTAGAATTTCCAACAACACTATAATACCAATCCCACGCTTCAGGATTTATTGGTTCTCCAACAGTTCCAAGAATTCTGAGACTATCTCTCTTTGTTTGCGTTACTGGCTCATCACCTTTAGCCATTAAGGCTCTTATTGCTGTTGGGGCAGTGTAAAAGATAGTAATCTCATGTTTATCACAAATTTCCCAACATCTTGATGCGGAAGGATAGGTTGGGACACCCTCAAACATCAAAGTAGTTGCTCCATTAGACAATGGACCATATAAAATATAGGTATGCCCTGTAATCCATCCAACATCAGCTGTACACCAGTACTTATCTTCAGGTTTAATTCCAAATATATATTTAAAGCTTATATGAGCTCCTAATAAATAGCCTGCAGTTGAATGAAGTACTCCTTTGGGTTTACCAGTTGAACCAGACGTGTAGAGTATAAAAAGGGGATCCTCAGAATCCATTGGCTCTGGTTGACATACATTGCTGACATCTTTAACAAGATCCTCATACCAAACATCCCTGTTTGAATTCCAGCTAATATTATTGCCAGTTCTTTTGATTACTAATGTATTTTTTACGTTTGGACATTTTGCTAATGCTTCATCTACATTAGCCTTAAGAGGAATAGCTTTACCACCTCTTACCCCTTCATCTGCAGTGATTACAATTCTGCAATCAGCATCAAGGATTCTATCTTTTAAAGATTCAGGAGAAAATCCACCAAATACAACTGAGTGAATAGCACCAATTCTTGTACAAGCCAACATTGCATAAGCAACTTCAACTATCATCGGCATGTATATACATACTCGTGAACCCTTTTTTACTCCAAGATTTTTTAAAACGTTAGCAAATTTACAAACTTCATCATGAAGCTCTTGATAAGATAGTTCTTTAAAATCATTTGGATTGTCGCCTTCCCAAATTATTGCAGTTTTATTAGCGCTGTCTTTAAGATGCCTATCAATACAATTCAAACTAACATTAGTTTTACCACCTTCAAACCATTTTGTTTCTGCGAACTTGCCATTGTGTACTGAATCAAAATCTTCTATCCATTTGATATTTTCTCTTGCAAGGTTTCCAAAAAATTCTTCTGGATAATTTAAAGACTGTTGGTAAAGTTCCTTATATTCATCAAGATCTTTTATGAAAGGATTAGTTCGACCTTTAGGATAAAAAATGTTACCGGCCATAGTAGTTTATATAATCGAAGGCTGTGGATTTATAAAATTTTTGCCTTTAGGGTTAGACATTATTGTTGTTATAAGCGATTCATAATCAGCTTCATTTGATTCTAAATTAATGTCAGCAGCATTAATAATAAGTAAGGGGGCATCGTTATAATCAAGAAAAAATCTAGAATAAGCGTCATTTAGTTTTTCTAAATACTCTAATGTTAAGTATTGTTCATTAATATTTCCTCTTTTAGTAATTCTATCTTTTAATACATCTATTGGTGCCTGCAAGTAGATTACAAGATCGGGAGATGGAGCATCAAGCGTAATATGATCATATACTTTATCGTAAAGATCCATTTCTTCATTTGAGAGAGTAACCTCTGCAAATAACCTATCTTTTTCTATTAAAAAGTCAGCAACTCTTACCGCTTCAAATAGACTTCTCTGCTTTAAGTCTTGGATTTGTTGCATTCTTTGAAATAAAAAGAACAACTGAGTAGCGAGAGCAGACTGACTGGGATTTCTATAGAAATTTTTTAGGAATGGATTTTCTGCAGGCTGCTCTAAAAAAGCATCATAGTTAAAGGTGGCAGCTATTTTATTGGCTAAAGTTGTTTTTCCAACTCCGATTGGTCCTTCAATTGCAATATATTTCGGAAGTGGAACTTCTTTGATAGCTGGCTTCATTAATTACATATTTATTTATTATCTCTAGATTATCTCAACTCGTTATAGAAGCCAAATTTTTTGGAGGAATCTGCATCACTTTTTTCGTTCATTCTTGCAATCAACGATCCTCTGAGAGAATCATCATTTTTTTGAAAATCAGTCCACCATTTCCCGAGTCCATTCTTATCAACGGAGGCTTTTTCTCTTACAAGAAGAAAATCATATGCAGCCCTAAACCTTGGATGTCTTATTATTTTATAGGGCTGACTTTTAATTCTGCTATGAAGTTTCAGCTGAAGAACCCATATGTCTTTTATATAGCTATTGAATTTTCTTGGAACGGCTGTAAGTTTTTGTTGTTCTCTTAATACCCCATCCATAGATCTAAAGAATTTTTTGATATTAATTTCATTATTTTTTATACATCTAGAAATTAATTTTGGCCATAACAATGCTGCCAATAAGAAACCAGGAGTAACAGACTGATTATTTTTTATTCTGTCGTCCGTATTCCTCAAAGCTTGAATCATAATATTGTGTGAAAAATCGCTGTCTTCAGGATTAGATATGACTAAGTGCTTATTAAGATTAAATGAGCATAGCTTATTGAAATTTTTCTCCCCCATACCCCCTAAGAATATTTTACAAAACTCATCAAATAATCTTGCATTTGAGATACTTGATAGCAAATGGCCTTTATCATAAATGGCGTTTTTAATTTGACTATCTATTTTAAAACCAAGTTTGTTACTGAATCTTATAGCTCTAAGGCTTCTTACAGGATCTTCTTCAAATCTTAATTGAGGATCTCCAATCGATACAATTAATTTTTTATGTATATGGCTTAATCCATTATTTTTATCTTCTATTTTTTTTGAAATAGGACAGTAGTAAAGAGCATTTATTGTAAAGTCTCTTCGATAACAATCTTGATCTAAAGTACCCCAAACATTGTCTCTAAGAATCTTCCCACTCTCATCTTTTATTAACTTGGACTCATCTTCGGTTTTATTGTTACCTGATCTGAATGTCGCCACCTCTAGTAGTTCTGCTCTATTAAATACATGCACAAGCTTGAAACGTCTACCAATAATTCTTGAAGCTTTAAATATTTTTCTAATTTGTTCAGGCGTAGCATCTGTAGCAATATCAAAATCTTTTGGCTCTATTCCAGCAAGCGAATCTCTTACACATCCTCCAACAAGGTATGCTTGAAAGTCATTTTTTTGTAATTCTGAAATAACAGATATAGCAAATTTGCTTATTTTTGTATTATCAATCAAACGTATTCATGGGGGTTAATGAGTATTAACCATGTAATTGTTTTTCTTTAATCTCATCAAGAGTCTTGCAATCAATACAATGTGTTGCAGTAGGTCTGGCTTCAAGTCTTTTAATGCCTATTTCACATCCGCATGCATCGCACCAACCATAATCATCTTGTTTAATTTTTTCTATAGATATAGCTATTTTACTTATAAGTTTTCTCTCTCTATCCCTCGTTCTTAGCTCAAAAGCAAATTCTTCTTCTTGTGATGCTCTATCTACAGGATCTGCATATGTTTCACCTTTTGCTTTAAGATGGTCAAATGTTTTTTGCATTTCGTCTAATAAATGCTCTTTCCATAACAATAACACAGCTACAAAATGCCTTTTCATTGCTGCACTCATATACTTCTCATTTTTTTTGGATTTGTATGGAGCAATTTTAGATTTATTATTAGCAATCTTTTGGGGCGCTTTTTTTGCAACTGTTTTTTTAGCAGCTACCTTTTTTAAAACTTTTTTTGCCAAAGTTTTTTTAGGAGCTACTTTTTTAGGAGTAGTTTTTTTTGCTGACGCTGTTTTAGTTTTTACCATTAAATATGAAGTAATAAGAATTTTAGGTTGGGAAAAATATCAGAAACCGACTAAATAAGCTAGCTTTTTCTTAATTTATTTGCAACTTCTGCATATCCATCTGCAGATAATCTAGGTCCAAAAGTTTCAACAATCTTAGACGAGGCAAAATTACTAAACTCTGCACATGTTTTTAAATCATTGTCTTGAAGATAGGCATGCATAAATGAACCAGCGAACATATCACCAGCACCATTAGTATCTATTGGTGTAATTTTTTCAGCATCTGCATGAATTTCCTTTCCATCTTTTACTACAACACTTCCATCTGCGCCTTTTGTGATTACGGTCATATAAGTTTTATTTTTATAGTAATTTATAGCTTCGCCAAGGTTATCTTTACCTGAGTAGGCAATAGCTTCATCGTCATTACAAAAAATCATATCAACACCATAAGATAATATCTGCTCAAACTTTTCTTTAAATCCATGAACGATACCTGCATCAGATAAAGACAGTGCCTTAATTGTATCTTTGTTTTTTAGATGTTCTAAAACGGATATAACAGCATTAAAATTATCTTCACTAGTTACCATATAACCTTCTATGTAAAATATTTTAGAATTTTCAACAACATCAAAATCAATATCAGCTGAACCTAAAAAAGCGCTCACACCCAGCATGCTACTCATTGTTCTCTTAGCATCAGGAGTAACTAATATTAAACACTTGCCAGTAGGGGCATCAGAGTTTTCTGAACTAATGCCTATATGGTGGACTCCTGCTGATCTCAAGCTTTCGAGGTATTGCCTACCATCTTCATCATCTGAAACGCGGCAAACATGATGACATTTTGAACCATAGTTTGCGGCTGCAACCAATGAGTTTGTGGCAGAGCCACCACAATCTGATACAGATTCTGCACCCATATTAATTAGCTCTTCTATGATTGGTGCTTGCTCTTCTGCAGAAGCCAAAGTCATCGAATCAGCCTCAAGTCCTACACTAGTTAAAAATTCATGACTTACTTTGTATTGAGTATCTACAAGAGCATTTCCAAGAGCACTAATATCATATTTCATCATTTAAAAAATTCCCTTTTTTATTATATTACCAACAACATCTAACGTTTCATCAATTTCTTTGTTGCTATGCATTGAAGAAATAAATCCAGCTTCATATTTAGAGGGCGCAAAATATATTCCATTTTTTATACATGCATTAATAAACATTGAAAATGTTTCGTCATTTGTTTTAGATACGTCATTAATATTTAATGGAAGTTCTTCAGAAAAAAAGAAACCAAACATGCCTCCAATCTGATTTTTAGAAAAAGGAATTCCAGCAGAACTCATAATTTCATTCATTCCATCAAGCATCAATTTTGCGTTTTCTTCTAATTTTTTATATGGATTATTATCAATAAGAAGTTTAAGCAAGGTTGACCCTGCCGCCATAGCTAAGGGATTTCCAGAAAGTGTTCCAGCTTGGTATACAGGGCCCTCTGGTGCAAGAAAGTCCATAATTTCTTTTTTCCCACCAAATGCTCCAACCGGAAGCCCGCCTCCTATTACTTTACCTAAAGCAGTAATGTCAGGTCTTATGTTAAAGATTTCTTGTGCTCCCCCTAGTGAGACTCTAAAACCACTCATAACTTCATCAAATATTAGGAGAGAATTATTAGATTCTGTGTATGATCTTAATGTTTGTAAAAACTCTTCTGTTCCTGGAACAAAGCCCATGTTGCCTGCGATAGGCTCGACAATTACTGCAGCAAGATCATCTTTAACACTATTGAAAATATCGATAAAAGCTGCGATATCATTATATGGACATGTAATAGTGTGCTTAGCAAGATCTTCTGGAATGCCTGGTGAATCTGGCAAGCCGAAGGTTAAGACTCCTGATCCTGCTTTTATTAGAAGCGAATCAACATGACCATGGTAGCATCCGTCGAATTTAATTATTTTGTCTCTATTAGTAAATCCTCTAGCCAATCTAATTGAACTCATTGTTGCCTCGGTTCCAGAATTGACCATTCTTATTTTCTCGATACTCGGAACATTTTTTATAATTAGCTCTGCCAAATTAGACTCTAAACTTGTTGGCGCTCCATAACTTGTACCAAGCTCAGCTTGTTTTTTAATAGCATTGACTATATCGGGGTGTGAATGCCCCATAATCATTGGACCCCATGACCCAATGTAATCTATGTATTTATTACCATCAGCATCAAAAAGATAAGCGCCTTCTGCTTTTTCAAAAAAAATAGGATTACCATTAATATTTTTGAAGGCACGAACTGGTGAATTGACCCCGCCCGGCATAAGTAACTTAGCTTTATCGAAGAGGACTATAGACTTTTCTATTTTATTCAAAATTATTTAAAAGGTTAAAAGGCTTTATACGATATCAACAATTATAACTCTTTTATGAAATTAACTCCTTAGCAAAAGAATCAACTTTGTTCCAATCAGTAAATTCATAGGTATTTTTTATATTTGTTGGACCTTTTGTAACCCACATAATAAACCTGATCATTTGTTTATCAAAAAAGTTGTATTTAGGATAGTCAATTTTTCCTGCAAAGACAGCTAGTTTTTGCGGTACCCATGCGGTTTTCAATAAAAATTTCTGCATATACGGATTGGTTTCTGGAGTATTTTTTTCTGGTTTTCTTGCTACAACATTTACAGAGAAAAAAGCATTATTTTTTTTTGTAAGTTCATCAAGATTTATTTCTATAAATTCAAAGAGTTCTTTTCTGTGTTTTCCATATCGTATGCTTGCACCAATAATCACTCGATCATATTTTTCTATATCATCTTTTGTAGCATCGCTCAAAGATACTATTTTTGCAGGAATGTCATTACTCAAAAATTCACCGATTCTTGAACAAATATTTTTTGTTTGGCCGTCGGTTGATGAGTAAATAATAAGAGTTGATTCCATTAGATAACTGAATTGGTATTTAAATTATTATACTTTATCTTTTCAATTTAAATCTTTGATAGATTATTTAGCCATAATTTTAGATATAATACATGCATGAATCAAAACAATAGCTCAATAACTCTCACAAGCTCAGCCTCAGAGAGAATTATGAGCGTATTAAGCAAAGATGATTCATCACAGTTTAGAGTATATGTTACTGGAGGAGGCTGCTCAGGTTTTCAGTATGGTTTTAAATTTGATGATGACCAAGCTTTTGACGACGACGTAATTGATTTTGGCAGTTTTAAGGTATTAATAGACTCTTTATCTTATCCATATTTATACGGATCAACCCTAGATTTTGTTGAGGACCTATCCGGAGCCAAGTTTGTCATAAATAATCCTAATGCCAAAACAACTTGTGGGTGTGGAGAGTCTTTCACGGTTTAGCTTGAATTATTGAACCGAGCAAACCTTTATTGAATTTATTTTTTCCTAATTGAACTTTCATAACTTGATTGTTCATTCTTTTATATCCCATCCATGCAAAAGCCATAGATTCAATTGCCTGAATGTCATATCCATAAGCATTAGACAATATAACTTCATTATTAAGTATTGCGGCTAATCTCTTAATTAAAAATTTATTTATTCCACCGCCACCACACACTATAAATTCATCAAATGTGTGATTATTAGCCTTTATAGATTTATCTACAGACAAAGCAGTGAATTCAACAAGGGTTGCTAATATATTTTCAGGAGATTCTTTTAGAAATTGCTTCGACAGTAAATTTAAATTAAATAACTCTTTTCCAGTACTTTTAGGAAATTTTTGTTTAAAAAATTTGTGCATTAAAAGTTTTCTAAGCTCTCTTGAATTAACTTTACCTTTTGATGCAATTTTTCCATCTTTATCAAATGGTTTATTTAAATATTTTTGACAATAGGCATCCATAAGAGCGTTGCCAGGGCCTACATCTGAACCCCAAAGATGATTTTTATTTTTTACATATGAGTAATTTGCTATGCCGCCTACATTTAAAATTATTTTAGATTTTCTAGGTGAATGAAATAATTCATTATGAAACTCAGGAACCAGAGGAGCACCTTCACCTCCTAGTGAGATATGCATATTTCTAAAATCACTTATGGTTGTCAGCCCGGTCTCATGGCAGACGACATTAGGGTCGCCAATCTGCATTGAAAATGGATTAGCTATTGCAACATCATGCCTAATAGTTTGACCAGATATCGCAACACATTTAACTTTGTTCCTTTTTAATTTTGATTGCTCAATAGATTCATTGATAGCTTGAGCAAATAAATACCCAATTTTCTTATTAAGCTGCCCAAGTTCATCAAGGGTAACTTTATCTGATTCCATAATATCTTTTATTCTGTTTCTTAATGAGTTTGGAATGCGTTTTGAATGAAAGAAATCTAGAGTAAAATTTTTTTCAATCTTTAAGATTGATACATCAATTGCATCATGACTAGTTCCTGACATCGCACCAATATATATATTTTTATGATTCTTCATTTGGGTAAAGAGACTCTAGTTTCTGTATCATTATTTTGTTGTTTTCTACAAGTGTATCAAAATCAGATTTTAGATTAATGTTTATTGGCTCTGCTGAGGGTAATTTAAGTTTTACTGGATCAATATGTTTATTTCCTATTTTAAATTCGTAGTGAAGATGTGGCCCAGTAGCAAGACCAGTGCTACCCACATAACCAATAGTTTCACCTTGAAAAACTTTTTTACCTTTTTTTATTCCGGAATGAAATTTATCTAGGTGACAGTATCTAGTTGAATAATCGTTTGTATGCTGAATAACAATTTCATTACCGCAACCGTTTCTTCTTCCAGAGTATTTTATGGTTCCATCTCCAGTTGTTCTAACTGGAGATCCTCTTTTAGCTGCATAATCGGTTCCATTATGAGCTCTTATTGTATGAAGAACTGGATGCATTCTATTGGGATTAAAATGAGAGCTTATATATGCAAAATCTAGTGGTGCCCGAAGAAAGGCTTTTTGAAGATTGTTTCCATTATCATCAAAAAACTCTTTTTTATTTACGTTTGTAAAAAACCTATTAGCTTTATAGATATTTCCATTATTTATAAATTTTGCAACAACTATGTCTCCACTCTCAATTTTTTCTCCATTTGAAAATGCTGTTTCATATACAAGATAAAAAGAGTCCCCTTCTCTTATATCGAATACAAAATCAACATCCCAACCAAAAATA
The DNA here is from genome assembly GCA_902591565.1 of uncultured SAR86 cluster bacterium. Taxonomy (GTDB): domain Bacteria; phylum Pseudomonadota; class Gammaproteobacteria; order Magnimaribacterales; family D2472; genus SCGC-AAA076-P13. The sequence goes on along the minus strand of CACJBC010000001.1, from coordinate 82,018 downwards.
TAGGCAAAATCCATTATCACACTATCAGGAATGTCAGCCTCTAGAGCTGATTCATAGAAAGAAGTTTTAATGATACCGCTTTTGAATGATCGAACTAACTCAACCTCTTTAGATATTTCTTTAATTGATATTCCGTCTGTTAAATCAATTAATAAAGAGTTAATACTATCCTTGCCTATCTCGATGTTAGTAATCTCATTTCCTAGATAGGTAAATCTCATTATGTCGCCAGGTCTAATTTTTGACAGCAAGTTTTTGTTATCTAATCTAAAAATTCTATATGCAGTATTTAAGGGAAGATTAAAATCTTCAAAAATGATAGATAGGTTTTCTCCATCTTTTACTTTATGAATTTTGTAACTCAAGACATCTGTGGGTGTTTTTTCCAAGCTTTCTGTTGTTTCTATTATTTCTTCAGGTAGAGACTCATCTGTTGAAAAATCAACATACAATAATAAGATCAAAATAATTGATAATAAGAAAATTGATAAAACTGCCTTTGTAGGAACTTTTTTAAAACCAACCATTAGTCTTCTTGAATATTAAGTAGTTCTGCATTCCCCCCGAATGCAACTGAGTTTTTAGACACAACTTTTTCATTTAAGAATTGTATTAAATAGTTTGGCCCACCGGCTTTAAATCCACTACCAGATAGACCACAGCCTCCAAAGGGCTGAGATCCAACAACTGCTCCAACAATATCTCTATTTATATAAACATTGCCGATATTACACTTTTGACTAAATAAATCTGCTCTAGATTCAATTCTTGTATGAATTCCCATAGTCAGACCATAGCCAGTATTATTTATATCTTGAATTAAGTTTTCAATTTCTGATGATTTAAATTTGAGGACATGAAGTATCGGTCCAAACTGTTCTTCATCTATGTCATTTAATGCATTAATCTCAATGATTGTTGGTGAAATATGTTGCTTCATGAGTTCAGAATTTGCCTGGAACACTTTAAACCCTTCCTTAGCTTTGTTTTTTATGTATTCTTCAAGCTTATCTTTAGCAGATTTATTAATTATAGGACCAATATCAGTATCTAATTCTTCAGGATTACCAATTTTTAATTCTTGCATATTACCTTTTATCATTTTCAATAAATCATGATAAATATCATCTTGAATACACAAAACTCTTAAGGCTGAACATCTTTGACCAGCGCTATCAAATGCTGATCTAACAATATCATCAGTTGCTTGCTCAAGAAGGGCACTTGAATCAACAATCATTGCATTAATACCACCTGTTTCTGCAATAAGGGGTAAGATTTCTTTTTGGCTTTCATTTAAATTAGTTTGAATTTTCTTAGCTGTTTTAAGTGACCCAGTAAAAGCAACCCCATTTATGTTATTTAATTTTGATAATTCATTTCCATGATGACCATCACCTAAAATTAATTCCAGTACATCAATTGGCACACCATGTTTATGAAATATATTTGTTACTAAATAGCCAAGAATTGAAGTATGTTCGGAGGGCTTTACGGTTACTTTATTGCCAGTTATCAGGGCAGCACTAATTTGCCCAATGAGAATTGCAACAGGAAAGTTCCAAGGGCTTATACAAATAATGTGTCCTTTTGCAGCGTAAGAAAGAATGTTTTCTTCCCCGGTAGGACCATCTAGCTCACCTTCCTTTTCTTTTATGTCAATCATTTGATTTGCGTAATATCTTAGAAAATCTACTGCTTCTCTAATCTCATCTATGGCATTTTGAATAGTCTTACCAGCTTCATGCATCAAATAATAAATTAACTGATAGGGGTTAGATTCTAGATTATTAGATATAGCTATTAATATTTCAGCTCTTTTATTAGCACTAGCTTTTGACCAATTTAAATTAGTTTTAGATTCAAGTGATTTTTTTACAAGAGAAGGATCGTCAAATACCACAGTTCCTATATAGGCTCCGTCGGCAATAGATACTACATCATGATTTTTTGCTCCTTTATCTGTTCTATTATGATAAATAGACACAGCATCAACAGACTGATTTTTAAATTTACTAATTTCAGTTTTTATAGCATCAAGATTATCCATCTCAGATATATCTATTCCTTTTGAGTTTTTTCTATTGCTGAATATGTTACATGGAAGCGGAATATCTTTCCTTTCATTTTCAATTTTTTTATTTGGTCCTGATGCTAACCATTTTGCATCAGTATGAGGATCAAGCAGTCTATTAATGAAAGAGCTATTTGCACCATTTTCTAAAAGCCTTCTAACAAGATAAGGCAATAAATCCTTATATTGTCCTATTGGTGCATAAATAGAAGTTTCTTGTTTACTGTTTAGTACATCCTCTGCACATTTATATAAAAGTTCTCCCATGCCAAAAAGTCTTTGAAATTCATAATTTTTATTTATTCCTAAGTAATTTATTGCTGATAATGTATGAGCATTATGGGTAGCAAATTTTGGATATATTGAGTTAATTTCAAATATTTTTTTGGCACAGGCTAAATATGAAAGATCAGTTATGGATTTTTTTGTAAAAACTGGATAATCACTATATCCATGGACTTGAGCATGTTTTATTTCGTAATCCCAATACGCACCTTTTACCAACCTAAGATGCATTGAAGCTCGGCTTTCAGTTAGATTTTTAATCCAATCTATAGCATGCAAGGATCTTTTGCCATACGCCTGCAATGCCAGTCCAAAGCCAGTCCAATCTTTTATTTTTTTTGATTGGGCAATAATTTTAATTATTTCAAGACTTATCTCTAGCCGATCTTGTTCTTCTGCATCAATAGTGATTTCAACATTCTTAGACATACCAAGCTCGGTAAGAGCAATAAGTTTAGGTAACAGATTCGATCTTATTTCATGAAATTTTCTCATCTCATAGCTTGGACATAGAGCAGAGATCTTAATAGAAACCCCATTATTTTTATTATTCGCTACATTAAGCCTCCCAACTTCTAAGATAGCATTCTCATATGAGTCATAATAAATATCTGCTTGTTCCTGATTTCGAGCCGCTTCTCCTAACATATCGAAAGAAAAAATTGATTCATTTATGTATGGTATTTTTTTTACATCTTTAAAATCACGCCCCATAACAAATTCTTGACTAAGAATATGCATAGCTGCAATCACTGCATTTCTTATGGGAAACTCTCCTGATTTAGAAACTATTGATCTTAAAAATTTATTTGGATTTTGTGACCACTCAAGAGGAGTTTTAACAACTTTTCCAGCGAGTAAAAGTCCCCATGTAGAAGCATTTACAAATAAACTATCTGCTTTATTAAGATGATCAATCCATTTACCTTCAGACAATCTTTCTGAAATTATCAGATCTCTCGTTTTGCTATCTGGAATTCTGAGTATTGATTCAGCGAGACACATTAGGGCCACACCCTCTTGATTATCTAAGCCATACTCGCTCAGAAATGCATCTAATTTTGTTCGCTCCTTCTTATTTTCTCTGCAGGCAATAATTATCTTTTCCGCATTTTTAGAAATTATCGAATCAGCCAAGAATTCAGTTTCTTTTATAAGTACAGGAAGTATTTTTGACTCAGAAACAAATTTATTATCAGACAAAGACATAATTAATATTTTAATCTTAATGTATTAAGTAGCAACTTACTCATTCTATTAATTGATGTTCTATTAATTGATGAAAAATACTATCATAGGCATATGCAAGATGACCTAGCCATAATTAAGAGAGGAACAGATGAGATATTAACTGAATCTGATTTAAAAAAGAAATTAGAATCAGGTAAACAGCTTATTATAAAAGCTGGTTTTGATCCTACTGCCCCAGACCTTCATCTTGGTCATACAGTTTTGCTCAACAAGCTTAGACATTTTCAAGATTTAGGCCATAAAGTAATTTTTTTAATAGGTGATTTTACTGGCCAAATTGGAGATCCATCAGGTAAAAATAAAACCAGGCCAACTCTTGATAAGAAAGAATTAATAAAGAATGCTAAAACTTATGAGAAACAAGTCTTTAAGATACTAAAAAAAGATCTCACTGAAGTTCGTTTTAATTCAGAATGGTGCAATGAGCTTGGTGCAGCTGGTCTTATAAGCTTAGCATCAAAATATAATGTAGCTAGAATGTTAGAAAGGGATGATTTTAATAAGCGTTATAACGCAAATCAAAGCATTGCTGTTCATGAATTTCTTTATCCTTTGGTGCAAGGCTATGATTCAGTAGCTTTAAAAGCTGATATTGAATGTGGCGGTACTGACCAAAAATTTAATCTTCTTGTTGGAAGAGAATTGCAACGCTCCTATGATCAAGAGCCTCAGGTTGTATTAACTGTTCCAATACTTGAGGGCCTTGATGGCACTAATAAAATGTCTAAATCTTTAAATAACTTTATTGCAATTGATGAGCAGCCTGATGAAATGTTCGGAAAAATTATGTCTATCTCAGATGAGTTAATGTGGAGATGGTTTGAATTACTAAGCTTTATACCAGAAAATGAAATATCAATATTAAAGAAAGAGGTTGATAACGGCGCCAACCCAAGAGATATAAAATTTATTCTTGCTGAAGAATTGGTTGATAGATTTCATGAAAAAGGTGAGGGAAGTAATTGCAAACAAAAATTCTTAGAAAGATTTCAAAAGGGTGCAATGCCTAGTGATATAAAAGAAGTAAATATTGATATAGAAAATGAAACTATTCTTTTAACTAATTTGTTGAAAACTGTTGAAATGACCTCAAGCACATCTGAGGCCATGAGATTAATTAAACAAGGCGGGGTAAAAATAGATTCGGAAAAAGTCTCTGATACTAAATTGGAAATTAAGAAAGGTTCTGAAGCGGTTTATCAAGTTGGTAAAAGAAAATTCCTTCATATAAAAATTAATTAATGAAAAAATTATTAATTATACCCATAGTATTTTTTCTGACTGGCTGTGTGCAAGATAGCCCTAATGTAAAACAAATAGAAAATTTAAAATTTTTCATTGAAAATCAAGGTAACGAAGGTATTTATGTTGTTGAAAAGGGCTTGCATTATGCTGTTTTACAAGCTGGAGACCAAAATTCAAAATCGCCAGAATTATCAGATACTATAACTGCTCATTTCCACGGAACTCTTATTGATGGAACGGTTTTTTGGAGTTCTATTGAATTAGGTGAGCCCTTAACAGTTCAATTGTCCGGGCTAATTGAAGGCTGCCAAAAGATAATTTCAATGATGAAACTCAATGATAAATGGAGAGTATATATTGATTCAAGTATGGCATATGGAGATGAGGGAAGGCCTGGGATACCATCAAATTCAATTTTAATATTTGATATAGAATTATTAGCAATTAATTAATTATCAATCACTGACAAAGCATATCCATATATCTCAGCAATCTGATTTATTTGTTTGTCTTTTGGTGTGCCTGCACCATGACCAGCTCTTCCTTCAATTCTTATTAAAATTGGATTTTGGCATCCTTGATATTCTTGAAGCTTTGCAGCAAATTTAAATGAGTGAGATGGAACAACTCTATCGTCTCTTTCTGCTGTAGTAACAAGTGTTGTTGGATAGCATTCGCCTTTTTTAATATTATGAAGAGGTGAGTATGAAAGTAGATTTTTAAATTCTTCTTTTTTATCTGGAGATCCATAATCGCTCTCCCATGCCCACCCAATTGTAAATTTATGAAACCTTAACATATCTAATACCCCAACCTGAGGTATCGCAACCTTATAAAGTCCAGGGTTCTGAAGAAGTGCTGCAGCAACCAATAAACCTCCGTTTGAACCCCCTTGAATTGCAGTTGTAGCAGAGGAGCCAATCTTATTTTTATGAAGAAACTTTGCAGCATATGCAAAATCATCAAACACATTTTGTTTATTAAACAGCCTACCACTATCATGCCAAGTGTCTCCATATTCTCCACCACCTCTTAGGTTTGCGACTGCAACAACACCATCTTGATTCATCCAAGATAAAAATCTTTTACTGAAATTTGGTAAGATAGAAATATTAAAACCACCGTATCCATAGATTAAAACAGGAGTATTTTCATTAATATTAAGAGATTTTTTATAACTGATATGAATTGGGATCATTGTTCCATCTTTTGACGGATAGAATTTAAATTCAGAAATATACTGATCTGCATTGTAATCATCTAGTGATTCTTCCCAAAAAGTTTTAGTGCTCATATCACTTAAATCAATTTCATATATTTTTCTTGGTGTAACAAAGTTAGTAAATGAAAAGAAAGTAGTGCTATCTTCTAATTCACCCCCAAATCCTGAAATGCTTCCTTTAGTTGGAAGGGCTAATTTATTTATATATGAGCCTTTTAAATTAAAAAATTTAATCTCTGAAAATGTATCAACCAAGTAAGTAACAGCAATTGAGTTATTGATAAAATTAACGCTTCTAATAGAGTTTGAATCTTCTGGAATTACATCATTCCAAATAAAAGAGTTATTTTTTATTTCTAGAGATACCACCTTCCCATTTTTTGCATTTTCAGTGGAATAAAACCAAAAAATATCATCTTTGCTGTCTAAATATTGATATGCCCCAATTAGTTCATCAATTAATGGTATAAAAGAGCCATTTTTTTTTAATTGAACATAAAGCCTATTTCTTTCATCTGTGCCATTTGAAATTGATAGAAATCTAATATCTGATTCATTAACAACACTTATTCCCCATCCCCATCTTGGCTTGTCAGGATTTTCATATATAACAATATCTTCAGACTGAGCTGTACCAAGCTCATGAAACATTAGTTTAGGTGCAGTATTAATGTCTTTTAACAATTCATTTTTTGGTTCATCATATTTTTGATAATAAAAACCAGAATCATCATTTTCCCATGTAGCATTTGAGAATTTAGCCCATTGAATGGTATCTGTTAAAACTTCACCTGTTTCAATGTTAAGAACTTTCCAAGTTCTCCAATCAGAACCGCCATCTGAAATAGCATAAGCCAATAGTGACGCATCATTGCTAACACTAGTTCCCCCTAGTGATATAGTTCCGTCTTGAGAAAATTTGTTTGGATCTAATAAAACCCTTGGCTTACAATCATCACAATCTTTAATCATGAGTTTGCTTTGTTGCCATGATCCATCATTAAAGTAATAGAATGTTTTTTCTTTTACTTTGTATGGAATGCTGATTGATTCTGTATCCCATGTTTTCTTTAAATTTTTTGCAATTGATTTTTTAAATTTATTTTTATCTATAAATTTTTTTGTGAAATCATTTTGTTTCTTTACCCACTCTTGCGAATCAGAACTAGTAAAATCTTCAAGCCATCTATATTGATCTTTAATTTCATAACCATGAATAGTTTCAACGAAATCAATTTTTTGAGAATTTGGGTATGAAATTTCTTCAGGTTCATTTGAACAGCTTAATAAGAGTATAAGAACTGCAAAGCTTTGTTTTAGTGAATTACCCATGTTTTGGATAATACTTTACAATACAACAAATAATCAATTTAAAAAAACATGAACCAGTTTAAGAATGCTTGGAATTTTTATTTAAATCATTGGCAATACTTTGCTTTATTGGCTGCACCTATATTAGCTATTGAGGTTTTTACAGCCCAACTTATGATTCCGATGGGAGATAGTTTGATAGAAACTCCTGAAGATTTTGCTGACTTCGCTGCTGCTAATGGAAAATACTTGGTTATATTAGGTATTTTAGGTGTGCTTGCTAGCGTATCTTTTATTGGCGGCCTTATTGTTGCTTTTGATTCAAAAGTTTGTGATTATTCCATTGATCCAATGGCGGCTTTATTTCAAGGTTTTAAAAAGTTTTTCCCTTTATTTGGAGCATATATACTTTCAGTAATTGCTGTATTTTTTGGATTACTTCTATTAATTCTTCCAGGTGTATATATTGGAGCAAGATTAGCGCTATTTCCTTCATTTATGATGATGGAAAATAAGGGAGTTTTGGATTCATTAAAACTCTCATGGGAGGCTACTGATGAACATGGTGGTACATTATTTGGATTAACTTTATTATTTATTCTAATAACGTTAATTCCATCTACAATTTTTTCTAGTTTATTAGGCCCTGGATTAACTCAAATCATTATTTTAGGTATTTTTGAATACGCAATAGTTATACCTTGGTCTTACATGTATTTTAGTCTTTATCAGTCTCAAAAAAATCTATAAAAATTACCTTAGATAATCACTTTTATCTTTTGTAGATAAAAGTTAAAATGCGTTTCCGTTTCAAACGGGTCTGTAGCTCAGCTTGGTTAGAGCGCACCCCTGATAAGGGTGAGGTCGGTGGTTCGAGTCCACCCAGACCCACCAATTTCCAGAGAAATGTTTTATCGTCTATATAAAATAACAAGCCATCGACCAAGATTTAAAATGTCAGCTAATGCAGCGGAAACATAAGTAAGTGCTGCAGCATTAAGAACACGGCTTACAGCTTTCTCATTAGACTTCGATATGTAGTTTCCTTCTCTTAATATAGGAAGTGCTTTCGAAAAGCTTGCATCAAATTCAATTGGAAGAGTTACTGCGTGAATTACCATCCGAGCAAAAAAACCAGATAGTCCCAAGAAAATTAATACAGAAAATGGCATTGGATGACGTGTAACAATTCCTATTATTGGAGATAAAGAAATAATAGCAACACTCCAACGAGCTACCTTATTTACAATAGGTATCATTTTTGTTCTAGTAGCCAGACGCTTATCATTTTGCTGATCTTGAATTGCATGTCCAACCTCATGAGCTGCAATTGCTATTGCAGTTAATGATTTAGATTCATAATGTTGTCGTGCTAGTCTAACTTTTTTCTCAATTGGATCATAATGATCTCCTAGCTCAGTAATCTCAACCTCCACGTCTTTTAAAGAAAATCGATCAATTAAATGTTTTGCAAGCTCACCGCCAGTACCAGAAATTTCAGGCTTTTCTGATGAATATCTATTCATAACAAACTTTACCCACAAATGAGGTCCGAATATTAGCGCGATAACTATCAACACGCCTATCAATAAAAACATACCGTAAACTCCTAACATTAAGATTGGACTAAGCTTAATAATTGACTCAGTTATTTTTACTTATTCTAACTCTAGAATTAACAATACCCTCACTTTTACTTTATGAAAAATTTGGCATACTAGCTTTTAATATGAATCAAACAAATCTATCAACAGCAAATATGAAAAAAGTTGCACTTACTTCTTTAGCTGGAACAAGTATTGAATGGTATGACTTTTTTTTATATGGTGCTTCAGCGGCTTTAATCTTTCCAACCGTATTCTTTGGTGAGACCACTCCATCAACAGCCTTGATTTTGTCTTTGCTTACTTTTGCAGCTGGATTTATAGCTAGACCTATTGGCGGAATAGTATTTGGTCATTACGGAGACAAAGTTGGTCGAAAAAAGACTTTGGTAATTGCATTGATTTTAATGGGAGTGTCCTCAACCTTAATAGGACTACTTCCAACTTATACCATGATAGGCGTTACAGCCCCGATATTATTGACTATCTTAAGATTTGCCCAAGGCTTAGCTATAGGCGGTCAATGGGGTGGAGCTATGTTGCTAGTTACGGAAAGTGCTCCAGCAAATCAAAGGGGTTATTACGGAGCATTTGCTCAAGCAGGAGTGCCTGTTGGTGTTATTTTGGCAAATTTAGCTTTTATTGTTACAAGCTCAATGGTATCTGAAGAATCATTTTTTGCCTGGGGTTGGCGCATTCCATTTTTAGCAAGCGCTATTTTGATTGGCATAAGTATGTACATACAATTAAACCTAGAAGATACGAAAGCATTCAAAGAACTTGAGGCATCTAGAAAGATTGGCAATAAAGTAGAAATTAAAAGATCGCCTATCATTGAAGCTGTTAAGAAATATCCATCTAAAATAGTTCTTGCAGCAGGCGCATTTCTTTCTATTCAAGTTACTTTTTATATATTAATAGCCTTTCTGCTGGCATACGGCGTAGCTACAACTGAAGTTACCAGAGACGATATGTTAGTTGCTGTTCTTATTGGTTCAGGAATAATGATTCCATTCCAATTCTTTTTTTCATCTTATTCAGATAGATACGGAAGAAAGGGTGTATTTATGCTTGGTGCAATTCTTACTGCTATATGGAGTTTTGTAATTTTCCCACTAGTTGATACTGGTAATTTTTGGCTGATTGTTTTAGCTATAAGTATTGGTCTTATTTTTGTTTCAATGATGTATGGTCCCCAGGCTGCTTTTTTCACTGAGTTATTTAGTACTGAAGTCAGATATTCTGGAGCAACGCTTGGATATCAATTTGGAGCTATTTTAGGTGGAGCATTTGCTCCCACAATAGCTGCCTTATTGTGGAATGACTATGGAATAATCTGGGTATCGGTCTATATTTCTTTTGCTTCATTTTTAACTTTGATATCAGTTTTGTTTCTAACAGAAACCTTTCAAATTGATTTAAGTGAAGATTCTTCAAATTAGTTATAGCGCAATAAAATAAAATTTTATATCATAAAATCTAACTGCAAAGGGGTGGCTAAAACCTGAGATCTTTTTACAAGAAACCCTTTGAACCTGATCCATACAATAATGGCGGAGGAATTGCATGAAAACCATTAAAACTAATTTTTTTCTTTTTTTCTTTTTAATTTCTTTCGTGTCAGCAGACATTGAAGAAGTAATAGTCAAAGGTGACTGGAGAGAGATTAAGCTCGTTGAAGAAGACTCAAGTGTATTAGTATTAAGTTCAAAAGAGCTTGAGCTTGCACCAATAAAGCATTTTGAGAATTTATCTTACCTTATACCAAATTTAAATTTTGCAGCAAGTGATTCAAGAGCTAGACACTTTCAAATAAGAGGCATTGGTGAAAGGTCTGGCTATGAAAGAACTCCAAACTCTGCAGTTGGATTTTTAATTGATGACATTGATTATTCTGGACAAGGCGGAATAGCAACAACTTTTGATGTTGATCAAATTGAAGTTCATAGAGGCCCACAAGGTTCCAGAATTGGATCAAATGCCATGGCAGGCCTGATATATATAAAAACTAAAGAGCCAACAGAAGTATATGAGGGAGTAAGTGAAATCACAACGGGAGCTTATGGAACCATCAACACCGGCATAGCTTTTGGCGGACCATCAAAAATTGATGGATTAACCTACAGAATTGCCTTAAGACAAGATTATTCAGATGGATTTAGAAAAAATTTATATTCTGGTAAATCAGACACTTCAAAGAAAGACGAATCTACTTTTAGAATTAAGGCTAATTGGGAAATAAATGATAAATCAATCTTAAAATTTTTAGCAACTCAAATACATCTCGATGATCCTGCTGATATTTGGACGATTGATGGAAGTCTAAACACTCTCTCGGACAGACCTGGCATGGATTCTCAAAAAACTAACGCTTATGGTATAAAATTTTATTATCAGGCAAATAATTTTGAATTTCAGTCCTTAACAAGCATAACAGATACTGATGTTGTTCTCAGTTATGATGCAGACTGGGGTAATTCTGATACTCATGCTCCATACATATATGATTATTTTTCAGAAACTTTAAGATTCAGAGAAACTTTTAGTCAAGAATTTAGATTTTTATCAGATGCAGCTGATTTGAATATAAATAAACAATACGAATGGGTCATTGGGGTGAATTTTTTTGAATCAAAAGAGGACAATCTTAAAAAAGATGACGGTATCTATTTTGATCCATTGTATTATGAGGTTCCATATGTTGATGAGAGTTCACTATCAAGCAATTTTTTAGTAAATAATTTTTCTATTTTTGGAAATTTAAATTATTTAATAAATCAATCAACAAAACTAACTATTGGTGCTCGTTGGGAGGACTCAGAATCACAATATTCGGATTCGCTTGGTGAGTCGCTCAACCCTTCAGATAAAATTTTAGGCGGCAAACTATCGATAAATAAAATTTTAGATAAAGATACAAATATCTTTTTTAGTGTTGCAAGAGGATATAACCAAGGAGGTTTTAATTTAAATCTTGGGCTTGATCCAAATTCACAAAACGGCAATCTTTATTATGATCCCGAATTTTTGATTAATTATGAAATTGGACTTAATTCAAAATTTGAAAAATTTGATTTGAATTTAGCTGCTGTAATTTTTCATTCAGACAGGAGAAATCAGCAGGTCTTAATATCAACTCAGGTTGACCCAAATAATCCAAATACATTTACATTTTTAACTCAAAATGCTGCAGAGGGAGTTAATAACGGAATTGAACTAGAAATGGATATACAGCTGTCTGAAAACATAGATACGTTTATTAATTTTGGATTGCTCAAAACTGAGATTAAAAGCTGGAAGTCTAGACCCGAAATTGAGGGAAGGGCACAAGCTCATGCTCCTGAGAAAAGTTATGCTATTGGATTTAATTGGTACCCCTCAGAACAATCAAATTTATCATTTGATATAGTAGGTAAAAGTAGCTTTTACTATTCTGATTCTCATGACAACAAATCTAAATCATATTTCCTAACAAATATAAACTATAGCTATTTTAGTGGTCAGTGGACGTATTCAATTTGGGGAAGAAATATTTTTGATGAGTACTATTCAACCAGAGGTTTTTACTTTGGTAACGAAGCTCCAAATTTTATTGATACACTCTATGAAAGACATGGTGATCCCAGACATCTAGGTGTTACAGTTAGATATGATTTCTAATCTTATCAATACTAGCTGGATAGAACCTACTGCCGTTATTCTTGCAATTGCCTATTTACTATTAGCAGTAAAACAGAACATAAGTTGTTGGTTTGCCGCTTTTATTAGTTCTTTTTTATATTTCTTTGTAATGTATTCAGCAGGTCTATATATGGAAGCAGGCTTGCAAATATTTTATTGTATTATGGCTGTTTATGGGTGGACACAGTGGAGAAAATCTTTACCGGACAATTCAAAATTTCTCGTAAAAACGTGGAATAGAAATCAACACATCAAAGCAATTTCGTTAATCTTTTTATTAGCACTAACATCAGGATGGGCTCTTGAAAATTTTACAAATGCCGCCTTACCTTTTATTGATTCGCTGACAACCTGGGGAGCGATTGTAACAACTTATATGGTTGCAAAGAGGCTTTTAGAAAATTGGATTTATTGGTTTGTAATAGACGCAGTTTCTGTATTTTTATTTTATTCAAGGGGACTATTTTTAACTTCATTATTATTTTTTGTGTACTTAATAATTATTTATTTTGGTTATAAATCTTGGACTGAAATGAAAGACAAAATCGATGCCTAAAATTGATAAACAAATTGCTTCGATAGATGAAAAAATTGAAATTATTTCACCTATAAAAATTGATCTTATTTCGCAAACTTTTCTTTGTAATTTTAATGATATTAAATCTGTAATAAGGGTTGATATTGATCTACCAAATTGGTTAAAAAAGCGAAGAGTTTCTGAATGGCAAATACTTAAATTTTTAGAAACAGAAATCAGAAATCAAAATATTTTATATCATGATTTTGACAATGGAATCCTAATAAGAAAATTCAGTGAGGGAAAAAAAATTTCAAATTCAGAAATTAAAAAAAAAGAAAGTTTAATTTCTTTAGGAAAAGAAATTAAAAAAGTTCATGAAATAAAAATTAATAATGTTGAAATTAATAATTTTGAAAATGCTATAGAAAATTATAGAGATATTCTTAAAAACAAAATTAAAGATGATTGGTATTTGAATCATGGCTTTAAAATTTTCGATTCTATTTTGGACAGAAATGAATCCCTAATTTTTTCTCATAATGATTTGAATCCTGAAAATATTTTTTGGAATAAAAAACATTTTTTTATAGATTGGGAATACGCATCAGCTAATAGTCCTTATTTTGATATAGCATCAATAATATCTTCCTATAATCTTAATAACGAAGAGATTGGTTATTTATTAAATGGCTATAAGGAAGATTTTCAATTAGAAACAGAAAAATTAAAAAACTGGGTCAAATTTACTTATTTTTTAGACTACATATGGAGACAATGTCTTGTTGAAACCTCAAAACATGACGAAAAGACTCTAAGCATAAAAAGCTTAGTAAGAAATCTGGATATTTTTCAGTAATCTTGCTTATTTTGTGCAATATTTATCATATTTTGTTAATGCTGCGATAATTAATGCATATTTTGCTTCATATTTTTGGCTAAAATAGTAAATAATTAATAAAATGGATAAATTTAAGATAATTCTTACAGATCATATTTCCAATTGGAACATGGTATGGTTTGGCCTAATTTTTTGGGGAAGTGTCTTTAATGCTATAGCTATTCGCTATCAATTTACTGATATTACTATTTATTGTTACATATTAGGTTTATGTCTTGGCCTCATAGCAAAGATAAGAGGAACATGGTTATGGAAAATCTAGAAAAGATTTCAGAAGAATTTTCCTTTGAAAAAGAAAAAGAGATCGCTAGAAGTTTCTCAAAAAGATTTCAATGGGAGATGATCTTAATCGGAGTTGGTCAAGCAACGGTTTGGCTTTCTCTTTGGCCATTAGTTATTAATGGGTATATTTCTTTATTACTTGGTTTTGTAATTGCAACTATTTGTGCCTGTTTTGCATACCTGCCTTCGCATGAAGCACAGCATGGTAATTATTCTAGAGGCAATCCAAAAAGACGTTGGATCGATTCATTCGTAAGCCATTACACATTAATAACTCTTATGTTTCCTCATGATGTGATGAGAGCTACTCATATGAAGCATCATGCTTATACGAATAATCCAGAAAAAGACCCAGATCATGATACTGCATCTGCTAAATCTCTTTGGGAGGTTATTGTTGCCACTCAAGCAGGCATATCTAAATACCAAGCAATAGCTAAAATCTATGAAAATGATAAAGCATTTATGAAATCGTTTAATAAAGGTTTGAATATAGGAGTGTTATATAGAGTAATTCTTTTAACTTTAGTTGTATTTTTTCCTTTAGAGACACTTTTATTATGGTGGCTGCCAAGTAAGTTTGGAGTTATTTATCTTTCAGTCTTTTTCAGCTGGTATCCTCATTATCAAACTGAAACAGGAAGATATAAAGATACAAGATTTTGGAGCCATTGGATGCCTAGATATTTAAATCATTCAATGCAACTTCACTTTATACATCATCTTCATCCAGGAATTGGTCATTATGATGAGCCCAAGGCAGTTGAAGCTCTAAGACCTTTCCTAATTGCAAGAGGTGTTCCAGGTGCAGAAGATATACCAGATAAAGTGAAGCATAATCCTCTAATCAAAGCCTAACTTCTATATATTTTTCTTGTTTTTTTAAATAATTTCTGTTCTAGTAAAAGGTGAATTATTTACATAAAGGGGAAGATTATGAAGATATTATGTGTTTTATACGATGATCCAAAAACCGGTATGCCTAGTACGTATGCTAGAGACGATTTACCAAAAATAGACAAATATCCAGATGGCATGACTTTGCCATCTCCAAAAGCAATTGATTTTACACCAGGAGAACTTCTTGGATGTGTATCTGGTGAACTAGGGCTTAGAAAATTTCTGGAAGATGCTGGACATACACTAGTTGTTACATCAGATAAAGATGGTGAGGGATGTGAAGCAGATAGGGAATTAGTTGATGCTGACATTGTAATTTCTCAACCTTTCTTCCCATATTATTTGACTCGTGAAAAGATGGAATCTGCACCAAACCTTAAGATGGCAATAACAGCTGGGATAGGCTCAGATCACGTTGATCTTCAAGGAGCTATGGATCACAACATTGATGTTGTGGAAGTGACTTACTGTAATTCAAGATCAGTTGCGGAGCATATTGTCATGATGATTCTTTCAATGGTAAGGGATTACCACAACCAGCATAGAATTGTTAATGAGGGCGGTTGGAATATAGCTGATGCCGTACAAAGATCTTATGATGTTGAAGGAATGCATATTGGAACAGTTGCTGCTGGAAGAATTGGTATAGATGCTTTAAGAAAGATGAAACCATTTGATGTACATCTTCATTATTTTGATATACATAGATTGTCAGATGAAGTTGAACAAGAATTAAATTTAACTTATCACGAATCAGTAGAATCTTTAGTCTCAGTATGTGATGTTGTTACTATTAATTGTCCGCTTCATCCAAAAACAGAACATTTATTTGATGATGAAATGATTAACAAGATGAAAAGGGGAGCATATATAGTTAACACCGCTAGAGGAAAGATATGTGATAAAGATGCAATAGCTAGAGCTCTAGAGTCAGGTCAGTTAAGTGGCTATGCTGGTGATGTTTGGTTTCCACAACCAGCCCCCAATGATCATGTTTGGAGGACAATGCCTAACCATGGCATGACTCCTCATACGTCTGGAACCTCATTGTCTGCACAAGCTAGGTATGCTGCTGGTGTCAGAGAAATACTAGAGTGCTTCTTTGCCGGCGAACCAATTAGGGAACCATACTTAATTGTCAAAGACGGAGATCTTGCAGGAATGGGAGCTCACTCTTATACCAAAGGAACAGCAACTGACGGATCAGAAGAAGCTGCAAATTATAAAAAATAAATCTTAGAAATTTTGTAGCTTTGATTTAATTATTTCATCAGCCTGGGACATAATATTGTTTATTAAGTCCTGGACTGTTGGAATATCATTCACGAGCCCAGCAACCATTCCACAAGACCAAGCTCCAGCCTCCATTGTTCCTTCATGCATAATTTTTGGATAAACTCCGGCAACTTCGTCAATGATATCCTCGAATTTTAAATCATCACCTAATGCTTTTTCTTTTTCCATGAGTCTTTCTACTGCTTCATTATTAAGAACTCTTTCAGTGTTTGTTAATGATCTCATAATTAATCGAGTATCCAGTTCAGTTGCGTTAACAATAGCTTCTTTAACATTTTGATGAACAGGTGCATCTTGCGTTGCTATAAATCTTGTTCCCATATTCATTCCTTCTGCTCCAAGAGCCATAGCAGCAACTAAACTTCTTCCGTCAGCCATACCGCCTGAGGCAACAAACGGAATTTCTAATTCCTCTGCTGCTCTTGGTAGTAAAATAAAATTTGGAATATCATCTTCGCCTGGGTGACCGCCACATTCAAAACCATCAACTGATACAGCATCACAACCAATTGATTGAGCTTTTATAGAGTGTCTTACAGAAGTACACTTATGAATAACTTTTATCCCAGCATCTTTTAATGCAGGCAAATATTCAGCAGGGTTTCTTCCAGCAGTTTCGACCACTGGGACACCTGCATCGATTATTTCTTTAATTAATCCAGGATAATCTGGAGGCGTCAAAGATGGAAGAAAGGTTAAATTCACAGCAAAAGGCTTATCTGTCATTTCTTTACATCTAGCAATTTCGTTAGCTAATTTTTCAGGAGTTCCTTGGGTTAAGCCGGTAATAGTTCCAAGGCCGCCAGCGTTAGAAACAGCTGCAGCAAGTTCAGCAAAACCTACATGATGCATACCACCTTGAATAATAGGATTCTCAATTCCAAATAGTTCTGTAATTTTAGTTTTCATTATTTTCTCCTTTATTTCCACTAACCCAGTTTTCATAAAAATCTTCATATTGTGTTTGCAGTCTTTGCATACCGGCTATCCATCTATCTCTGTCATTACCTTTTCTTTGCACATATTCGCCAACTTCTTTATGAGGCAAGACTAAAAATCTTTCCTTTTCAATTGCGTCTAAAACATCTTTAGCAACCACATCTGGTTCAAGCATTCCATCCACTCCTGCAACTCCGGCACCTTGAGCAGTCATAGCAGTTCTCACAGCTTGAGGGCAAAGACAGGAAACACCAATACCTTTTTGGCCATAAGTAATTTTTATCCACTCAGCAAAACTTACTGCCGCTGATTTAGTAACAGCATACTGAGCTGCACCTATTTGTGATAACAAACCTGCAGCTGATGCTGTATTCATTAAATAGCCTTCACCTCTTTCAAGCATTTGAGGTAATACATGTTTTGCAGCATGAACATGAGACATTACGTTTATACTCCATGTGCTATTCCATTCTTCAGATGTTGTTTCTAAAAACATTGGAGCACCACCAACTCCAGCATTCGAACAAAATATATCAATTCCTCCAGAATATTCATTTGCTTTTTCAATCACATTAATAATATCTTTTTCACTAGACACATCAGCAGCTATAGCAATTCCATTAACTTTTTCTGCAATACTCCTTGCACCATCTTCATTTATATCAACACAGACAATTGACTTGACTCCACTTGCATGAAATTCTTCACATAGCGCTAAGCCAATACCGCTAGCGGCACCAGTTACAACAATTCTTTTATCTTTTATTTTCATATTATTATCCTAAGATTTTTTCACACCCTGTTCCATCAAGATATTTCATCACTCTTTTTTTATCATGATCATTTAACACATTAAACTCATCTTTTATCCACTCTAAACATTTAGCTTGATATGAGAATGTCTTTTGTTTCCATATCGAACCATCTATTTCAATTTCCCATGTCTCATTTCCAGAGTTTTTTGCCTCCGCGTTTGCAACCAATGTAGGCACATACATTTTCCCAAATTCTTTGAGAAGTTCTTTTAAAGTCTCTGGACTATCTTCAAGAACCGTCCATTTACAATTGTTTACATCATGACCTGAAAGATCAGCCATTACATCAACCCAAGCAATTAATCTTTTAGATGAGTCATAAACTATTTTTCTTGAAGTTGGATCAAATCCAATAAGCTGAGTCAACTGACCATAAAAAGCAAAATCGGCAGAAGAGGGCTTTTCACCAAAAAGAAATTTACTTGCTGATAAATGATTATCCATAAGTTTCACAAATCTTCTAAAACTAGAATCAATTAAACCAGCTGTTATATCGTTAGAGCCAACAACCCATAGTCTTTCAATTTGTCTATTTGAGATAAATTTTTTAAATTCTATGAGTGCTTCATCAGGTGTATCAGTGCCAAGATCAACTAAAGGCAGGATTGTACCGGCATTATCTGAATCTTCTTCAAAGTACCATCTAAAGTGAAACATATATTTAGTGACCCATTCATCGCCAAAATCTTCTAGTAAATAGTTTATAAAGGAAAGCGCAGGGTCATCTGGTAGTAATTTTCTCTCAGAATACTCTTTTTCTAATCTTCTTATAATAGGAGTAGAGTCCGTGGTTGGAATTAAATTGTTGGCTTCATCTTTTAATAATATAGTTGGGAGCAAAACTGGTTGTGGCGGCTCAATATTTAATTTTTTTAATCTTCCTACAACATCTCCCATATATGCTTCATATGGAATTTGTCGATACCTTAAAATAGAAATCATTTTATGTGTATAAGGAGAGGGTGTTGCTCCAAAGACTTTTATTTTTTCAGTCATCTTACTGTTTGGAATTGTTTCAAAATTTATATTCTTTAACTTCGATATTAAGCTGTCCTGCAAGTCCTGCCACTCTATGCTTATTACTTTCTAAATAGTCAGGATCTGTAATCATTTTGAGCATTGCCTTTTTGCTAGGATATTTAGCAATAAAAGTTACATCCCAAAGCTCTTCCGCTTCTCCAAGCATTAGGCGATTTATAGACCCGCCAAAAGATACTTTACCACCCACTTTTTTTAAATGTTCAACAACCTCTACACTATATATGGCATATGCTTGCTCGCCAGTTAGATCAGTATCTCGACCATCCTCGTATTCAGCTTTTTCTTTAAATTTCAAAAGATTCAGCATGGCGATAGGTGCTTCATTGTCACCCTCAAGAAATCCTTCCATTTGTTCTTTGGTAGGATGAACACTATTTTTATATTCCATATTATTCTCCTAAGGTTATGGCTTTTTGAAATGCAGGCCTTGCTTCAATGCGAGCTACATAATTTTTTATATGCTCCATTTCATCAGGAACACACCCCAATCTATTGGCCATAAAGCATGAATGACCAAGCATAAGATCGGCTGCAGAAAAATTACCAACTAAGTAATCTTTATCAGCAAGATTATCATTAACTGGACCAAGAGACTTGGTTATTAAGTTTTGCGCTTGCCTTAAAACGTTTTCATCTCTTCTATCAGGTGGCAATAAAACTGTTTGAACTACAACCTGATTCATTGGCGGCATAACCATACCTTCACAATAATGAAACCATTGAAGATAGTATGGAAACTCTTCTGAATCTGTCGAAGGTTTAAGACCACCATCTTTATGACGTTCGAGGATATATTGAATAATTGCTCCAGATTCAAATATGGAAATACCACCATCTTCAAGAACTGGTACTCTACCTAATGCGTGCCTAGATCTATGTTCAGGAGATTTCAAACCCTCTTTTGTAAAAGGCAAGATATTCACATCGTAATCTAACCCTAATTCTTCGAGCAGCCAAACTACTCTTCCTGCTCTAGTTCCAGGTGTAAAATAAACTTTTAACATAAGACTCCCCCTTATTTTTTTACCATTTTTTGTGCGTTTTTTATAAATTCCTTTTCGTCTTCTTTATTTTTTAAGATACTTTCTCTATCAACTGGAACCTTAGTTCCTTTAATCATTCCTGGTTGCTCATACATTCTATTTTTCCAATCTTCTAAATGAGCTAGCCCATCAATTGATACACCTGACCAATTATGTGTTCTAACCCAGCACCAGTTAGCAATGTCTGCAATGGAATATTCTCCAGCTAACCATTCATTGTCAGCTAAATGAGTATCTAAAACCTCAAAAAGACGCCGTGATTCATTTTGATATCTATCTATTGCTGGTTGAATTTTCTCAGGGAAATATCTAAAAAAAACATTTGCTTGACCCATCATTGGACCGATGCCACCCATTTGGAACATAAGCCATTCAGTAACTTTTGCTCTTCCCTTAACATCATTTGGGATAAGCTTTCCTGCCTTTTCTGCAAGATAGAGCATTATTGCTCCAGATTCAAAGATTGAAAGATTATCATTTTCAGTATCTACAATAGCTGGAATCCTGCCATTAGGACTAATCTTTAAAAATTCAGGTTTTTTTTGTTCACCTTCAGCAAGGTTTACTGAATGAACTTCGTAGGACATTTCTAATGCCTCTAACAAGCAAGAAACTTTATGACCGTTAGGTGTTGAGGCTGTATACAAATGAATCATAAATATTACTCTTTTATAAAATCAATTAATATCTTAGATAGTGGTTTTGCTTTAGTCCATTGAAAAAAATGACCTCCGCCAATATGAGGGGCACTTTTTGCATTTGGAGCCATTCTAAGAATATCTTTCTCAGCCCCATTTGTCACAGGATCATTGCCTGCAAAAACAGCTAAAAAAGGTTTATCGGAAGTTTTAAAAAACTCTCTTGCTTTTCTCTGAGCATCTAGAGACTGATCAGGTATCATTGGAACTTGACTTGGCATTGCCCTAGGACCCATTTTATATGACGGATCTGGGAAGGGGGCTTCATAAGCTTTCATTAAATCAGTATAAAACGGTGAAATTTTTTCTAGTCCTATTTTATGTAACAGAATATGTATATATGCTTTGATCGGAGATTTCATAAACTGACTTTCCATTTGATACGAATTAATTAAGCCAATTGGAAGATTTTTTGAATCCCAGGTAAATTTTTGCCAGTACATAAATTTCGTTGCCATGTGTTTGTTTTTGTCCATTTTGCTAACATTTTTAATCATTCCAAAGAAACTTATCTTTTTATTCGATGCTCTAAATTCATTTACTTCATCAATCACTTCTTGAGGAGCATTAGGGTTATATGGAAGACCTGTATTACCCATAGCAATTTTTAAAAACCTATCCGGATCTGCTGCTATCATTCTTAAACCAATTAAACCACCCCAGTCTTGTCCAAAAAAATTTAGATTTTGAAAATTATTTTTTTTCAACCATTCGCCCATCCAATCAACTTGATTTTGATAAGAATAGTCTTCTCTAGTAGCTGGCTTATCTGACTTTCCGTAACCAACTAAGTCTGGAGCTATTACTCTTATTCCTGCTTGAGTAAGGATTGGAATCATTCTGGTATAAAGATAACTCCATACTGGTTGACCATGCATTGCTAGCAAGATAGGGCCATCTTTAGGACCTTCATCAATATGATGAATTCTCAAAATAGTGCCATCTTTCGTTTCTATATTTGTATAAACCGGATTAAATGGATAATCTTTTATATTTTTAAAACATTCATCTGGTGTTCTTAAAACTTTCATTCACTCCTCTCAAATAATTAGTAAATTTAATTTGGCCAATAAATTAATTCATCACCTTCTTTATATTCTGTGATTGGATTATCTATTGTAACTGGCATAAAAATTGATTGTGGCCATTTGGGTTTTGGCATAGATTCAACATGCTTATCCATCATATGATGCAATGAGTTTTTAATATCAATCTCAACATTTGCAAGGTTATTTTTTTCATATGGATCATTTTTTAAATCAAATAGATACTCTTGCTTTTTTGGATATTGAGATCTCATTAATTTCCAATCATCATGAATAATTGCTTGATAGGATGCATTTTTCCAATACAAGGTTTCATGAGGTTCTCCAATTTTCTCATCAGTTAGATATGGAATAAGATTTTTACCATCTATTTGAATATTTTTCGGTGGTTCAATATCAGCTGCACCAAGAATAGTACTGAATATATCAGTATGATGAATTCTCTTATCATATTTGGTATTTTTTTTAATTTTATCAGGCCATTTTGCAAAAAATGGGATGTGCATTCCTCCTTCAAAATGAGTAAGTTTCCAACCGCGATATGGCTTATTGATGTCATGTAATCCAATATATCCTGCCCCACCGTTATCTGAGGTGAAGATTATTAGAGTATTATCTGATAACCCATTTTCTTCTAGTGCTTTTACTATTTTTCCAACTGATCTATCAAGTGCTTCTATCATTCCAGAATAAACTTGAAGAGTATGATTTTGCATATGTTGATGTTTTTCATAATCTTTTTTAAGTGATTGAAGAGGATTATGAGGTGCGAAATGACCCAAATAAATAAAAAAAGGTCTATCTGCATTATTGTTAATTACATTTATGGTTTCATTTGTATAGTAATCTGTAATGTATCCAGAAGGCTCAAAAGGTTCACTTCCGTTAAATTCAGCTGCATACTGTGAGGAGGCCCAAATCATGTCTTCAACACTAGAGTCTATCTTTGCATTAATTACATCTGGATGATTTTTTGGAAGATACAAGCTGCTATATAACCTAAGGCTATCATCAAAACCTTGGTCATTTGGTTTCATACCATCTGTAGATCCCCCTAAATGCCATTTACCAATGTGAGCAGTATAATAACCGTTATCTTTTAGTAACTCTGCAACGGTTATTTCCTCGTTTGGAAGTCCTCCAATAGCTAAACCAACTTCATCCCATTGAACATTTTCAAGTTCAATATTTTCTACCTCACCATCTCTTCTTAACATATTCATAATTCTTGCAGCTGAGGCAGGATAAGGCGTAAATTCAAAACCATATCTACTTGAATATCTTCCTGTCATAATTGCAGCTCTTGAAGGCGAGCAAACAGGACTTGCTGCATAACCATTCATAAATGCGACACCATCTTTTGCCAGCTGATCTATATTTGGTGTCATTAAGCTACCATCTGCTGCCCCACCATTGTAGAAAGAAACATCATTAAAGCCTAAGTCATCTGCCAAAATAAGAATAATATTTGGTTTATTTGTATTTTTTTTAAAGTCTGATTTTTGCCATTCAATTTCCTGATTATCTGCAATAGGGGTGCTAATATTCAGAGCAATCGGTAAAAGAGTTAAAGCAATTTCTCGTTTATATATCCATCCAGTAATGACAAGAAACAGAAAAATATATAGCAAAACATTTTTTTTCATATTACTTGAGTCTAATCTAAATATCGAATTCTTCATATAACAAATTCGAGCTTATATATTGATTATATTTGAGCAGCCATAGTATATTATGTTCAATTTTAAACAGTTATAATTAATTACAAATGCTCGATTGGGGAAACTTAGAATATTTTATTTCATGTGCAAATCATGGCACCTTGAGTGGCTGTGCTAAAGAAATGGGAGTCAATCACTCAACCGTTTCAAGAAAAATAGAAAAATTAGAAAAAGAATTAGCTATTAAATTATTTGAAAGGAGAAATTCTGGCTATGCGCTTACTATTCATGGCAAAGATCTTTATAAAGAAGTCCAAAAAATTGATTTTAAAATATCTGCACTAAAAGAAAGATTTATCCCTAATCCTGATTTGATGGATGGAAAGCTTGTTATTTATAAACAAAGCGAGGGTGGTAAAAATATGACGGACATCATTACCAAGCTTCGAAAAAAATATCCAAATTTGAATATCCATATAATGAATCATGCAGATTCTTCTGACCTTACTACAGAGATGTATGATATTGGATTTATTGGTACAACCAGTCCGCCTGAAGATTCAATAGCAACCCTTCTTGGTGAAATGAATATGCATATTTATGCTTCGAAAGAGTATCTTAAGAAAATTAAAAATGTTGATGATTTTGAATGGGTTACTTACAAAAGAAACGATTCATCGGATACAGATTTTGTTGTTAATAGTTTTTTTTCTAATCCTAAAGTAATAATATCATCTAATTCATATCAAGACGCTCATGCTTTTGTCGCTTCTGGCAATGGAGCTACATTCCTGACCGATTTAGATGGCGATAATGATCCAAGATTGGAAGTGTATTGCAGGGAAGAGTATTCTTTCAAAATAGGCTTTTATTTAATTCAACATGAGCTTTCAAGATCTAATCCCATTGTAAGAGCTGTAAAGCAAACAATTATAGAAAACATAGAGGAGCTTCTTCAAGGTTCAAATTTTGTAGCCTCAAGTAACGTAAAAAAAATAGCAAATTAGCTTTATTAAAAAAGTAAAACTAAACATATTTATATGATAATTAAAAAAAATATAGTAATAGTAGGTGCAACGGGAGCTATTGGAAAAGCCTTTCTTGAGCATTATGTAAAAGATGAATTAGTAGAAAATGTATTTGCATTTTCAAGAAAGAAAATAAGCTTTGAAAACAGAAAAATAAAAAGTTTTGATCTAGATATTGAGAATCAAACCAGTATTGAGGACGCTGCACATAACATAAAAGATTATCCTATTGATACCATTATTGTTGCCACAGGAATTCTTCACTCTGAAAATTTTGGACCAGAAAAAAGCATTAAAGAAATAGACTTTACAACTATGACAAAAGTTATGGCCGTAAATACCATTGGACCTGCATTAATTGGAAGATATTTCATACCTTTACTAAGAAAAGATGCTAAGTCTGTCTTAGCTTTTTTGAGTGCAAGAGTAGGTAGTATTTCTGATAATAAACTTGGTGGCTGGTATTCATATAGAGCAAGCAAAACAGCACTAAATCAAATAATTAAAAACTTTAGCATTGAATTAAAAAGAACAAATCCTGAAGCAGTGGTATTAGGATTACAACCAGGAACGGTGGATAGTAATCTAAGCGAGCCTTTCAAAAAGAATGTAGCTAAAGGTAAGTTATTTTCCCCTGAGCAAAGCAGAGAACTTCTGTCAGACGTTATTGAAAAAGCAACTAAAGAGAATTCAGGAAATCTAATAGCTTATGACGGAGAAATTATTTCACCCTAGATTGTTATAAGTTTGTTATATAAAAAACCCGGCATAAACCGGGTTTTACTTTTTAAGTATCTATTACTTATGCACTAGATTCTTTAACGGCAACATGCCAGATAATTAAACCAAATAGAATCTTGTTAACAAAGTCAGCAAGATTATATATTAAGTTTAGGTTCATAGCTGATGATCCATCTCCTATAAGATAGCCAGAAGCATATCCTAAAGGATAAATAGCCCAACCAACAATGATAATCTTCATCATTGCATTATATGCTGATTGAACTGCTGGGCTTGCAGTATTGCAGGCTGCTTTACCTTCACCCATCCAAAGTTCATAAATCATATAAATCCAAGCCGCCATTCCAAGTAAGAATGCTGGCATAGCTGGCCATACGCCTGCTTCACCTAAATACCCTGCAACAAGCATTACTATTGAACCAAGAAGCAGTTTCTTAAATAAAGAACCAGCAACATTGGTAGCAGCTGCAAGAATTAAGTAGAATTCAACTATTAATAAAGGTACTGTTAGTAGCCAGTCGATGTATCTAAATACAGTTGGTGTTTCACCAGTCTCTACCCATACACCTCTCATATAAAGGTAATGCCAAAAAGCTATACCAGTTACAAGACCAGATACTGTTAATGAAGTCTTCCATTTAGCTGAAACTCTATCTCTTTCAATGAAAAAGAATACAGTTGAAGCTAAAAGTGCTGCTGTAACCAACCAAAAAGATACACCAGTATAGTCACTAGCATCTAGGTCGCCACCACTAGCAGCAAAAGAAGGAAGCGCAATAACACTACCTAAGATTAATAAATATTTCATATTAAACTCCTATTTATTTTTGAGTAAAAATATTACTCCCCCGTTAGTATGAACCTATGATGATATATAAAAAATTCATTAGTATCAAATATGAAATACTTTATTTTTTGTGTTTCTTGCAATTTTCCTCATATTAGTATTATTAATTGTGGTTGCTTAAAAGCTGTTGTTTAGTATCATTTAACAATGAGAGTTGCTATTTATCCTGGTTCATTTGATCCAATCACATATGGTCATATGGATATTATTGAAAGGGGGTGTGGCCTTTTCGATAAAGTTGTTGTAGCTATTGCAAAAAGTGAAGCTAAAAACCCAATGTTTACTCTAGAAGATAGAATTAATTTAGCTAAATCAATTTATGAAGGCAATGATAAAGTTGAGGTTGTAGGTTTTCCAAGAAAGCTAACAGTTGATTTAGCGAAGGATTATAATGCTTGTGCAATTATTAGAGGCTTAAGGGCAGTATCTGATTTTGAATATGAGTTTCAATTAGCAACCATGAATAGATCTCTTGCTCCTGACATAGAAAGTATTTTTTTAACTCCGAAAGAAACGTTAATATATGTTTCATCTAGTTTGATAAAAGAGATATCTGATCTTAAAGGTGATATTTCAAAGTTTGTTCATCCTGTTGTTGAAAAAGCTTTAAAAGCAAAATTACAAACTTAGCTTTGACATTGCGAACAATAAAAAGTGGCACGGTTATTTACTGTAACTTTTTTAATTTTTGAATTACATTTACTACAATCTAATCCTTCTCTTCCGTATACATTAAGTTTTATTTTAAAATATCCTGCATTTCCGTCAGCTGAATAAAAATCCTTGAGTGTAGTTCCTCCGCACTTTATAGCAGAATTAAGAATTTTTTTTGATGAGGCTGTAAGCCGCTTACACTCTTCAATAGTTAACTTATTTGATTGTTTAACTGGATTAATTTTTGACAAGAATAAAGCTTCTGAAGCATAGATATTTCCAATTCCAACAACATTCTTTTGATTCATCAAAAGTGTTTTTATATTTGTTTTTGAATTTGTACACAAATTAAATAGATACTTGTTATTAAAAGATTTAGATAATGGCTCAGGTCCAAGAAAACGGATTAAATTATGGTTATTAATGTCTCTGGTAATATGTAAAGAACCAAATCTTCTCGGATCATTATAAATAATTTTCTCATTCTCAAAGATGAACTCTATGTGATCGTGTTTTAAAAAATAATTTTCATCTCTTTTGGCAATTCTTAAACTTCCTGACATACCAAGATGCAACAATAAAGATAAGCTCTCTAATTCAAAAATAATATATTTAGCTCTTCTTTTAAGATTGAGTATTCTTTGATTTTTTGTATCAATTTCAATACTTTTAGCTACTTTCCATCGAAGATTCCTATTATTTACCTTTATTTCAATTAACTGCTGCCTTTGAAATTTTTTAATAGCTCTTAAGGTTGTTTCAACCTCTGGAAGTTCAGGCATGAGCTATTCTAATAGGCTATTAATATTTACTAGATCACCTGGTGTAATAGTTCCAGCTGCAAGACTAAGTTTTAATTTAGCAATAATATAATCATATTTTGCATTAGCCAGATTTTTTTCAGCACTATAAAGATTTTTTTCAGCCTGAAGAAGGTCAACAATATTTCTTGTTCCAACCTTATACCCAACTTGAGTAGCCTCTAAAGCACTTGTAGCAGAGATAACTGCTTGTTTTTGCGCGGTCACATTTGCTACAAGAGTTACTACATTTGAATAACCAGATCTAACTTCTTGTATTATTTTTCTTTGAGCAAATAAAGTATTTTCATTTGTTTTTTCATATTGAGCATATGCTTGTTTTCTTTTGGAGGTGACGGCACCACTTTGAAAAATAGGCATGCTAAATTGAATAACATAATTTTTTCTACCGGTTATCTCAGGCACTGGTATACCTTGACCATTTACGTTGATGCCCTCATAGTTGAATTGATTTGTTTCAGATTCAGATTGTGTTCCAACAATGTCTATTTTTGGTAAATGATTAGAAGCAGCACTGCGAGCACTATTTTTTGCTGCACTTTTTCTTAGAATGGCAGCCTTAAGTTGGTAATTATTTTTAAGAGCCAAATCTACCCATTGCTCTTTAGATGATGGTTTAGGCTCCTCTATTAGTAGACTATCTCCAAGTTCATTTAAACTAAATATTTCTCTACCAATTAAAGCATTTAAAGCTTCCCTAGCTGCAAAAAGACGACCCTCAGCATTTATCCTTGCAGCCTTACTAATATCAAATGACAGCTGAGCCTCTTGAACACCAGTAATTGCCGAAAGACCAACTTCATATCTTTGTTGTGCCTGATCTAGTTGTTTTTTTATTGCTTTTTCTTCTGATAAAGCTGCATTTAAGTTGTCTATCTCTCTTAAAACACCAAAATAAAGCTCTGATGTTCTAACTATTAAGTTTTGTTGTTCATATGCAAAGTCAGCCTCAGCAGCATTTGATAATGATTTGGATTGCTTATATTGAAACCAGGAATCAAGCCTAAAGAGTGGTTGTGAAAATCTCGCTGAGCTAGAAAAAGAATTATATTCTTGTTGTAACTGTTTATCTTGATAGTATTCATTCCAATTAGTAGAACCACTTAGAGTCAAACTAGGCAGAAGAGCAGCTCTACCTTGAACAACTAACTCTTTATCAGAAAGATAGGAATATTCAGCTGCTTTATATGTTGGATCATTTTTAAGCGCTTCGTTGTAAATATCTAGTAAATTCTCAGCATTAAGATCAGCAACTATAAAAAATAATATTAATGATGATTTTAGTATTTTTTTCATAATGCTATTCTAACCCAATATAAATGTTTACAGTGTAAACATTTATAATTTTTTGGACTTTTATAATTTTTTTAATATTTCTTAGAGTAAAATATTTACCATTAGTTCAATTATCAGTAAGGCATCTTAAAATTGGCAAAAAATTCGTATGATGCGAAAGCAATCGAGGTTTTATCAGGTTTAGACCCTGTTAAAAAAAGACCTGGGATGTACACGGATACATCTAATCCAAATCATCTTATACAAGAAGTGCTCGATAATTCAGTTGACGAGGCTTTGTCTGGTCATTGTTCGAACATTAAAATTTCTTTATTAAAAGATGGTTGTATCAACGTTTCTGACAATGGTAGAGGTATGCCTGTTGATATTCATCCTGAACACAAAGTTACTGGTGTTGAATTAATATTATGCAAACTTCATGCAGGGGCAAAATTTTCAGGAGATGACTACAATTTTTCTGGAGGTCTTCATGGTGTTGGCGTTTCTGTGGTAAATGCTCTTTCGGAGACCTTGGATGTAAGAGTAAAAAGAGAATCAAAAGAATATCAAATATCATTTAACAATGGAGAAAAAATTAGCGAACTTAAAGAAATTGGAGAGGTCGGCGTTAGAAATACCGGTACATCAATAACCTTCCAGCCTAATTCAGAATATTTTGAAGATTTAAATGTCCAAGTTAAGTCACTAAAACACTTATTAAAAGCAAAAGCAGTTTTATGTCCAGGTTTAACAATTGAATTTGTAAATGAAAAAAAATCAAATGATAAAGAAAAATGGTTTTTTGAAGATGGCCTTAAAAGTTATCTCATAGACTCTTCAGAAGGATCAGAACTTATTCTCGCTGATTCAATTTTATGCTCAAAGGCAGGAAGTACCCAAGGGCTTGAATTTGCTATTAATTGGTCACTTCGACCACCAAAAAACAAATTAGATGAAACCTATGTTAATTTAATTCCAACAGCACAAGGCGGCTCACATCTTAACGGTTTTAAATCTGGATTACTTGATTCATTAAAAGAGTTTTGTGACTACAGAAACTTGTTACCTAAAGGTTTAAAAATTAATGCAGATGACATAATTAATAATGCTATTTTTATAGTTTCTTCAAAATTACAAAATCCTCAATTTGCTGGACAAACCAAAGAAAGATTGGATTCAAAAGATCATATGTCATTTGTTTCTAGTACAACCAAGGATGCCTTAAGTATATGGCTTAATACTCACACTGAAGAAGGTGAAAAAATTGCAGAACTTGCAATCATGTCTGCACAGGCTAGAGCAAAAGTATCAAAAATTGTTGAACGAAAGAAAACTTTTAAAGGTCCAGCTTTACCAGGTAAGTTGTCAGATTGTAATAGCCAAGACTTAAATGAAACCGAGTTATTTCTTGTTGAAGGAGATTCTGCTGGAGGTTCAGCGAAGCAGGCAAGAGAAAGATCATTTCAAGCAATAATGCCACTGAGAGGGAAAATATTAAATACATGGGATTTAGAGAGTACAGAAATTATAAAATCTCAAGAAATAAAAAATCTTTCTACTGCTATTGGCGTTCTTCCAGGTAACAATGATCTATCGTCTCTGAGATATGGGAAGATTTGTATTCTGGCAGACGCCGACTCAGATGGATTACATATAGCAACGCTACTGTGTGCTTTATTTTTGAGACATTACAAGCTCTTGGTTCAGGAAGGCCGTATCTTCATATCAATGCCCCCTTTGTATAGAATCGATTGTGGAAAAGAGGTTTTATATGCGCTTGATGACTCCCAAAGAGAAGAGATAGTTAAAAATTTTAAAAGTAAAAAAGGTAAACCAAAAATAAATATTCAAAGATTTAAAGGTTTGGGAGAAATGAATCCATCTCAGCTAAGAGAAACAGTTATGGACCCTTCTACGAGACAGCTTGTAAAACTATCAATAAGCCCAAGTGATAATGCTAACTCAATGATGGATCTTCTTTTATCAAAGAAAAATGCAGCTGCTAGGAAAGAGTGGCTTGAGAAAAAAGGTTCATTAGCAAAAATATAATTATGAAAGAACAATCAAAAATAAACTCTATTAGCTTAAAGCAATATGCTGAAGATTCTTATTTAAATTATGCAATGTATGTGATTTTAGACAGAGCTCTGCCTAATATTGGCGATGGTTTAAAGCCAGTTCAAAGAAGAATCTTATATGCTATGTCTGAATTAGGACTGGATGCAGGGTCTAAATATAAAAAGTCTGCAAGAACCGTTGGAGATGTTATTGGAAAATTTCATCCACATGGAGATAGTGCTGCATATGAAGCTATGGTTCTTATGGCTCAGAACTTTTCGTTTAAATACCCTCTTGTAGATGGGCAAGGTAATTGGGGCTCACAAGACGACCCCAAGTCATTTGCTGCGATGAGGTATACGGAATCAAAGTTAACTAAATTTGCAAATTTACTAATTTCTGAACTGAAATCGGGCACCGTTGATTGGCAGCCAAATTTTGATGGTTCTCTCTTAGAGCCAATTATTTTTCCTGCTAAATTACCTTCTATTTTATTGAATGGCACTTCTGGTATTGCTGTTGGTATGGCAACAGATATTCCGTCACATAATATTAATGAAGTAATAGACGCTACTATATATGTTTTAGAAAACCCAAAAGCCGAATTAAAAGAACTTCTAAAAATAATAAAAGGACCAGATTTTTCGAATAAAGCTCCAGTAATAATTAGTGATGATGAGCTTGAAGAAATTTATTCAACTGGTAAAGGTGGGTTTAAGGCTCAAGCTCATTGGATCCAGAATAAAAACGAAATTATTATTGACGCTCTGCCATACCAGGCATCGGGTTCAAAAATTCTTGAGCAAATAGCAGATCAAATGTTAAAAAAGAAAATACCTATGGTTGTTGATCTAGCCGATGAAGGTGATCATGAAGAACCTGTTCGTTTGGTTATAACATTAAAATCAAATAGGGTTAATGCGGAAGATGTTATGAATCATTTATTTGCATCAACAGATCTTCAAAAAAATTATAGAGCTAATATGAACCTAATCTCTTTAAAAGGTGGACCAAAAGTCTTCTCATTAATTGAGCTATTAAAAGAATGGCTTGTTTTCAGAAAAAATACAGTTAAAAGAAAATTAGAGCACAGGCTAGATCAATTGAATGATAGGCTCCATATTCTTGAAGGACTGTTAATTGTTTATTTAGATCTTGATAAGGCTATAAAAATTATAAGAGAATCAGATGAGCCTAAAAAAGAAATTATAAAAGCCTTTAAATTATCAGATATACAAGCTAATGCAATTCTTGAAATAAGATTGCGACAGCTGGCAAAACTTGAGCAAATTAAACTTGAGCAAGAAAGAAACTCATTGGAAGAAGAACGAGGCGATATTGAAAAGATATTAAAGTCTCAAGCTAGACTTAAAACATTAATTAAGAAAGAATTGATCGAAATAAAAAATGAATTTGGTGATGAAAGAAAATCTCCAATTAAAGCCTCAACTGAGGCAAAAGTTTTTTCTGAAGAAGAAACGCTTGTTACTGAGCCTATAACAGTTATTTTATCTGAAGCAGGATGGATAAGGAGTGCTAAAGGCCACGAAATTGATCCTAGGTCGTTATCGTATCGAGGCGAAGACAAACTTCAAGATTTTTGTCGTGGTAAAAGCAATCAGCTTGCAGTCTTTCTTGATTCAAATGGAAAAGCATACTCTCTTCCAAGTCATTCACTTCCATCGGCAAGAGGGATGGGTGATCCCATATCAGGCAGAGTTACAGCAGATTCAGGAGTTAAATTCATATCAACTTTAATTGGTGAGGATGATGATAAATATTTGATTATGAATACTGCTGGATATGGTTATATTTCAGAATTTAAAAATATGATTTCAAACAAAAAATCTGGAAGAGCCTTTATGAAACTTCCAAATGAAGCTCAGTTACTGAAAGCGGTAAGAGTCAGAGATGATCACGTTTATATTGCTGCTATTTCAAATATTGGTAGATTATTAATATTTAAAATAGATGAATTACCAACTCTACCAAAAGGTAAAGGCAATAAAATAATTAATATACCAACACCTAAATTTTTAGCTAAAGAAGAATTTATGGCACATGCGCAATTAATTGCATTGGCCAGCTCATTAAGAATAGATAGTGGTAAGAGATTTTTAACACTAAAGCTTAAAGATCTAGAAAATTACATATCATCAAGGGCAAAACGTGGAAACATGCTTCCTCAAGGCTATCGAAAAGTTGATAGAATTATTGAAGAGGTTGAAAATGTTTCAATTAAAAACAATTAATGGTTTCTAAATAAGGCTTCTTCTTTCGTGATTTCTGTTCAAAAAGTTAGCTCGGATTCATTTGTAATAAATATAAAACCAAATAGTTCTTTAACTGGTTATGCAAGGCCAATTTTTATTTTAAGTATTGCATTGGTATGTTTAGGAATTGCAACCGTATTTTATTTTGTGGGCGCAACCCTAGTTTTACCTTTTGCTGGTTTAGAAATATCTATTTTGCTTTTTGCTTTTTATTTAAATTTTAGATGGAGTAGTAAAAGAGAAAAAATATTCTTATCAAAAGATAAAGTTCTTGTTGAAAAGGGTATTCACAAAGCTGAATATCGTTGGGAGGAATTTAGAACTTTTACATCATTTAATGTAACTAAAGACATTAACAAAGTTCTCAAATTAAGCTTTCGTTCGAAAGGTAAAGATGTAGAAGTAGGAACTTTTCTTAATGAAAAAGATAAAAAAACTTTAAGAGAAGAAATTTCAAAGATTATTGATATGCTGAATGATTTGAATTAAATTTCCCATTTAGATAATTTCTTTTTAACTTTTACAAGATTAAAGTCTTTTAAAACTGGAATTCCATTCTTATATGGTGTTGCAGTTTCTCCTTGTATTAAAGGCCTAAGGTAGTCTATTGCTTTATTAGTTACATTCATTTTATTTGACGAAATAAAGTTAGTTGGTAATTTTTTTTCAAGGTTTGCTATTTTAGATAATGGCGCAGCCTCTATTTTCCAATTATATTTTTTTGTTTTACTTCTAATAATTATTGGCATAACTCCATTCATTCCA
Source organism: uncultured SAR86 cluster bacterium (assembly GCA_902591565.1). Lineage (GTDB taxonomy): Bacteria > Pseudomonadota > Gammaproteobacteria > Magnimaribacterales > D2472 > SCGC-AAA076-P13. The sequence continues at coordinate 47,744 of CACJBC010000001.1, read as the reverse complement.
GATAATGCAAATTTAATTGCATGTGAACCAACAGCTTCAGCATGATCAAGATCGACTCTTGATGCAATATGGCTTGCACTTCTTTGAAGATAGTCTGCAACAGCCCAATGATTTTTAATTTTAAGTTTTTTATTTATAAGATCAGCAATATATGGTGCTATTCCTCCAAGCTGAGCGTGACCAAATGCGTCTTTGGTATTTGATTCTGATAAAAATTTACCTTTATTATTTTTAACACCCTCAGAGACAACAATTACACAAAAACCCTTCTTCTTAATAATGTTTTTAACTTCTAATAAAAATTTTTTTTCATCAAAAATTATTTCGGGTAAGAGAATGATATGAGGTGCGTCATCTTTTTTTGTTCTAGCAAGAGCCGAAGATGCTGCCATCCATCCAGCATGCCTACCCATAACCTCAAGAATAAAAACTTTTGTTGAGGTTTCTGACATTGATTGAACATCTAGTGATGCTTCAAGTATTGACGTAGCAATATACTTTGCTGCTGAACCAAAGCCAGGACAAGAGTCAGTTAAGACTAGATCATTATCAACTGTTTTAGGTATAGCAATGCATTGAATTGGATAATTAAGTTTCTTACTTATCTGAGAAACTTTAAATGCAGTATCGGCAGAATCATTTCCACCATTATAAAAAAAATATCCAATGTTATGAGCCTTAAAAACTTCAATAAGTCTTTTATATTCTTTCTCACTAGCATCAATATCCTTTAATTTAAATCTGCAAGAACCAAAGATACCACCTGGCCTATATCTAAGAGATAAAAGAGAATTTTTTGATTCTTTTGATGTGTCAATAAGGTCTTCTCTAAGAGCTCCCAGAATACCATTTTTAGCAGCAAAAACTTTTCCAATTTTATTACTTTTTTTGGCTTCCAAGATTAATGCGCCTGCTGTTGCATTAATGACTGCAGTCACACCTCCTGATTGAGCATACAAAGCATTTTTTTTCATTATTTATGTTCCTAAATATGTTGTAATAAAACTTGTTCAAGTATTATAACTAATATGAAGATACATATCTTAGGCATCTGTGGAACCTTCATGGGAGGTCTAGCGAAATTACTCATAGAGTCTGGACATGAAGTTTCAGGTTCGGATATACAATTCTATCCACCAATGTCAGATCATCTCAATGATTTAAAAATTAATTTAATAGAGGGATATTCATTAGATCAGCTTCCAAAGGCAGATTTATATGTCATAGGTAATGCATTATCAAGAGGCAATGAATCAGTTGAACATATTTTAAACAACCGCCTTCCATTTAAATCAGGGCCTGAAATGTTGGGAGAAGTTCTTGGAAATAGGAAAGTATTTGCTGTGTCAGGAACACATGGTAAAACAACAACCTCATATATGCTTACTCATATTTTTTTGTCTGTAGGTAAAGAAGTTGGATATTTGGTTGGTGGAGTATCAAATGATATTAAAGGTTCGGCTTCGTTAGGAAGAGATGAGATATTTGTTATTGAAGCTGATGAATATGACTCAGCCTTTTTTGATAAAAGATCAAAATTTATTCATTATTCACCAGATACGTTAGTTATTAATAATATTGAGTTTGATCACGCTGATATTTTTACTAATTTAGATGATATAAAAAAACAATTTCATCATCTTTTAAAAATTATTCCTTCTTCTGGAAACATCGTGTGTTTCTATGATGATAAAAATATTATTGATGTTCTTGATCAAGGGTGCTGGTCAAACCTTGTAAAAATTAATGATAAAAATATAGAAACTAATTTTAAATCTAAAGAAATTAAGATAGATAATGCTAAATTTTCATTAGAATCATTACCTTTAATTGGAGAACATAATTTTAAAAATTATGTTTCTGCAATAATGGCAGCAAAAACATCGGGCGTATCAATAAATGATTCGATTGAAGCCTTAAAAAGTTTTAATGGAGTCCGAAGAAGATTGGAGTATAAAGGAGAGCATTCGGGTGTAAAAATCTATGACGATTTTGCACATCATCCAACTGCAATCAAACATACAGCAGAAGCTATAAGGAATGAATTTAAAGAAAAAAAAATACTTGGAATCATAGAACTCGGATCAAACACCATGTCTTCTGGTTTTCATGGAAATGCCATTTTTAATTCAGTAAAAGCTTTCGATGAAGTTATTTGGCTTGATCACAATAAAAACATTAAAAATGAAAATTCTTGCGATAATCATGATAAGTGTATTGATAAAATAAAATCTATAATAAAGGATTATGATGCTGCTCTTCTAATGACTAACAAAGACAGCAGCAAACTATATAAACCAATTATTGATTTCTTGTCATGAAAAATCATCTACCTGTATTTCCTCTTGGATTAGTTGCCTTGCCTGGCAGTATTCAATCGTTACAAATTTTTGAACCAAGATATTTGAAAATGATAAAAAAATGTATGTCAGATAATCATGGGTTTGTAATTGTTTTAAAAATAAGTGATACCTCTGAATTTGGTATTTCAAAAAAAGGTACTTATGTTGAGATAATTGACTTTAATAATCTGCCAAATGGTCTTTTAGGCATTACAGTGAAGTCAGAAACTAAAGTTTCAATTAATAATATATGTCAGCTGGAAGATGGGTTGCATATTGCAGATATCAAACCTGTGATTGATCCAGAGGTTGATAATCAAGCTTTGTTAGCAGAGTATCCAGAAATAATTAGCATTTTATCTCAGATTATTAAGCACCCTAAAGTTAATGAGTTGCCTATTGAAGTAGATTTTAACTCTGCAGATTCTGTAGCCTACCATCTTGCAGGATTAATACCACTAACCTCAGCTCAAAAACAAAATTTACTCGAAGCTTTCGATGCCTCCCAAAGGCTTTTAATATTGTCAAAATATATTGAAAAAATCTCAACACTCTAGATTATTTTTAAGGGTGGTTTATTGGATTTTTTTCTTAGCCAGTTAATAGATTTTAAAATTGTAGGAATCGCAATAAATCTTTTCTCTAAAGAGTACTTACCTGGATAATTACTAAGCATTAATCCAATAATAATCGTAAATAGACCTTGGCCAGGAAGAACGAGCATCATAATGCCCCCTAAAATTAGAGAGTAACCAACTAAATTTCTTAAGATTAAGACAAAATACCATGCAATTAGATTACTATTTTTTATTTTTGAATCTTTTTTATTTATAAAATAATCTTCTGGAATCAATGCAACTAACCACTTGATGCTTATCAAACTAAATATAAATACGAATAAAGAAATGGATCCAAACCAAAATATTAAATCCTTATAAACATTAAATACTTCTATCAATGAATTAATTGATATTAATTCCAAAATTTATCACCCTTTTAATAAATAATGTTTTAGTATAACTCTTAAAGCTAATTAATTTTTAGTTATTAAAAACTATTAAAATAAAAATAATCTTGTCTGAAAAAAATCTTCAAAATATATGTAAAAAGAGTCTAGAAGACAACAAAGCTGAAAATATATTAGCGCTGGATATTGAAGGCATTTCTTCTTTCGCAGATGTAATAATGATAGCAACTGCTAACTCGAATAGGCATGCAAAATCTCTTGCAGATAAATTAGTTGAATCAATTAAAGCTAGTAATATAAATATTTTAAATGTAGAAGGTAAAGTAGAGTCTGGCTGGATCTTAGTTGATTGTGGAGGAGTAGTTGTGAATATTATGAAAGAGGAGGTAAGAGAGTTTTATGATCTCGAAGGTCTTTGGGGAGAAAATACCCTCTTAAATTCTTCAAATAAATGAACCTAACTATAATTTCGGTTGGCAATAAACCAAATAAATGGGAATTAGAGGGGATTAATCATTACCTTAAGCAGTTAAAAAATAATATTCGAATTGATTTTATTAATATTAAAGGTCAACAGAATCCAAAAAGATCTACAGCAGAAGTACTAAAGCTAGAAGCAGATTTAATTACACAAAAAATTCCTAATGATTGTTTTCTTATTTTATGTGATATTGCAGGCGATAAATTAAGTAGCAGTGCCCTGAGCAAGTTATTTGAAGATTTAATGCATAGAAATTTAACAATATGCTTTGTTATTGGAGGCTCATTAGGATTATCCGAAAGTCTGATAAAAATATCCAATAAAGTACTATCAGCTTCAAATTTTACATTTCCGCATAGGCTTTTTAGAATAATTTTAATAGAACAAATTTATAGAGCAATATCAATAATAAATAATGCTCCGTATCATAAATGATAGATTTAGATCAAAGATATAAAGAAAAGAAAAGTTTTTTTAACAGATTAATAATAGTTTATTCCTTTTTTGGTATTGCATTCGCATTTTTTCTATATCGAACTTATTCAATCCAGGTATCTGAATATACTGAGTACGAGACAGCGGCATTAGAAAATAAAACTAAAGAGGTTTTAGTTCAACCAATAAGAGGAATAATTTATGACAGATCTGGAAAAATTATAGTTAACAATGTTCCAACTTATGATCTTATTATTAAACCATCGCAAATAAAAAACATTGATAGTTTTTTATCCGACTTATCATTAATAATAGATTTAAATTCTAACGAATTAGATTATGTTAAAGAAAATTTTGACCTCAAGGCAAGCTATAACAGAGAGCTTGTTGTAAAAAAAAATTTATCTGAAATAGAAACTGCTAAATTTGAAGTAAGAAGTTATAAATTTCCTCATGCTTTTATTGATGTTAGATACAGTCGATATAACAATTATCCAAAATTATTTTCTCATGCTATAGGTTATGTTGGGGGTGTTAGTAATGATGAGTTGACAAATATACTTAGTAACCAAAATTTACAACAAATCGAAACAATTTTTAAATACTCAAATGGATTTCAAATTGGTAAAACAGGTATTGAAAATACCTATGATAATTTGTTAAGAGGTAAGTTTGGTAAAAAAACTTATGAAGTTGATGCAAGAGGTAGATTATTAGATGAAATGCAATTCATCAAACCAATTGATGGCAAAAATATTTTTACAACTTTAGATATTGATGCACAGAAAGTTGCTTATGATCAAATGGATAATAGACGCGGAGCTGTCGTTGCAATTGAAATAGATACGGGATCAATTGTTACGTATTTAAGTACACCAAGCTTTTCAACTAATGCAATTTCAAATGGAATTTCTTCAAGCGCATTTAATGCCTTAATAAAGGATAATAATAAACCCTTTTTTGATAGAGCTTCGCAGGGGAGGTATTCTCCTGCTTCAACAATTAAGCCAGCGATTGGTTTATTTGGATTGGAAAATAATATTATTGACTGGAATTTTACTATTGATGATCCAGGGTATTTTATTTTGCCTGAAGATCAGAGAGTATATAGAGGATGGAGAGAAGGAGGCCATGGAAAAGTTAATTTAAATAAAGCAATAATTGTTAGTTCAAATACTTTTTTCTTCTCTTTGGCATATCAATCGGACATATATAAATTAATTGACTATTTATCTAAATTTGGTTTTGGAGCTAATGTATGTGTAGATTGTTTTAACCCTGATAAAGGCTTATTACCAACTCCAGAATGGAAAATAAACAACCTTAATTTTGGGTGGTTTAAAGGAGACACTGTAAATCTTGGGGTAGGCCAAGGCTATCTGAGTACTACTCCATTACAATTAGCTTATTACTCATCAATATTGGCTAACATGGGAAAGTCTAATAAATTGTCATTTGTCTATGATAAAAATGAAAAAAAGAATACGTATATTCAATCAGAAAATATTAGTAACCTTGATTGGAAAAAACTGCATCATAGCATGATAGGTGTTATAGAGAGCCCAATAGGAACAGCAAAAAGACTACAAGAGTTGAAAAAATTCACAGTTGCAGCTAAATCTGGGACCGTGGAGTTAGTAAGCACAGAAACCAAAGAAGATTACAAAATTATTAGAGAGAATGAAGGTAATAGGGATCATGCAATAATCATTGCTTTTGGTCCAATGCCTAATCCAAAATATGCTGTTAGTGTTGTGATAGAAAATGGAGAAAGTGGAGGTTCCGTTGCCGGTCCGGTTGCTATAGCAGTATTAAATAGTTTGATAGATAGATGAGAAAAAAACTAGAGTTTAAAAACTTCTCAATATATTTTGATCAGTACTTATTTATATCAATAACATTGGTGTCTGTGATGGGTCTATTTTTTCTATACAGTGCATCTCAAGGCAACCTTAATACAGTCATCAAACAATCAATATATGTTGGCTTTGGATTGGTCATAATGTTAATTTTGAGTCAACCAGATCCTGATTTTTATAAAATTTTTTCAAGCTTATTTTTATTAATTGCTATAAGTCTAATGTTTGCAACGATGATTTTTGGCAAAGAAATTAATGGTGCAAAAAGGTGGCTAAATCTTGGTTTTTTTACACTTCAGACTTCAGAGCTAATAAAAATAGCTCTTCCTATATTTTTAGCCTCATATTTATATAATAAAAAGTTACCAATAAGCTTAAGACATACACTCCAAACACTTCTATTAATTTGCTTTATATTTTATCTTGTATATTCACAGCCTGATCTTGGAACTGGTTTAGTTGTTTTTATGGCTGGAATCTATATATTATTTTTAGCAGGACTAAGTTGGAAATTTATACTTACTTCATTTGGTTTTATAATTCTTTCAACACCATTTATATGGAATTCTTTTTTAGAACCCTTTCAAAGACAAAGAATTTTAACCTTTATAAATCCATCTAATGATCCCTATGGAAGCGCTTGGAATATCACTCAATCAAAAATTGCCATAGGTTCGGGTGGAATGAGCGGTAAAGGTTATCTAGATGGATCACAAGCTAATTTAAATTTTTTACCAGAAGCTGAAACAGATTTTATATTTGCCGTTATTGCTGAAGAATTTGGATTTCTGGGTATTTGTATTTTGTTATCTTTTTTCTTTTTTATTTTATTAAGGTGTATATATCTTGCATTTAATGCCAGAGATAGATTTTGTAGATTAACTATTGGAGGCCTTAGTCTTATTTTTGCGTCGACTTTATTTATTAATATAGGTATGGTTGTTGGGATAATGCCTGTTGTTGGGATGCCTATGCCCTTTATCAGCAAAGGAGGCTCATCTTTGTTATCATTCTATATAGCTTTCGGAATTATTATATCTATGGCCACACATAAAAAATTAATGCAAAAATGAATAAATTCTTATTAATCACTTTTTTATTAATACCTTCTTTGCAAAGTAGCTATTTGGAACATCCAAAATCAAAAGCATTAATCGATGAGCTTGTTTTAGAGCATGGATTTGAAAAATCATTTGTAGAGGATGTTTTGTCTAACGCTGTAAGGCAGCAAAAAATAATTGACTCAATTTCAAAACCTGCTGAATTTACTTGGACTTGGGATAGGTATAAAAAGTTATTCATAGAAGAAAAAAGAATTGCTAATGGAAAATTATTTATTAAAAATAATCTTAAAATTCTTGAGAGAGCAGAAAAGGAGTTTGGGGTCCCAAAAGAAGTTATTACATCAATTCTTGGGGTTGAAACAAGATATGGAAAAATTCAAGGTAGTTATAGGGTTATTGATAGTTTGCTAACACTTGGTTTTGATTATCCTAGAAGAGCCAAATTTTTTAGAAAAGAGCTTGTTGATTTCTTTTTGTTAACTAGAGAAAACGAGCTGGACATTAATCAGATAAAGGGCTCATATGCAGGAGCAATGGGGTATGGACAATTCATTTCTTCAAGTTACAGGGCATATGCAATTGACTACGATGGAGATGGATACGCAGATTTATTTAACTCAGTTGATGATGCCATCGGAAGTATAGCTAATTATTTGTATATTCATGGATGGAAAAAGGAGGGTAAAATTATTTATGATGCTTACCCAAATAATGTAAGAAAAGTTTTTAAACCGAATAAGACGCTTTCAAAATTTATACCTTTAAGTTTTAATGAAAATGGGCAAGAAATATATTTCATTGGAGATGACAACTTTGTAGCAATAACCAAATATAATATAAGTCACTTTTACGCCATGGCAATTTATTACTTATCAGAAGAGCTTAGAAAATGAAAAAAATATTAATAATCCCTTTACTTACATCAGCGTTCGCTTTTGGACAAAGTTTTGTGCCTGATGCTCCTGAACTTAACTTAAAGAGTTATATATTAATTGAGCCAAATACAAATACTGTGATAGCAGAGTTTAACTCAAATTCAGAAATAGAGCCTGCGAGTATGACCAAGATAATGACAGCATATGTTACCGCTGATCAAATAGACAATGAATTAATTTCTATAGATGATGAGGTTCTAATAAGCGAAAAAGCATGGCGCATGGAAGGCTCAAGAATGTTCATTGAAGCTGGTAAAAGAATTAGTGTATCTGACTTGCTTAAAGGAATAATAATTCAATCAGGTAATGATGCTTCAGTTGCAATTGCTGAATATGTTGGAGGAACAGAGAGAGGCTTTGTTGATCTTATGAATGCCTATGCAGGTTCATTAAATATGAATAACACCATTTTTCAAAATTCTACTGGACTTCCTGCCGAAAATCATTTTTCATCAGCAAAAGATCTTGCAATATTAACCTCTCATTTAATAAAAAAGTTTCCGGAAATTTATTCCTATTATAAAGAGAAGCAATTTACTTTTAATGAAATCAAGCAACTAAATAGAAACAAGCTTTTATGGAGAGATGATTCATCAGATGGAGTCAAAACAGGTCACACCAAAGCTGCAGGTTATTGTTTGGTTGGTTCTGCTAAAAGAGGAGATATGCGATTAATCACTGTTGTTGCTGGAAGTGACTCTGATAATAATCGATTTATGGCAAGCCAAAGATTACTAGAATATGGTTTTAGGTTTTTCGCAACACAAAAAATTCTTAATGCAAATCAAGAATATAAACAAATAAACATATGGGGTGGTGTTGAAAAAAATCTTAGTCTTGGTGTTTTAGAAGATATATCTATAACGCTTCCAAGAACTAGTTTTAAAGATCTAGTTGTTAATTATAATTACAGCAATAATATCCAAGCTCCTATCGAGATTGGTCAAAAAATAGGAACCCTAGAAATTGTCAATAATGATGAAATAGTGCTTTCTACAGACCTAGTTGCTTTACATAATATAAAAGCTAAGGGATTTTTTGGAAGACTTTGGTCTAAATTTGTTTTGTGGATTCTAAGCTTATTTGGCATGACTGATAATGGATCAGATTAAAGCTGTATTCAATGGTGATTTTGATTGCATAGAAAATATAAAAGTTTCTCCTTTCTCAAGGGCATACACATTTTCAGATAGTGTTTATGAAGTTATACCTTTTTATAATAATAAATTTATTTCATTTGAAAGCCATATTGAAAGGTTACAAAGAAGTATAGATGCTCTATCTATAAAGTTAGATTTAAAAAAGGTTACAGATGAGATAAATCAGCTCTTATCTTCATCTGCTTTTGATAATGGTTATATTTATTATCAAGTTACCAGAGGACAGGATATAGTTAGATCGCACATGTACTCTGATACAATTAATACAGAGACTTTTGGCTATATCACTCCTTGCTCATTTGAAACTAAAAAATTAAATGTAATGATTTGTGATGACACAAGATGGAAAAGATGCGATATAAAATCAACTTCACTTTTAGCTAATGTTTTGAATATGAATAATGCCAAGTCAAATGATTGTGATGAAATTATTATGCATAGAGATGGAATCCTAACTGAGGCTGGTGCATCTAATTTGTTCTTTATTAAAAATGAAACTGTTTGTACACCGTCTTTATCTAACAACATCTTGCCAGGTATAACCAGGGCAATCTTAATTAATGCCTTATCGAATAAAGGTATTAAGGTTCTTGAGGGAGATTTTAATTATCTAGAATTGAAGACAGCGACATCTGCCTGGCTCACAAGCTCTACCAAAGGAATAGCACCAATAGAAAATATAGTTGATTTTGATCACTCATTAAATGTTGATGACCCTTTTTATATTTCTTGTAAGGAAGTTTTTGACTCAAAATTCTTTGGTTAATACTTTAATTATTAGTTAAATTTACAATAATTCTATCGACGTCATCCCAGAAATTTTTTTTAGATAAACCTTTGCTGGTGAGGTCAAGTTCATAAACATTTTTTTGCATCGATATGAGTTTTTGTAAAGAATGAAATTTTATAAAATTCATGTAACTTGCAATTTTGCTACTCCAGATACCCGATTTTTCCAAACTCAATTTAGGATTTGTGTGTTGTTTTGCAATAGCTGAACTTGTAACAATTTTACCAATTATCCAAACTAATAAAGGAGCATAATGTGCTTCAGAATCTTTAATTGAATTAGTAATCTTTAAAGCATGTTTTACATTTAAATTTACAAGAGCATCTTCAAGTTCGAATGGAGCAAATTCAGCTGAATCTGCACAAAAAAGATTAGAAATATCCATACCATTTTTATAAATTAATTTGAGAATATTTACTTCATTTTGTTGAGCAACCAAGTTTCCAGCATTTAAATCGCTCATGCTCTTTATTAAATTTTTTCTGTCTTTTTCAGGAATAAATTCTAATTGAGCCTTTAGCCATATTTTTTCTTCAAAAGATTTTAATTTTCTACATTCAACGATGAGTGCATTTTTTTCCATAGCTTTATAAAGCTTTGTTTTACTATTTAATTTTTCATTATGAGAGTTAATAATGATCGCAATATTTTCATTATTAAAAATGTTCTTTATTTGAAATATTTTTTCTAATTTATCTGGCAATCGTCCTTGATCATTATTTATATCAATAATTAATTTAGATCCAAAGAGAGATCCACCGGAACTCTCAATAATAATTTGCTCTATTTGATCAAAATTTTCTTTGGTGATCAGTCTTCTTTCATTGAATCCTTTTTGAGATAAATATTCTTTTATTAAATCTTTTGAATTATTTCTTAAGACAACTTCAGAGCCATATATAAAAAAAATATTTTGTGATTTTTCTAGATATTTCCCTAGGGAAAGTGATTCACATTTCAAAGAAATTAACCTCTAGCAGTATTTGATTAAATATTTCATTATCAATAGTTTCTTTAAGACTTCTGACTGCCTCTTGTTCAGCAAAAGGATTAAGCTCGCTTGAACTATATCTTTTCATTATTTTAATGTTCTTATTATTTGTTTTTGAATTACTAATAATTTCAAGTTTAATGCTTGCAGTCACTTCGCCTTCTAGAGACCTGAGTGCAGATCCAGCATATATGTTGTAGTTAGTCGAATTAAAGTCTCTTATATAAATACGAGTTTTATTTTCATCTTTAGCAGAAGAGTTATTTAAAGATACATCTATCATTTCTTTAAGAGATTCAGGAATAGAATCATCATAGTAAACTATATAGTCTTCACTATTATAAGGACCTAATGCTATTTGACTAAAACTACAACTCGAAACAAGAAATATAGAAATGAATAATATTAAAGAATAAAGATGCTTCATAAAATTTATCTTAACTAGCAAATAAAAAATATTAAAGTATTAAGAAAAATAAATTAGCTAGATAACAAAATTAATAATTTTTCCTTTGATATAAATTACTTTTTTAATATTTTTTCCCTCAAGATAAATGGCAACATTCTCAATTTTTTTTGCAATTTCTTCTATTTTATTTTGGCTATCTTCAATTTTAGCAGTTGTTTTACCTCTTACTTTCCCATTAATTTGTATTACTAATTCAAACTCAGATATCTCTAATAAGCTGTCTTCAACTTTTGGCCATGAAGATTCTATTTCTTCTGGAGCATTAGATTTATAAAAATGATTCCATAAGTGCTCTGACACATGTGGCGCAATAGGATTTAGAGTTTTAAGAATAATAATTATTGCTTCATTTAAACAATATTTTTTTGAGTCTGAAGCATCTTTGTCTTTAAATTCATCAGGTATGGCATTTAGAAGCTCCATTATCGAAGCTATTGCAGTATTAAAGGAAAATCTTGTTTCAAAATCATTGGTAACTTTTTTTAATGTTGTGTGTGTTTTTCTTCTTAGCTCTAGCTCTTCTTTTGAAAAGTTATTTGAGATACTAATTTCTTCATAATTTTTATTAATAACTAAATTCCATATCTTTTTTATAAATCTTGATGCACCCTCGACCGAAGATTCAGACCATTCTAAACTTTGTTCTGGTGGTGCAGTGAACATCATGTAGAGTCTAACAGTATCGGCACCATATTTATCGATATAAGACTGTGGGTCGACCGTATTGCCCTTTGATTTAGACATCTTTGCACCATCTTTAAGAACCATGCCTTGGGTTAATAGTTTTTTAAATGGTTCATTGCCCTCAACCATACCCATGTCTCTTAGAGCCTTATGAAAAAATCTTGAATAAAGTAAGTGAAGTATAGCGTGTTCAATGCCGCCAATATATAAGTCTACAGGAAGCCAATACTTTGTGTTTTCATCAAAAATTTCACTGTCGTTATCTGCAGAAGTAAATCTAGCATAGTACCAAGATGAATCCATAAAGGTATCAAATGTGTCAGTTTCTCTTTGCACTTCATTAGATATTTTGAAGAAATTTTCATTTTGACTTAAAGGGATTGGTGGAGAATTTTTTGGTAAATCTGGAAGAATTACAGGAAGTTTATTTTCATCAACTAATTTAGCATCACCATTTTCATATATCACAGGTATGGGACATCCCCAATATCTTTGTCTACTAACTCCCCAATCTCTTAATCTAAATTGTATAAGCCCTTCACCAAGACTTTTTTCACTTAGATCTTCAATGATTTTTTTTGATGCTGAATCTGAGTTCAAGTCATCATATTTATCCGAGTTAATCAAAATACCTTTATTGAGAACAGGTAATTTATCATCTTTGCCAATTGAAATAACTTGTTTTATATCAAGATCATATTTAGAAGCAAATTCAAAGTCTCTCTGATCATGTCCAGGAACACCCATAACAACTCCTGTACCATAATCAAGAAGTACAAAATTTCCAATCCATACTGGGATTCGTTTATTTGTAAGAGGGTGTATAACTTTAATTCCAGTATCAATTCCCAACTTTTCTGCTTTAGCCATGTCTGCTTCTGCAGATGATGTTTCTTTGCATTTGATTAAGAAAGATTCAATTGCCTTATCTTTATTTGATAGGTTTAATGCAATTTCATGATTTGGAGAAATAGCTACAAAAGAGACGCCAAAAATTGTATCAGGCCTTGTTGAGAAAGCGGTTAGATAATCTTCTGTGCCTTCAATTTTATATTTAATTTCTGCTCCATGAGATTTGCCAATCCAGTTCTCCTGCATTGTTTTCACATTTTCTGGCCAATCAACTTCACTTAATGATGAGAGTAGCTCATCAGCATAATCAGTAATTTTTATAAACCATTGATCAATTTCTTTAATTTCAACTGGCGCGCCAGATCGCCATCCTTTTCCATCTATCACTTGTTCGTTTGCTAGAACAGTTTCATCTACTGGATCCCAATTAACTAGTGATTTTTTTTTATAAATGAGACCTTTCTCAAAGAATTTTTTAAAGATTAATTGCTCCCATTTATAATAACTTGGTTCGCATGTTTTTAGTTCTTTAGACCAGTCATATCCTAATCCCAGAGATATGAGTTGTTGCTTCATATGTTCTATGTTGTCATTTGTCCATTCTTTAGGACTTACTTTATTTGCAATTGCTGCATTTTCTGCAGGTAGTCCAAATGCATCCCAGCCCATTGGTTGAAATACATTAAAATTATTCATTCTCTTGTATCTAGATATTACATCACCAATGGTATAGTTTCTGACATGACCCATATGAAGTTTGCCTGATGGATATGGAAACATTGAAAGACAATAGTACTTCTCACGATTATCAGGCTTTGCTTCAAATCTTCCATCCTTAAGCCACTTTTTTTGAGCAGATTTTTCAATTTTTTTTGGATTGTATTCAGTTGTCATCTTTCAAAAATTCATTTTCTAAATAGTTAATTGTATGCTTATTATCAACAAAAGTTTTGTCATGAAGAATTCTTTGATGAAGAGAATGATTGGTTTTAATTCCATCAATAAAAAACTCATCTAATGCACTAATCATTCTTTTTATAGCAGAATTCCGTGAATTAGCTTGAGTTATTATTTTTGCCAGAAGAGAGTCGTAATAAGGTGGAACAGTATAACCTCCGTATATATGTGAATCATATCTAATACCAAAACCACCAGGTATATGCATTTTTGTTATTTTTCCAGGAGAAGGTTGGAATGTTTCTGGGTCCTCTGCATTAATTCTACACTCCACAGCATGCCCATTAAAATTTATAGATTCTTGTTGTAAAGTTATTTCCATACCAAGGGCAATTCTTAGCTGAGCCTTAACAATATCAAATCCAGTTATCATTTCTGTAACAGGATGTTCAACCTGAATTCTTGTATTCATTTCAATGAAGTAGAATTCACCATTTTCATATAAAAATTCAATTGTTCCTGCTCCTTCATATTTAAGTTTTTTACATAGACTGATAGAAGCTTCATATGTTTGATCGAGGGCATCTAGGTCGATATTTTTTGCAGGTGCTTCTTCGATAATTTTCTGATGTCGTCTTTGTATACTGCAATCTCTTGTTCCCAGATGGATAGCATGACCCTTACCATCGCCAACTACCTGAATTTCAATATGTCTCGGATTAGGAATAAATTTCTCTAAGTAGATTTTCTCATTACCAAATGCATTTTTTGCTTCTTGCATTGTTATTTCTGCACTTGAAATAAGATCATCTTCACTTTCGACAACTCTCATTCCTCGACCACCGCCACCAGCAGTAGCCTTAATCATGATTGGATAACCTATGTTTTTTGCAATTTTTTTAAATTCTTTCGGATCTTCTGGAATATCATCTTTATAACCTGGAACGATTTGAATACCTGAGTCTTCAGCTAATGTTTTTGCAGTTATCTTATCTCCCATTTTTTTAATAGTTTCTGAGTTAGGCCCAATAAATTTAAAACCACTTTTTTCACACATCTCTGCAAAATTAGAATCTTCAGCAAGGAACCCATAGCCAGGATATATTGCATCCACTTGAGTTAACTCAGCAGCAGAAAGAATTGCTGGCGTGTTCAAATAGCTATCAAGTGGAGAGGCTGGACCTATGCAAACTGTTTCATCTGAAAACTTCAAGTGTTTGAGGTCTTTATCACCCTCTGAATAAACTGAAACAGTTGAAATATTTAACTCTTTGCAGGCTCTTATAGCCCTAAGTGCTATTTCGCCTCTGTTTGCGATGAGAACTTTAAAAGGCATGATAATTTAGTTAATCGTTATAATATGTTGTCCGTATTCGACTGGTTGACCATCTTCTACGTTAATTGAAACTACTTTACCGCTAAAATCGGATTTTATCTCATTCATCATTTTCATAGCTTCAATGATGCAAAGAACATCACCTTCTTGAACAACGTCACCAACTTTAATAAACGGATCCTTATCTGGACTTGGCTTTCTATAAAATGTACCAACAATTGGCGATATTATTTGATTGCCTTTAATTTCTTCTTGTTGAACCTCTTTTTCTAAAGCAAAATTTGCTTCATGAACAACCTGTTTTTGTATTACTGGTTCGACGTATGCTTGAGATTTATAATCTCTTGAAATGCGAACCGACTCATCTCCTTGGCTAACCTCTATTTCTTTGAGATCAGAGTCCTGTAACATTTCTATTAATTTTTTAATTTTTCTAATATCCATCTAACTCTCCAAGTTATTATTAATAGCTTCATTAAGTGCTAGTTCATAACCTTTAAAACCCTGTCCTTTGATAACTTTTTTTGCTATATCAGAAAGGTATGAAAATTTTCTAAAATCTTCTCTATTATCAATGTCAGAAATATGTACCTCATAGAATGGAATTTCTACACTTGAAAGAGCATCTCTAATTGCAATACTAGTGTGTGTGTAGGCTCCAGGATTTATAATAATTGAATTTATATTATCTTTTAATTTTGCATCATGAATAGCATTAATTATTTCATGTTCAGCATTGGTCTGCTTGCAATATAATTTGCAGCCTTGCATTTCAGCAAGAATTACAAGATTTTCTTCTAGCTCGGACAATGTTGCCTCACCATATATCTCTTTTTCTCTCATACCTAATAGATTTAAATTAGGCCCATTTATTAATAAAATGTTCATTTTTAAGATTTTAACAGAAATTAGACGAATTTATACAGTTTTTTAGAGAAGTTTATGTATTTGTATTGGGTAGCAGATACCTATATCAGCACAGCCTTGGTATTTTATCAATATATTATTTAAATCCAACCCTTCTACATTATTTAATTTAATTAATGCTTTATTCCTGAGTATTTTACTTTCACCAAAGAATTCATCTTTATGCATATATTCTTCAGATTTTAAAATTTCAAACTTAAATGTCTCATTAGTATTTTCAATTTTTATACTTTCAAAGTATAAGTAGTACCCCTCTTTAATATTCCATGAAATTAATATAGTCTCATCACTTATGACTGTTTCTATATTAAATGCTTTTATTGGTGGCAAAACACCACTTTCTTTATTTAAAAAGTCTAGTGTGCTCGAATTTGAGTATAAATTTAAAGATAGGAGTATAATTACAATTAATCTCATCATTGAGTTTAAAGAATAAACTTCTAAGTAAGCAAAATAAAGCACAAAATTATTTAAATAATCATGAGAACTATATTTTTAAAAAATTTTTTTCTAATACCATTATGGTTTTTTAATATCTTTATAAAAAAGAGACCTCCATATAGAGGACATATTTTTGACCAACAGTCTCAAGCTTTAATTAGTCTTCAGCCATCAATAGATCTTACGACTGTTCCAGATAATGAAATTTCTGATATTAGAAAGTTAATTACAGAAAATAGAATCAAGAACAAGCTATCACTGAACACAAAAAATCCTGTCATGAAGTTTGATCACTTTGTAGGTATTGATAAAAATGTTTTACTTCGTGAATATAATCCTGATTCTATAAATACTGATAAGGTTGTTTTATTTTTTCATGGTGGTGGCTATGTATTAAATTCTATTGAAACGCACGACGATACAGTTTCTTATATGGCTGAAAAATTAAAGGCTAGATTTTTTTCTTTGGAATACAGACTTTCTCCAGAGAATAAATACCCAGATTCACTAGATGATGCATTATTTGCTTATGAATGGTTAGAAAAGAAAGGATATACATCGGATAAAATTTCTGTATGTGGGGATAGTGCAGGCGCTCACTTAGCAGCTTCATTGGTTCATAAACTTATAGCTGATAATAGCAACAGACTTCCTGACAGTCAGCTCTTGATTTATCCTATGTGTGATCCTAGCTGTAAATCTGAATCATATGATGACTTGGCCGAAGGTTATTTGCTTACAAAAAAAACGATGATTTGGTTCTGGGAAAAATTTGGCAAGAGTGAAGAGAATATAAAAGACCAAGCGTTTAATTTACTGAAGTTAGATACCGATTTGGCAATGCCCAATACCATAATTATTACTGCTGGATTTGATCCACTGTGTGATGATGGAGAAAAGTATGCATATTTGTTGCATGAAAAAGGAGATAAAGTAAAACAATTGCATTATCCTAATATGTTCCATGGCTTTGCATCTGCAACACGAATCAAGGCTGCTCAAATAGCTGTGGATGATTTTTTAAGTGAATATAAAAAAATACTATGAGTAATATATTAGAAATTAGCAACTTAAGTATAAATTTTGCTACGAGGGATGGGAGTTTTAAAGCAGTAGATGATATAAGTTTTAATATAGAAAACAATAAGACTATGGCACTTGTTGGCGAGTCAGGGTCAGGAAAATCTGTTACAGCTATGTCTATTCTTCAATTACTACCGAGACCACAGGCATCATATTCACAAACCTCATCAATAAAATTTAAGGGTGATGAAATAATTGATGCTCCTAATGATAAGTTACTAAACATAAGGGGTAACATTGTCTCAATGGTTTTCCAGGAGCCGATGACATCATTAAACCCATATCATAGAGTTGGTAATCAAATAACAGAGTCAATAATACTTCACACTAATACCACTAAAAAAGAAGCCATTGATGAAGCTAAAAAACTACTTGAACTTGTAGAAATTGATGATGTTGAAAGAAGATTTTATGCATATCCTCATGAATTATCTGGAGGTCAGAGACAAAGGGTTATGATTGCAATGGCGCTGGTCAATAAACCTCAATTACTAATAGCAGACGAGCCTACCACTGCATTAGACGTAACTATTCAAGCTCAAATTTTAGATTTGATGTCTAAAATAAAAAATGAACTAGGCATGTCAATTTTATTTATAACTCATGATCTTGGCTTAGTTCAGCAGTTTTCAGATAACGTATGTGTAATGAAAGATGGGGTTATTGTTGAACAAGGGGTAACGTCAGATGTTTTCAATAATCCAAGCCATGATTACACAAAAAGACTTTTAGACGCTGAACCGAAGCCCAAAGAAACAAGGACATTAAATAATAATCCGATAATTGAAGTAGATAATTTAAATGTTTTCTATAACATCCCATCTGCAAATATTTTTAAAAAAAATACCTTCCACGCTGTAAAAGATGTTTCATTCAAAATATTTGAAAATACTACCATTGGATTGGTGGGTGAGTCTGGATCTGGAAAGTCAACTCTTGGTAAAGCAATAGCCCGATTGATTGCTTATGAAGGAAATGTATTCTTTAAAAACAAGAACATAGATTCCAATTCTTATAAAAATAACAAAGAGTTAAAAAAAGACATACAAATAGTCTTTCAAGATCCTTATGGTTCACTTTCACCAAGAATGACAATTGGAGAAATTGTAGGAGAAGGCCTAGGAGTGCATTTTAAACTGTCAAAAAAAGAAAAAGAATTTAAAATAGATAAGGTTCTCTCAGATGTAGGAATTGAAATTAACGCAAAAAATAAGTATCCGCATGAGTTTTCAGGAGGACAAAGACAAAGAATTGCTATTGCAAGGTCATTGATAATGAATCCTTCATTTATGATTTTGGATGAGCCTACTTCCGCGTTAGATAGATCAATACAGATACAAGTAATTAATCTTCTTAAGAGTATTCAAGATGAATATGGCTTGACCTATCTTTTTATCAGTCATGATTTAAAGGTTATAAGATCAATGTCGGATTATATTTTCGTAATGAAAAATGGTGAAATTGTTGAGTCTGGAATTTCAGAGGAAGTTTTTGATGAACCAAAAGAAGAATATACTAAAAAACTATTAACAGCTGCTTTAAGGTATGCATCTGAATAACAATTATGACAAATAGAAAATTTTCAAAAAATCTTGTAGATGGTCCAAATCAAGCTGCCTCAAGATCTATGTTAAGAGGTGTTGGGTTTACGTCTGAGGATTTTAAAAAACCATTTGTGGGCATAGCGTCAACTGGTGCAAAAGTCACTCCGTGCAACATGCATATAAATCAATTAGCTGATGTAGTTGAGCATTCTATTGATGGCTCAGGTGGTAAGGGAGTTCTATTTAATACAATTACCGTCTCAGATGGAATATCTATGGGAACTCAAGGAATGAAATATTCCCTAGTTTCAAGAGAAGTTATAGCTGATTCAATTGAAACTGTTGTTGGATGTTTAGGCTATGACGGTGTCATTGCTATAGGTGGATGTGATAAAAATATGCCTGGCTGTATTATTGGTTTAGCAAGGCTTAATAGACCTTCTATATTTATATATGGAGGTTCAATAAAACCGAGTTCTGAAAATACTGACTATGTTACTGTCTGCGAGAAGACTGGAGAATTTTCAAAAGGTGAATTGGAAGAATCTGAGTTAATCCACGTTGAGAAAATTTCAGTCAAAGGTCCAGGTTCATGTGGCGGTATGTATACAGCGAATACAATGGCATCTGCAATTGAAGCCCTAGGAATGAGTTTGCCTGGTAGCAGCAGTCAAGATGCAACTTCTGAAGATAAGCAAAAAGATTGTATTGATTCAGGTCAGGCAATTATGAACCTTCTTGATAAAGATATAAAACCTTCTGACATAATGACTAAGGAAGCATTTGAAAATGCAATTACTGTGGTTATATCACTTGGGGGTTCCACAAATGCAGTTCTGCATATGTTAGCAATGGCTCATGCTATCGGAGTTAAACTAGATTTAGATGACTTTACAAGAATTGGTAAAAAGACACCCGTTATGGCAGATTTAAAACCTTTCGGCTCTCATTATATGTCAGAGTTAAACGCTAATGGAGGCATACAACCCTTAATGAAAACATTACTTGATAAGGGTTTGCTTCATGGAGAATGTTTAACGGTTACTGGGAACACTCTTGCTGAAAATTTGTCTAATGTTTCACCTTATGAAGATAATCAAAATATTATAAGAAGCTTCGAAAACCCAATTAAGTCAACAAGTCATCTTAGAATACTTTATGGCAATCTTGCATCAGAGGGTGCTGTGGCAAAAATAACAGGAAAAGAGGGAACTTCTTTTGAAGGAAAAGCCAGAGTTTTCAATTCTGAAGAAGAAGGTGTAGAAGCTATATTAAATAAATCTATTAAAGCTGGTGATGTGGTGGTTATTAGATATGAAGGACCAAAGGGAGGTCCTGGAATGCGTGAAATGTTGAAACCAACATCTGCAATTATGGGCCAAGGCTTAGGAGATAAAGTAGGATTTATTACAGATGGAAGGTTTTCAGGTGGTACACACGGTTTTGTAGTCGGGCATATTACTCCTGAAGCTGCAGATGGTGGCGTTATTGCTATTGTTGAAGATGGAGATACTATTCTAATTGATGCTGAGAAAGATGAACTAACACTCAAAGTATCATCAGAAGAAATTGAAAAAAGATTAGCAAATTGGATAAATCCAAAAACTCCTCCTCAAAAAGGAGTTTTGTCAAAATTTGCTAAAAGTGTAAAATCTGCAAGCCTTGGGGCAATTACAGATTAAAAACTATGAATGTAAAAAGAAATTTTCCAGATTCTAGACTTAGGCGTCTTAGGGTAAGTGATAATTTAATTAAGTTAGTTTCTGAAACAAGTTTGTCCTCTAATGATTTAATTCAGCCATTATTTATTAAAGAAAATCTTGAAGGCACAGAGCCGATTGACTCTATGCCCAACATATCAAGATTCAGTGCAGATAGCGTTCTTAATGAAGTTGAGGATTTATTAAATAGCGGTATTAACTCTATTGCCTTATTTCCTGTAATTGAAGAAAGTAAGAAAGATGATCTTGGTAAAGAGGCACTGAATAAATCAAATCTAATTTGCAAATCAATTCAATCTATAAAAAAAAGGTTTCCAGAAATTATTATTATTGCAGATGTTGCATTAGATCCTTATACAAATCATGGTCATGATGGAATTATCAAAGATAATTACGTCGATAATGATTTAACACTTGATGTATTAAAATCTCAATCACTTTTATTGGCTGAATCGGGTGCTGATATTATTGCACCTTCAGATATGATGGACGGCAGAATTGGAATTATAAGAAAAGCATTAGAAGAAGCCAACTATAAAAATACAATTCTTTTGTCTTATGCTGCTAAATATAACTCAAAATTTTATGGTCCCTTTAGAGATGCTGTAAACTCAGCTGGCAATCTTGCAGGAGCATCTAAGTCTTCCTATCAAATGTCATTTCATAACAAGAACGAAGCTATTCATGAAGTTGCAATGGATATAAGCGAGGGTGCAGATATTGTGATGATTAAACCTGGAATGCCTTATCTTGATATAATTTCATTGGTTAAAGATACATTTAAAGTTCCTACTTTTGCATATCAAGTTAGTGGGGAATACAGCATGTTAAAACTTGCTATTAATAAAGGGTGGCTAGACGAGAATGTTATGTTAGAATCTCTCGTAAGCTTTAAAAGAGCTGGTGCAGACGCAATTCTTACGTATGCAGCTAAAGAAATTTCCAAGGAGATAACATCAAAATGAGTAGTGTTATAGAATTATATGATGAAGAAAATTTTAATAATGATGTTTTAAATTCTGATGTGCCGGTGCTTGTGGACTTTTGGGCTGAATGGTGTGGGCCATGTAAACAACTATCTCCAACCGTAGAAGAAATAGCAGAAGAAAATAAAGATAAAATCAAAGTTTGTAAAATGGATGTTGACTCAAATAGGGAGTTAGCAGCAAAATATGGAATTAGATCAATTCCATCATTAATAATATTTAAAGACGGAGAGCCTGCAGGAGTTGAAATAGGGGCTTTAAGTAAACAACAATTAGAGGAGTTTATAAGTACTGTTGTTTAATTAAAGATTAATTTTGCATCTTTAGTTAAAAACAATTATCATCTTCGCATCACGATCTTAGATCATCACCTTATTAAATCCTCTTTTAAATAAATATAAAAACGGAAAAATTTATATGAATCTCACTGAAATAAAAGTTAAACCAATTAACGAATTGGTTGATATAGCAACCGAGCTTGGTCTTGAAGATGTTGGCAGGCTTAAAAAACAAGAAATAATTTTTAGAATATTCAAACATAAAGCTTCTGAAGGTATTGATATTTATGGTGGTGGAGTTTTAGAGATACTTAACGATGGGTTTGGTTTTCTTCGCTCTCCAGAGGGTTCATATTGTGCAGGTGAAGATGATATATACGTTTCTCCAAGTCAGATAAGAAAATTTGGTCTTAGAAAAGGAGATTCTATTGCTGGTAAAATCAGAACACCAAAAGATAAAGAGAGATACTTTGCTTTAATTCAAGTAGATACTATCAATGGTGAAGAGCCTAAAAATACCAAAAATAAGATTTTATTTGAAAATTTAACACCTCTTTTCCCCAATGAAAGATTAATTCTTGAACAGGGAAGCGGCTCTAATGAAGATCTTTCATCACGAATTATTGACCTAATAGCACCAATCGGAAAAGGTCAGCGTGGATTAATCGTTTCTCCACCTAAAGCTGGTAAGACACTAATGCTTCAGAGCATAGCTCATTCCATTAAAAGCAATAATCCAGAAGTTGAATTAATAGTATTGCTTATCGATGAGAGACCAGAAGAGGTTACAGAGATGTCAAGAACTGTTAAAGGAGAAGTTGTTGCAAGTACATTTGACGAGCACCCAAGCAGACATGTTCAAGTAGCAAACATGGTTATTGAGAAAGCTAAAAGGCTAGTTGAACATAAAAAAGATGTTGTCATTTTGTTGGACTCAATTACCAGACTTGGAAGAGCATATAACTCAGTTCAACCAGCATCTGGAAAAATACTAAGCGGGGGTGTTGATTCAAATGCTCTAGAAAGACCAAAAAGATTCTTTGGAGCAGCAAGAAATCTAGAAGAGGGAGGTAGCCTAACTATTTTAGCAACTGCCTTAGTTGAAACTGGATCTAAAATGGATGAAGTTATTTACGAAGAATTTAAAGGCACAGGTAATATGGAGATTCATTTGGAAAGAAAAATTGCAGAAAAACGTATCTTTCCAGCAATTAATATCAGAAGATCGGGCACTCGAAGAGAGGACCTGTTAACTTCTGAGGACGAACTCCAAAGAATGTGGGTTCTTAGAAAAATTCTTGATGAAATGGAAGATGCACAATCAATACAGTTCTTAATTGACAGGCTTAAGTCACATAAAACAAACGACGAGTTTTTCACTTCGATGAAAGCTGGAAATGGGAAAAAATCTAAATAATTTCTTTAGCTTTTTCTAACATATCTTCATCCATATAAGACTTTGAAACATAAATCTTATTGAGAATTTCTGTATCTTCAACTAATTTTAAAACTTCTGATTTAATCCTTTCAGATGCAAGTACAAATGATTTATTTTCTATTATATTCCCCACAAGGTTTTTATAAATAAATTCAAATGTTAAAAAATTATATATGAGTATTGCCGCAGAGCTTTTTGGCACATCCTGAAGTTCATTTATGTCGAATATTAATTTATAACATACAACTTCGTTCATATTGTCTTCAAAAGCATTTTGCAAATTCATATTTGAATTCTCTCCACAAAAAATTAAATTTTTCCCTGGAAATTTTTCTTTAATTAGGTCAATAATGCCTTGAGATGATTTATCGCTTGGTGTTATCGATTTAAATCCATTATCAATCAATATTTTTTTAGTAGCATCTCCTACAGAAAAAAAATTTTGTTTTGAATTGAGCATCTTAGGATTTTTATTAAACAACTCAGAACCAAATTTTGCTGAGGCTTGGCTAGTAAAAATTATATTAGAAAATGTATGAATACTTTTTATTACCTCTTGATGTATCTGTTGTTTTTTTGTGCCAGATAACAATTCAATTTTAGACATATGAACGTGCCTGCATTCAACTTTCTGTTGCACACATAGTTCAATAATTTTTTTTGATACTGCTTTTGGCCTAGTATTAATTATCATTAGGTAAGAATTAATTTATTAGCACCTAAAGATATGAATTTTTGAGACAAATCATCAATATCTTTTTGTATGGACTCAAATGAGCTGCTAATCTCTTTATATATTTGCTTGTCTCCATTTTGAGATAATACTCTTGCAGAAATTAACACTTTGTCTGAATTCTGTCTGCAATATATTGCAATTGGTGATAAGCATGAGCCATTTAATTTTAGAACAAAATCTCTCTCTGCTTCAGCAAGAATTAGATCTTTTGGTGAATTGATTGTTTTTAAAATATCTAAAATTTTCTCATTTGATATTAAACATTCCACACCTATATAACCTTGTGAGGCTGCAGGTAACATTTCTCCAAAAGAAAATTCATAGCAATTATCATTACTTATGTTTAGTCTTTCTAGTGCAGCCTTGGCAACCACTAAACCATCAATATTTTCATGATTCAGCTTGCTAATTCTCGTTGCTATATTTCCTCTAATAGGAACAATTTTAATTTCAGGATATAAATTTTTGATTTGAGCGTACCTTCTGGGACTGGAAGTTGCTATTGTAGAATTTATAGCAAGATCTTTGATTGAACAGCCATTATTAGTAAGTAGCATGTCGCCAGCAGAAGCCCTTTCAAGAACAGCTGCAATACAAAAGCTTTTATCAAGATTTGCTGGAACATCTTTTAAACTATGAACTGCTATATCAGCTTTGTCTTTAAGAAGGGAAGATTCAAGAGTATTTATAAAAAGACCTTTACCACCAATTTGATGAAGTGGTGCGTCTGTTTCATCTCCATCTGAAGACATTGGAACTAGTTCAACCTTTAGACCGTTATTTTGTTCAATTAATTTTTTAGCAACCAAATTTGCTTGAAATAATGCTAATTCTGATTTTCTTGTCGCTATTCTAATTTTCATCTTTTACTAAGAGCAGTGCTTTAACATCTCCAACTTCTTTTTCTTTGAGAACAATAAATCCTTTTGGTATTTCAATATCATTATACTTGCTATATTCAAGATAGATTTTGCAGGATGGCTTTAAATCTTTCTTTTTAAACAATTGATTAAGAATCTTGGCTTCGAAATCCTTGTTAAAGGGAGGATCTAAAAAAATTAGATCAACTTCCGAAAGATCATAATTTTTAAGCCAAGAAAATGCATCTTTGAAAAAAATTTTACACTTATCTCTTATGCCCAAACTTTTTAAGTTTGCTAATAATAGGGAATAATTTTTCTTATTAAGCTCAACAAAAATTACTTTAGGAGAACCTCTTGAAAGAGCCTCTATACCAAGTGAGCCAGTGCCTGCAAATAAATCTACGCAAATGCACTCATGAATTTCGAACTGAACCCAATTAAACAAAATTTCTTTAAGTTTGTTTGAAGTAGGCCTAAGAGAATCTTTAAATTCAAATGGTATTTTTTTGCCTCTAAGATTTCCTCCAGATATTCTTAAACTATTCTTCATTTTTTATTGGATAAAATTATAAATAACGAGATATTTTTCTATTTAAACTAAGTATAATTCAAACATGTCTCTTCAAGATAATTTTAGAAAAGCTATGAGAAGCTATGTTTACTCTGTAAGCATCTTGTCGAGTGTAAGTGAAAATAATGAATATCATGCGATTACAGTTTCATCTGTTACATCAGTTTCAATAGATCCTCCAAGCATATTGGTTTGTATAAATAAAACTGCTGGTATTCATGATTCAATAAAACTCGGAACTAAGTATTGCATTAATCTTCTCACCAAAACTCATGAAGAACTTTCAAATATCTGCAGTAATTATGAAGAAGAAAAAAATAGATTTATATCCGATCAGTGGGATCTTTCAGACATTCCATTTTTAAAGGACGCCCAAGCAAATATCTTCTGTGAAGTTGATCAGTTGATTGAATATCACACTCACACAATTGTTATTGGAAAAGTAGTTGAATCTAAAAATTTAGATGCAATTAATACTCTTACTTATGTTGATGGATCCTATGAATAAGATTTTTATTACAGGCTTTTTATCTTTTATATCCTTCATGCAGGCAGAAGAATGCGTTCCAGAGCCTAATGCTAGTGTCTATTTTATAAGCCCACAAGATAACTACGTGTCGAATAGTTCTGAAGTAAAGATAGTTTTTGGAATTAAGAATTTTGATATATTGCCAGCTGGTGTTATTGGTTGCAATTCTGGACATCATCATCTTGTTATTAATGCTGAATTACCAAACTTATCAAGGCCCATACCAAGCACAGAGAATTATATTCATTTTGGAAAAGGTCAGACAGAAACAAGTATTAATTTAAAACCTGGCAAACATACTCTTCAACTTTTAGTTGGAGACTATGCACACATCCCTCATAAAAATCCTATTTTTTCAGAAAAGATAAATATTGAAATAATTAGCTCTGAATAAGGCCTGTTAATACTTTATCCAAATGATCTTCTAAGTTAGTTGCTATAACACTTGCAGTTGATATAGGTCCAACACCTTCATCAAAGTCATCTCCAACTACTTGAACCTTTCTTAATATACCAACCAGCCCGTGAACCATTGACCATAAAGTAATACATTTAAAAGCTATAACTTCATCACTGTCACTGGCCAATTTAGAAAAACTTAACCTCATATTTTCATAGGTCGAGTTTGCTGATTCTAGTAATTCAGGATATTCAGCAAAGTTACCAACGGCAGTGCCAAACATAAGATCATAGGTATTAGCATTTTTAAGACCAAACTCAATATAGTTACATCCTATTTCAACAAGATGCTTTTTCGTAATTTTTTTATCGGCATCAATATGGCAAGCTTTTGAAAGTTTTTTAAAGCCTTCTGTTGCAACTGATGCATATAATGTTTCTTTTGTTTCAAAGTGACGATAGGGTGCAGTTTGTGATACTCCGCTTTCCTTAGCTAGCGAGCGAATACTTAATTTTGTATACCCATCTCGTTCACATAACCTACAAGCACAATCTATTAATTCTTGTTTAAGGTTTCCGTGATGATATGATTTCATTTTATCTAAATGTTGACACTGCTTACATTTTAGCTATCATGTTTACACTGCTAACATTAAATTTTTTAGTTAATAAAGTCAAATGATCAAATATATTATTAATAGACTAAATTTATTTTTGATATCAATAATTTTTAGTTCAGAATTGCTCTCGCTTGAAATCCTTGAAGTTAAGATGATGGACTCTTATAAGATTACAAGAGAGTTTCCTGGAAAATTATTACCTTCTCAGCAATCCAATCTAGCTTTTGAAATACCAGGAAAAATTAATGTTATAAATGTTGATATTGGAGATGCTGTAAAAAAAGGACAAATACTTGCAGAATTAGATAACCGTGAAGCAACAGCTCAACTTAAACAGGCTAAAGCCAAATATGATTTAGCTAAACAAGTATTAAATAGATACACAGATCTTAGATTAGAAGGGCATATATCCATTCAAGATCTTGATAATGCTAATTCCGAAGAGCTTATAGCTAAATCACAATATGAGTTTTTTAAGGTAAAACTTGAGCAAACTAAACTAATAGCACCCTTTGATGGAGTTATTCAAAATAGATATCTTGATACGGGTTCCGTTATAAACGGCGGAATTCCAATTGTAGAAATTTTAGGATCTAAAAATGTGGAGGCCCACATATCTATCCCTTTAAAATTTATTGATAAATTAAATATTGGCAATTTTTATGATTTCAAAATTGGAAATAAAAAATCAAAAGGTGTTCTTGCAAGACTTGCTCCCATGACACCAGGAGGTTCAGATAATAGGCTGGCAATTTTTAATTTTGATACATTTTTTGATCCTGGTTCAATTGCAGAATTAAAGTTAAGTTTAAATATAAAAGGAAGAGGCACATGGGTACCCATTAAATCTTTATCTCAATCCGAACAGGGCATATGGGCAGTTTATACAGTTAATGATAAAAAAGTTGTTGTTAGAGATTTTGTAGAAATTTTATATTTTGAGGGTGAATATGCATTTGTTAATGGAACATTAAAAGATGGCGATCTTGTGGTATTGGGTGGGGCTCAAAAAATTATTGAAGGTAAGTCTCTAAATATACAATGAGTTTTATAAATCTTCTTATTGAGAAACCAAGAATATTATTTCTTACCCTTTCTTTTATTCTATTAGCTGGAATATCTTCAGCAATTTCAATTCCGATTCAAGAAAATCCTGAGCTTGCACAGCGTTGGTCAGGAGTAAGAGTTTTTTATCCAGGCGCATCACCAGAAAGAATTGAAACCCAAATAGTAAATGAACTTGAAATTAAGCTTAGAGAAGTAGAAGAGATTAAGGAATTAGATTCAATTATTTCTCAAGGATATGCAAGCATTACTGTTGAGTTAGAACACAGTATCCATCCAGATTTAATCGAACAAACATGGTCAATGGTCCAAGATAAATTAGCTCAGTTTATATCTCCAGAAGGGGTTGAAGTTATTCTCGACAGAAGCAGTGGACCACCAATAACCGTTCAATATGCTATATCTTGGAATGGTTCGGGCGAGGTACCAATTGTAATGATGTCAAGGCTAGGCAATCAGCTAAAAAGGAAACTTAGTTCAATTGGCGCCACTCATGCAACTGCAATTTATGGAGAAACAGATGAAGAAATTGTAGTTGAAGTAGATTCTAATAAAATTTCTTCGCTGGGTTTAACATATAGCCAGATTTCAAATGCTCTAGAGTCTTTTGACAATAAGAGAGCAGCAGGTGTCTCTTCAAACAAAAATTCTGAGTTTTTGATTAGACTAAAAGATAACACTCAAAGTGTTCAAAAAATTTCTGAAATTCCCATTAAAGTTGTTAACAACTCTGAAATCATTCAACTTCAAGATATTGCAAACATTTCAAAAAAACCATTATCACCTGTTGAAGATATTTTCTTATATAACGGAAGAGTTGTTGTTTCAGTGGCAGCACTAGGATCTATGTCACAAAGGGTACATGATTATGTTGATCGAGCAAGATTAGTTGTAGATGAAATGCGATCTTCTTTACCAGAAGAAATTACTATTGAAGAAATATATGATGAATCAACTTATACAACACAGAAATTTAATGAGTTAATAAAAAGTTTTTCTCTTGCTATATTTTTTGTTCTAAGTATTAGTCTTTTTTTTCTGGGTTTAAGGCCTGCAATTATTGTTACTTTAATACTACCTTTTTCAGTATGTTTAGTGATGATTGGATGTAGAGCTATTGGCTTGCCTCTTCATCAGACATCAATAACTGGGATAATAATTGCTCTTGGTCTATTGATTGATAATGGAATTATAGTCGTTGAAGATTATAAGCACAGAAGAAATATTGGCCTTTCTATAAAGAATTCAATTAGTGAATCAGTAAAACACCTCGTAATACCTCTCACAGCTGCAACCGGAACAACAGTATTTGCATTTTTACCAATTGTTACTGGAGAGGGCCCGAGTATTGAATTTGTTAGTGGCTTAGCTTTGACAGTAATTATGTCCATTACTTCATCTCTAGCCTTAGCAATTTTATTAGTACCAGTTTTAATGAGTTATATGGAAAAAATTCCATATTTTAAAAATGTTGATATTCAAAGTGAGGGCTATCACAACACAAAGATTCTTGATAGATATAGAAGTTTTTTAACATGGTCTTTTGCAGTTCCAAGAAGAGCATTATTAATTTCTATTTCTTTACCTGTCCTTGGATTTTTACTATTTACAACTTTGCCAAAGGATTTTTTCCCTGCACAAGACAGAGATATGTTTAGGATTAATATTGAGTTGCCATCCAATGCAACTGCTGAAAAGACCCTTGAGAGAGCAAAGATTATAAGAAATCAAGTTCTTGAGTCTGGCCTTGTTGAAGTTGAAAAAGATTATTGGTTTGTAGGGAGACGAATGCCAAGAGTTTTAATGAACATTGTTGGTGGTAAGGAAAAGCAAGGCTCAAATAATGTTGCTCAGTCTGTATTTTTTGCAAAAGATTATTATCAAATGATTGATAATTTGCCAGAGCTTTCAAAACTCATTGTAGATAAAAATCCAGACATTATTGTAATAGTAGATAGCTTTATTGCAGGCCCTCCAGTTTTTTCGGATGTTAGCTATGTAATATTTGGCGATGATCCCTATGTTTTGAAGCAGCTTGGAGAAAAATTAGAACTCATTATTAATAATGCTCCTGACATAAGCCTAACTAAATCAGAAACTTCTAACATTAATACTAATATTGAGCTTGAATTAAGTAATTCTAATATCTCTTTATCAGGTATAAACCCCAAGAATTTAGTTAGTGAACTGTATGCAGCCAATAACGGTGTAATTGTTGGAACCATGCTAGATTCTAATAAAGAAATCCCAATAAGATTAAAAGGCATTAATAAACCTGATGATATCTTAGGGTCAGCAAGCTATTTAACCATCCCTTCTCAAAATGGCTTTGAATATATAGATAGTTTTGGTGAAAGTAGAATAACCAATAAGTCCTCAATCATTACGAGACAAGACGGTCAAAGAATGAATAGTGTTGAGGGTTGGGTTTGGACAGGAACCTTATCATCTGCAACAGAAGATTATATTAAAGATGATGTTGAGCAATTTAAGAGTGAACTACCTCCTGGATATTCAATAAAACAATTGGGAGAAGCAGAAACAAGAGGGGAATCCCAAGCTTCTTTATATTCATCAGCAGTTATTTATATAATTCTGATAGTAATTGGACTGGTGGTAGCATTAAATTCTTTTAGACAAGCTGCAATAATATTATCAGTTGCAATTTTATCAGTAGGACTCTCTTTTTTAGGTTTATTTATTGGGCAACAGAACTATGGTTTTATAGGAACTGTTGCTGCTGTTGGTTTGATAGGACTTTCAATAAATGACTCAATTATAGTTCTATCGCATATAAAAGAAGAAGCTGAAAAAAAATTAATATCAAAGGCAGAATTAATAGAAGTTGTCATAAGATCAACAAGACACATAATCACAACCTCTTTGACTACTCTGGGTGGGTTTGCACCATTAATTTTTGCAAGTGTATTCTTTAGACCCTTAGCTTGGGCTATGAGCATAGGTGTTTTGGGAGCAACAATGACAGCCTTACTATATATACCTGCAATGTTTTTAATGCTAAAAAAAATTAAGCACTAGCACATTCATTAGAACAAAAGTTTTTATCTCTTTTCTTAATTATTATTGATTGATGGGAGTATGTTCCACATTTATCACACGCAAGTATTAAATCGTCTTTATTTGTTTTATTTTTTGTGAATAAAAACTTTAAGTAGCTTCTAGAAATTATTGGAATTAAAAATATTATTAGTGGTATTAATAATGGAAGGATCTTTAAAAAGATCATCTAGTTTGAGTTATTTTTAGGTTGTGAATTTTTTAGAAAATTCCAAGACCAATTAGAGCTCTCTGATTCAGTAGTATTATTTTCAGAATAATTTAGTTTGATTATTTTGAGGATGTCCTCACGGAGGTCTTCATAACCAAGTGCCTTATAAGATTTTTCTAAAATCTTAAGAGCTCTGAAATTCTCACTAGAATTAGGTATATTTTCAATAACATATTTTGCCCTTCCAATTGCAGCAACATGTGCATCAATTGATTGATAAAAATCTGCAGCTGCCAATTCATTTCTTGCTATCATATTTCTTAAATATATATTTCTTTGTTTAGCATATGGAGCATATTGACTTTCTGGGAACCTAGTTAAAAACTCTGTTAATTCAGTAAACGACTCCATAGCCCCAGTTATATCTCTATTTGAAATATCTGTGTTGGTATATCTATTAATAAGATCCTTGTCTCTTGTATAGCTTGAAAGACCTTTCATAAAATATGCATAGTCAATGTTGGGATGTCTAGGATATAACCTTATAAATTTTTCAGCGGCGGCATGTGCACCAAGATTTTGACCATTCATAAAATAAGCATATATAAGCTCAACTTGAGCCTGTTCTGCATATCTGCCAAAGGGATATTTTGATTCAATGGCTTCAAGAGACTCAATAGCACCAATAAAATTCTTATTATCCATTCTTTTTTGGGCTAAATCGTAGTAGATTTTTTCAGGTTGCTCTATCTCAGGACCATCAGAGTTACAACTAACTACTAATATCGATACAATAACCAATAAAACTAAATTTTGAACATTTTGACTATATTTCATTATCTGCATATTTTACCTGCATAATTGTAATTAAACTTTTAAAACATGCATTTAGATAAGTTTTTTTTATAAAAGTTCATATGATTTTAAAAAATGTAACATCAGAGTTGGCGAATAAAAGATTAGATAAAGTTGCTTCTATACTTTTCCAAACTTATTCAAGAACTCAAATTAAAAAATGGATTCTTGAAGGAAGGGTTTTGGTCAATGGAGAAATATCTAATCCAAAGGATCATGTTCATGAAAATGATGAAATAGAAATTAATCCTATTGAACAAAATAAAATTTCATGGGTAAGTCAGAAAATTGATTTTGAAGTTCACTATGAATCAGAGAATTTTATCATTATTAATAAATCACCTGGATTAGTAATGCATCCTGGCTCAGGATGTAATGATGGAACATTGGCAAATGGCTTATTGTACAAATATCCAAAACTAGCCAATTTGCCTAGGTGTGGAATCGTTCATAGGTTAGATAAAGATACTTCGGGTGTTTTATTAGTTGCAAAAAATGAAAAGTTTAGAAACTATTTTATAAAGCTTATGCAAGAGAGAAAAATTACAAAGGAGTATATTGCTGTTGTGGCTGGATCAACTCTTGGAAGTTTTTCTATTGACTATCCGATTGGTAGAGATAGATTTAATAGAACTAAAATGGCATTAAGGCCTGATGGTAAAGATGCAATAACAGATGTTAAATTAAATCAAAGCATAGGTAATTATTCTTTACTTGATGTTTCTATTAAAACAGGTAGAACTCATCAAATACGTGTTCATTTATCATCAAAGAAACTACCTATTATTGGTGATAGAATATATGACCCAGCTAAAACTATCACAAAAGGCACTTCTTCAGATTTAATTCAAATCATAAGATCATTTCCGCGACAAGCTTTGCATGCAAAGTTATTATCTTTTGTGTGTCCTGATACTCAAAAAGAATTATCTTTTGAAATACAAATTCCAGATGACATAGGAGGTTTAATTTCAAATCTCAAAAAACATTCTTAAATATTGTATAAAAACTTGTTTTTTAACCATTAAAATAATATAAACGCTATTCTTATTTTTGTTTTATGAGTACTAAATTGAAATTATCTGGCGCTGATATGCTAATGCGGGCACTTCATGATGAAGGTGTAGATCTTATTTTTGGCTATCCTGGTGGTGCTGCATTGCATATATATGATGCTCTTTTTAGGCAAGATAAGATTGAACATATTCTTGTAAGACATGAACAAGGAGCTACTCATGCTGCTGATGGCTATGCAAGAGCTACAGGAAAGCCAGGAGTTGTCTTAGTGACCTCTGGTCCCGGGGCAACAAATGCCATTACAGGAATTGCAACAGCTTTTATGGATTCTATACCTATGGTAGTGATTTCTGGACAAGTAGCTAGCCATCTTATTGGAACTGATGCTTTTCAAGAAACAGATATGATTGGTATTTCTAGGCCAGTAGTTAAACATAGTTATTGTGTCTTTGATGCAAATGAAATACCTAAGATTGTAAAAGAAGCTTTTCATGTTGCTACTACAGGTAGACCAGGTCCAGTTGTTATAGACATTCCTAAAGACATGACAGCTCCAGACAATTTATTTGAATATGAGTATCCTAAAAAAGTGAATATAAGATCATATAACCCACCTGTAGAACCAGATATTAATCAAATAGAAAGAGCTGTTACAGAACTACTGATTGCTAATAGACCTGTTATATATGCTGGAGGTGGTGCAATAGCAAGCAATGCCGAAGAAGAATTATTTAGGCTTAATGAAATTTTAGATGCTCCAGTAACAAATACTTTAATGGGTCTTGGGATATATCCTGCAACTCATCATCGTTTTTTAGGAATGCTGGGGATGCATGGCACTTATCAAGCAAACATGGCAATGCACAACGCTGATTTGATTATTGCAATTGGAGCAAGATTTGATGACCGTATAACTAATAATCCATCAAAATTCTCACCTGGTGCCAAAATAATCCATTTAGATGTGGATCATTCTTCAGTTTCAAAAATAATTGAAGCAAATATTGCGGTTTTTGGTCAAGTAAAAAATTCTTTGTCTGCAATAATCAAACTACTTGAAACAAAACTAGATCAATACAATAAAGACAAACTCCAGCCATGGCACGAACAGATTAAAAACTGGAAATCAACTCATGGTTTAAATTATGAATTATATAAAAATGAATCAGATGAAAATCCTATACTGCCTCAAGCAGTAGTGCAGCATGTTTATAACATTACTGAAGGCAAAGCTTATGTAACTTCAGATGTGGGACAACATCAAATGTTTGCTGCTCAATACTATCATTTTGATGAACCAAGAAAGTGGATAAATTCAGGTAGCATGGGAACTATGGGATTTGGCTTGCCAGCAGCTATGGGAGTTAAATTTGCTTTTCCGAATGAGGAAGTTTTATGTATTACTGGTGAAGGAAGTATTCAAATGTGTATTCAAGAACTCTCTACATGTCTTCAATACAATCTACCAATTAAAATCATAAATATTAATAATGAAGCTCTTGGTATGGTAAAGCAGTGGCAAGATATGAATTATGGAGGCAGGCATTCACAGAGTACGTATCAAAACTCTCTGCCTGATTTTGTGAAACTTGCAGAATCATATGGTCACGTTGGCATCAAAGTAGAAAAAAATTCTGAACTAAAACCTGCTTTGGAAAAAGCATTTTCTATGAAAGATAGATTAGTATTCGTAGACGTATATGTTGATCCAGCAGAGCACGTTTATCCAATGCTCATTGCAAATCACAGTTTAGAAGACATGTGGTTATCAAAGGATAAGAAGACATGATAAAAAGAAAACTTACTTTAATAATGGAAAACAAACCTGGTGCTTTAGTAAGGGTTGTTGGTCTATTTCATCAAAGAGGATACAATATTGAAAGCCTTCATGTTGATCCAGTAGTCGATTTCACACCATACAAATTCATAGAGAACGAGCTAGAAACAAAATTTAAAGATAATGAAATTTCTAGATTGACTATACAAACATTAGTTTCTGATTCCCTTATGAGACAAATATTAAGACAGTTAAATAAATTAATTGATGTTATAGCTGTTAGCAATGAAGAAACAACATACTTAAAAGGAGTTTTGTTAGATGAAAATTTATTATGAAGATGATGCAAATTTAGAAATAATTCAAGGCATGAATGTGACTATTGTTGGCTACGGTTCACAAGGGCATGCTCATGCAAACAACTTACATGAATCTGGAGTTAATGTAACTGTTGCCTTAAGAGAAGGATCATCATCTTGGAAAAAAGCTGAAGAAGCTGGTTTGAATGTTAGCTCAGTTTCTAAATCTGTTAAAAATGCTGACCTAGTAATGATATTAGCACCAGATGAATTCCAAAAAGATATCTATGAATCAGAGGTAAAACCCAATCTTAAGCAGGATGCTATTTTGGCATTTGCACATGGTTTTAATATTCACTTTGAAAAAATATCACCTCCTAAGACCAATAGTGTAATTATGATTGCGCCAAAAGGCCCTGGTCACACAGTAAGAAGCACTTATGTAAACGGAGGTGGTGTGCCTTCTTTGATAGCTGTATATAGAGATTCAATTACTAATAATAAATTTTCAGCAAGAGATGTTGCACTTTCTTATGCCAAAGCAAATGGAGGAACAAGAGCTGGTGTTCTTGAGACCTCTTTTAAAGAAGAAACGGAAACAGATCTATTTGGAGAGCAAGCTGTTCTATGCGGAGGCATTACAGCACTAATTAAAGCAGGTTACGAAACTCTTGTTGAAGCTGGTTATAGTCCAGAGATGGCATACTTCGAATGCTTGCACGAAACTAAGTTAATTACTGACTTAATTCAAGAAGGTGGAATTGCAAATATGCATTACTCAATTTCAAATACTGCTGAGTATGGAGACTATCTAAGCGGACCTAAGGTTATAACAGATAAAACTAAAGAAGCTATGAAAGAAATTCTTGAAAATATTCAATCAGGAAATTTTGCAAATGAGTTCCTTAATGACTGTAGACAAAGCAATGATGGCTCTGGTGGACCTTTTATGAAAAGCAATAGAGAGGCAACAAAATCACACCCAATTGAAGAGGTTGGAAAGGAACTTAGATCAAAGATGAAATTCCTAAATTCTCAGAAATTAGTGGACAAAGAAATTAATTAAAATTAATTAAAAAAAAGGGTATCTTCTTAGCAATATCTTAGTTAGAATACGCGTCCGTCCTTGAGACGGTTGTTATTTAAAAATATTTGGTTACTCGTGTGGGTGTTCAAAATACGAGAAAAAAAATTTAGATTTTTATATTAAAAATCAACAAACATGATAAATAATTGAAGAGTTTGATCATGGCTCAGATTGAACGCTGGCGGTAGGCTTAACACATGCAAGTCGTGCGAGAAAGTATCTTCGGATATGAGTAGAGCGGCGGACGGGTGAGTAACGCGTAGGAATCTACCTAGTAGAAGGGGATAGCCCGGGGAAACTCGGATTAATACCGTATACCTCCTTCGGGAGAAAGAAGGCCTCTCTTTGAAGCTTTCGCTATTAGATGAGCCTGCGTAAGATTAGCTTGTTGGTGAGGTAAAGGCTCACCAAGGCTACGATCTTTAGCTGGTCTGAGAGGACGATCAGCCACATTGGGACTGAGACACGGCCCAGACTCCTACGGGAGGCAGCAGTGGGGAATATTGGACAATGGGCGCAAGCCTGATCCAGCCATACCGCGTGTGTGAAGAAGGCCTTCGGGTTGTAAAGCACTTTAAGCAGGGAGAAAAAGTTATAAGTTAATACCTTATAACCGTGATGTTACCTGCAGAATAAGCACCGGCTAATTCCGTGCCAGCAGCCGCGGTAATACGGAAGGTGCAAGCGTTAATCGGAATTACTGGGCGTAAAGCGCGCGTAGGTGGTTTGTTAAGTTGGATGTGAAAGCCCTGGGCTCAACCTAGGAACTGCATCCAAAACTGACTCACTAGAGTACGATAGAGGGAGGTAGAATTCATAGTGTAGCGGTGGAATGCGTAGATATTATGAAGAATACCAGTGGCGAAGGCGGCCTCCTGGATCTGTACTGACACTGAGGTGCGAAAGCGTGGGTAGCGAACAGGATTAGATACCCTGGTAGTCCACGCCGTAAACGATGACAACTAGCTGTTGGAAGACAATGTCTTTCAGTGGCGCAGCTAACGTTTTAAGTTGTCCGCCTGGGGAGTACGGCCGCAAGGCTAAAACTCAAATGAATTGACGGGGACCCGCACAAGCGGTGGAGCATGTGGTTTAATTCGATGCAACGCGAAAAACCTTACCTACTCTTGACATACTTGGAAGCTCTTGTAATGAGAGTGTGCCTTTTGGAACCAAGATACAGGTGCTGCATGGCTGTCGTCAGCTCGTGTCGTGAGATGTTCCGTTAAGTCGGATAACGAGCGCAACCCTTACCCTTATTTGCCAGCGATTCGGTCGGGAACTATAAGGGGACTGCCGGTGATAAACCGGAGGAAGGTGAGGACGACGTCAAGTCATCATGGCCCTTACGAGTAGGGCTACACACGTGCTACAATGGGGAATACAGACGGACGCTAAGCCGCGAGGTGGTGCTAATCCTAGAAAGTTTCTCGTAGTCCGGATTGGAGTCTGCAACTCGACTCCATGAAGTCGGAATCGCTAGTAATCGCGGATCAGCATGCCGCGGTGAATACGTTCTCGGGTCTTGTACACACCGCCCGTCACACCATGGAAGTGGATTGCACCAGAAGTAGATAGTCTAACCTTCGGGAGGGCGTTTACCACGGTGTGCTTCATGACTGGGGTGAAGTCGTAACAAGGTAGCCGTAGGGGAACCTGTGGCTGGATCACCTCCTTAACGAAAAATTCGCGTTTTAAACGCCCACACGAGTAATCAAATATTAATAAACAACATTTAGTTATGTAAAAATTATTGGTATGTAATTTTCTAGTGTATGCAAATGCATACATAAGATCACTGCAATTAAAAAGTAATTAATAATATTTTATTAAGTTACTCTCAAAAAAATAATTAAGTAACCTTTTTTAAGGTTATATGATCAAGTAAAGGAAGAGCACAAGGCGGATGCCTTGGCAGCATAAGGCGATGAAGGACGTAATAACCTGCGATAAGCCTCGGGGAGCTGGTAAATAAGCTTCGATCCGAGGATTTCCGAATGGGAAAACCCAATATACATAAGTATATTATCTTATACTGAATACATAGGTATAAGAGGCAAACCTAGGGAACTGAAACATCTAAGTACCTAGAGGAAAAGAAATCAATTGAGATTCCGGTAGTAGCGGCGAGCGAAACCGGAACAGCCCTTAAGCTTATTTTAGTCCAGCAAAATATTCTGGAAAGTTTAGCCATAGTAGGTGATAGCCCTGTATGTGAAAGACTATTTTAAGTGAAAACGAGTAGGTCGGGACACGTGAAATCTTGACTGAATATGGGGGGACCATCCTCCAAGGCTAAATACTCTATGCTGACCGATAGTGAACCAGTACCGTGAGGGAAAGGCGAAAAGAACCCCGGCGAGGGGAGTGAAATAGAACCTGAAACCTTGTGCTTACAAGCAGTCGGAGCAGACTTGTTCTGTGACGGCGTACCTTTTGTATAATGGGTCAACGACTTAATTTCAGTAGCAAGCTTAACCAATTAGGGTAGGCGTAGGGAAACCGAGTCTTAATAGGGCGTTTAGTTTCTGGAATTAGACCCGAAACCGGGTGATCTATCCATGGCCAGTGTGAAGGTCGAGTAACATCGACTGGAGGCGCGAACCCACTTATGTTGAAAAATGAGGGGATGAGCTGTGGATAGGAGTGAAAGGCTAATCAAACCCGGAGATAGCTGGTTCTCTTCGAAAACTATTTAGGTAGTGCCTCGTGTATTACCGTAGGGGGTAGAGCACTGTTTCGGCTAGGGGGTCATCCCGACTTACCAAACCGATGCAAACTCCGAATACCTACGAGTATGAGCACGGGAGACAGACTGCGGGTGCTAACGTCCGTAGTCGAGAGGGAAACAACCCAGACTGTCAGCTAAGGTCCCTAATTATGGTTAAGTGGGAAACAATGTGGGAAGGCACAAACAGCTAGGAGGTTGGCTTAGAAGCAGCCATCCTTTAAAGAAAGCGTAATAGCTCACTAGTCGAGTCGGCCTGCGTGGAAGATATAACGGGGCTAAACCATAAACCGAAGCTACAGATCTTAAATTTATTTAAGATGGTAGAAGAGCGTTCTGTAAGCGGCTGAAGGTAAGCTGAAAGGCGAACTGGACGTATCAGAAGTGCGAATGTTGACATGAGTAACGATCAAAGAGGTGAAAAACCTCTTCGCCGAAAAACCAAGGGTTCCTGTCCAACGCTAATCGAGGCAGGGTGAGGCGGCCCCTAAGGCGAGGGCGAAAGCCGTAGTCGATGGGAAACAGGTTAATATTCCTGTGCTTTTTACAACTGCGATGGGGTGACGGAGAAGGTTAGGCTAGCACGGCGATGGTTGTCCGTGTTTAAGGTTGTAGGCTGGTGTTTTAGGTAAATCCGGAACACTAAGGCTGAGAACTGATGACGACCACTCTATGAGTGGGAAGTAGTCGATACCATGCTTCCAGGAAAAACCTCTAAGCTTCAGGTTGTAAGAAACCGTACCCTAAACCGACACAGGTGGTTAGGTCGAGTAGACCAAGGTGTTTGAGAGAACTATGGTGAAGGAACTAGGCAAAATAGCACCGTAACTTCGGGAGAAGGTGCGCCGCGGTTAGTGATGAGACTTGCTCTCTAAGCTGAACGTGGTCGAAGATACCAGGTGGCTGCGACTGTTTACTAAAAACATAGCACTCTGCAAACTCGTAAGAGGAAGTATAGGGTGTGACGCCTGCCCGGTGCCGGAAGGTTAATTGATGGGGTTAGCTTATGCGAAGCTCTTGATCGAAGCCCCGGTAAACGGCGGCCGTAACTATAACGGTCCTAAGGTAGCGAAATTCCTTGTCGGGTAAGTTCCGACCTGCACGAATGGCGTAACGATGGCCACACTGTCTCCACCATAGACTCAGTGAAATTGAAATCGCTGTTAAGATGCAGTGTACCCGCAGCTAGACGGAAAGACCCCGTGCACCTTTACTACAGGTTCACACTGGACTTTGATCTTACTTGTGTAGGATAGGTGGGAGACTTTGAAGCTAAGACGCCAGTCTTAGTGGAGTCGTCCTTGAAATACCACCCTTGTAAGATTGGAGTTCTAACCTAGGTCCATTATCTGGATCAGGGACAGTGTGTGCTGGGTAGTTTGACTGGGGCGGTCTCCTCCCAAAGAGTAACGGAGGAGTACGAAGGTATCCTTATCACGGTCGGACATCGTGAGGTAAGTATAAAGGCAGAAGGATGCTTGACTGCGAGATTGACGGATCGAGCAGGTAGGAAACTAGGTCTTAGTGATCCGGTGGTTCTGTATGGAAGGGCCATCGCTCAACGGATAAAAGGTACGCCGGGGATAACAGGCTGATACCGCCCAAGAGTTCATATCGACGGCGGTGTTTGGCACCTCGATGTCGGCTCATCACATCCTGGGGCTGGAGCAGGTCCCAAGGGTATGGCTGTTCGCCATTTAAAGTGGTACGCGAGCTGGGTTTAGAACGTCGTGAGACAGTTCGGTCCCTATCTGCTGTGGGCGTTTGGAGATTTGAGGGAAGCTGATCCTAGTACGAGAGGACCGGATTGGACGAACCTCTGGTGTTCCGGTTGTCACGCCAGTGGCATTGCCGGGTAGCTATGTTCGGAAAGGATAACCGCTGAAAGCATATAAGCGGGAAGCCTCTCCCAAGATTAAATCTCCCAGAGACTTTATGTCTCCTAAAGAGTCGTCATAGACTATGACGTTGATAGGCAAGATGTGTAAGCGTTGTGAGGCGTTGAGCTAACTTGTACTAATAACTCGTGAGGCTTGATCATGTAACCTTAAGAATGGTTATAAGATTTGAGTAATATTATTGTAGTGAAAAAATAAAAGTTACATACCAGTTTGCCTGATGACAATAGCAACTTGGAACCACCTGATCCCATCTCGAACTCAGAAGTGAAACGGGTTTACGCCAATGGTAGTGCAGGGTCTCCCTGTGTGAGAGTAGGAAATCGTCAGGCTTTTTTCTTTAAGGCTTCTAGGTAATCTAGAAGCCTTTTTTTTTTACTTTAGTATAATGCAAATATGATTATTGGGTTAACTGGTGGAATTGGTTCTGGAAAGTCAGCAGCTGCAGCTATGTTTAAAAATCTAGGCATCGATTCAATAGACGCCGATGATCTTGCTAGAGACTCTCTAAATATTAATTCAAAAGGGTATAAATTATTTATTAATGAATTTGGAGAAAAATATCTTGATGAAAATAAAGATATTAATCGAGAATTATTAAGAAAAGATATTTTTAATGATCCTCTCACAAAAATAAAATTAGAGAACATAATTCATCCTTTGGTGAGCTCTGGTATTCAATCTTTTATAAAAAACTCAAAATCTGATTATTGTATTATTGTCGTACCCTTAATATATGAAACACGTTCCTCTCAGCTTTATGACAGGGTTTTAGTTATAGATTGTGATGTTGATATTCAGATTGAAAGAACATCTAAAAGAGACAATCAAACTATAATTCAAATAGAAAATATACTTGATAAACAAGCTACAAGAGAAGAAAGAATAAGCATTGCTGACGAAGTTATTTTGAATAATAGCTCTATAGAGCATTTAAGAAAATCTGTTTTAAATATTCATAAAAAGTACATGGAGATTGTTAAAAATGGCTAAGTGCCCAAGGTGTGAAAAAAAAGTTGATTTAGCTATCAACAATGAGCACAGGCCTTTTTGTTCAGAAAAATGCAAATTAATTGATTTTGGTTCTTGGGCTAACGAAGACAATAAAATCTCAAGACCAATTCAATCTGAAGATTTTTACGAGGACTAATTTATTAGAAACTTAGGTTAAATAATTTTCCAATCACCTGAATCAATTAAAGGCTGAGCTTTTTTAAATTTAATTTCTTTAGTTTCCTTGCCGTTTGAAATTTTAACGATATCATTCCTTCCAACCTTAGGTTCATTTCTTGTAATTGTTTTGATGTCTTCAACTGGCTCAGGTTCATTTTTAGTTTCATTAATTATAGAGGGCGAGTTATCTTTTTGTAATTTAATATCTTGCACTTCTTGTTTTGGAGATAATGAATTAAGATTTTCATGATTTTTTATTTGAAGACTAAATAATATTCTTACTGTTTCACTGTTAATTTCATCAAGCATATTCTCAAACATTGAATATGCCTCTCTTTTAAATTCATTTTTAGGATTTTTTTGAGCATATGCGCGCAATCCTATACTTCCTCTTAAATGATCAATCTCAGATAAGTGCTCTTTCCAGTGGACATCGAGAACTTGAAGCATGACTTGTTTTTCTAATAGCACTCTATCACTACCAATAGCTTTATATTTTTCTTTATATGACTCTTTAGCAATTTCAATAATTTTTGAACCAATTGATTCTGGTATTAAAGTTTTATCATCTTTAATAGTTTGGTGAATATTGGTATGCAGAGAGTAAGATTCACTTAAGTAATCATCTAACTCTTTTGTTTTCCATTGGGGCTCTATAGATTCTATCGGTACATATGTATTTGAAATAGATTTAAACTGATCTTCGATGAGTATATCTATCGACTCTGATATATTTTCTTCTTCTAATAGTTGATTTCTTAATAAGTATATTGCCTGTCTTTGATCATTTGAAACATCATCATATTCAAGAAGATTTTTTCTAGCGTCAAAATTTTTATTTTCAATTCTTTTTTGAGCATTTTCAATTCCTCTTGAAAGCATCTTATGCTCGATATGGTCATCACCCATACCAATTTTTTCAAAAAGACTCCTTCTGCTATCTGATATAAATAGTCTTAATAAATCATCCTCTAAAGATAAAAAGAATCTTGAGTAACCTGGATCTCCTTGTCTTCCCGATCTTCCCCTTAATTGATTATCAATTCTTCTAGATTCATGTCTTTCTGTTCCTAAAATATGTAGGCCACCTGATGATAAAACTAATTTATTATTTTCTTTCCAGTCTGATTCATTTTGATCTTCTTTTTTGCCACCAAGAACAATATCAGTTCCTCTTCCAGCCATATTTGTAGCAATGGTGACCATTTTTGGCTTTCCTGCATTTGCAATTATTTGTGCCTCTTTTTCATGGTGTTTTGCATTCAAGATTTGATGCGGAATTTTTTTTAATTTTAAAAGCTCAGATATTTCTTCAGAGGATTCTACAGAAACGGTGCCAACTAATATGGGTGCGGATTTTGATCTTATTGATTCAATTTCTTCTACAAGAGCATTGTATTTGGCTTTTTTTGTAAGAAAAACAAGGTCATTATGATCTTCTCTTATCATAGGAACATTAGTTGGAATAATAATTACATCTAGTTTATATATTTGTTTGAATTCAACAGCTTCTGTATCAGCAGTACCAGTCATTCCAGATAATGTATTAAACAATCTAAAGAAGTTTTGAAAGGTAGTAGATGCAAGTGT
The DNA here is from genome assembly GCA_902591565.1 of uncultured SAR86 cluster bacterium. Taxonomy (GTDB): domain Bacteria; phylum Pseudomonadota; class Gammaproteobacteria; order Magnimaribacterales; family D2472; genus SCGC-AAA076-P13. The sequence goes on along the minus strand of CACJBC010000001.1, from coordinate 3,628 downwards.
CTGTGATTCTCTTTGTATGGGAACATTTTCTTTACATTCCAATGCTTGATGAACTCCTTCACTCATCCTTCTTCCAGGCATAGTTCTTCCTGTGTGCTCATCTATAAGCAGGACTTCGTTATTTCTTACTAGATAATGGATATTTTTTTTAAATAAGAAATTAGCTCTTAGTGTAGCTTGTACAAATTTCATAATTTTTAAATTTGAAATTGAATACAAACCCTCTGATGGACCAATAACTCCAGCCTTTTCTAATAGCTCTTCAACCAAGATATAACCATCATCAGTAAGCTCAACACTTCTATTCTTTTCGTCAATTAAATAATGTCCTTTTTCATGGTCTTTTAGAGGATCTTCATCACTACCTTCTCTTAGCTGCATTATAAGACTCGGTATAAATTTTTTAATTTGCTTGTACATTTCCGAACTTTCAGAAGATGGACCTGAAATTATTAATGGTGTTCTTGCTTCATCTATTAAGATAGAATCAACTTCATCAATTACAGCAAAATCAAGAGAACATTGAACCCTATTTTCACTTGATAAAGCCATATTGTCTCTAAGATAGTCAAAGCCAAGTTCATTATTTGTTGCGTATATGACATCAGCTTTATATGATTTGATTTTCTCATCTAATTCTTGATTAGATATAACTACCCCAACTGTTAACCCTAAAAACTCATAGATTGGCCTCATCCATTCAGCGTCTCTTTTTGCAAGATAATCATTAACAGTAACCAATATTGCTTTATTGCCAATAACTGAATTTAGATAAGATGGTAATGTTGCTACAAGAGTCTTCCCCTCACCAGTTTTCATTTCTGCAATATTCCCATCTACAAGGGAAATTCCCCCAAGCATTTGAGAATCAAAATGCCTAAGTCCTATTGTTCGTTTAGAGGCTTCTCGAACCGCTGCAAATGCTAAAGGTAATATGATGTATATATCTTTATTATTTTCTAAATATTTTTTATATAGCGTATCTTTTAAAGTTTTAAAATATTCATCACTTTCTTTGGATAGTTTTTCTTCAAGAGAATTAGCCTGATGAACATAGTGCATCATTTTTTTTATGGTTCTGTCATTGCTAGAGCCAAAAAATGCAGTAAAGGGATTAAGTATATATTTCATTAAAACTTATGAAAGTTATTATTCAACGTCTCCAAAAGGAGGCCTTACATAAGAAATAGGGGCATTTTCTGAATTTTCAAATTCAACTATCTCATAAGCATCGCTATCTTCAATAATTTTTCTTAATAATTGATTATTTAAAGCATGACCAGATTTATATCCAGAAAATTGACCAATTAAATTTCCGCCAAGTAAATATAAATCACCAATAGCATCTAACATTTTATGTTTGACAATCTCATCGTTAAACCTGAGTCCTTCCTCGTTTAGAATTTCTTCTTCCCCAAAAACTATTGCATTTGAGACACTAGCGCCTAAGGCCAAATTCTTCGACTGTAACAATTCTTTTTCATTCCAAGAACCAAATGTTCTTGCTCTGCAAACTTCTTTAACAAAAGAGGTTGAAGAAAAATCAATGATAGATTCACTAGGAAGTTTTTTATGAACAGGATGATCAAAGTCCACTTTGAAAGAAACTTTAAATCCATTAAATGGCTTTATTGAGGCATAAGCATCATCTCTGGTAACAGAGATTTCTTTTTTTACTTTAATAAATTTTTTGAGTGCATCTTGATCCTGAAGACCTGCTGATTGGATTAAAAATACAAAAGGGCTGGAGCTGCCATCCATTATTGGGACTTCAGGACCATTTACCTTCACAACACAATTATCAACACCTAAGCCAGCAATGGCTGATAATAAATGTTCAATTGTTGAAATTTTTATATCATCCTTTACCAAGGCAGTTGATAAACTGGTATCTCCAACATTTTCTGCTATGGCAGGTATGAAAAAATCTTCACTAATATCTGTTCTAATAAAATTAATACCAGTATTAACCTCAGCAGGAAGAAGTTCCATAGCAATATTTTTACCAGTATGAAGCCCTATGCCTACTGCTTTTATAGAATTTCTTAATGTTCTTTGTCTTAACATTATATTTTTTATTTAATTTGACGTTGCCTATTTGCTTCGGAGAGTATTATCCCAGTTGCAACAGAAACATTAAAGCTTTTAAATAATTTATTATTACTTAAGTTAATTGTTAAATCGCAGTTTTCCATTGTTTTTTCTCTAATACCTGACTCTTCTGCACCCATTATAATTGCACTTGAGTCATTAAAATTATAGTCATAACAACTTTTTTTAGCATGTTCACTAAGCCCGTATATATTAATATTATTTTCTTTGAGAAATTTTAGACAATTAATGAGATTTGTAACATGAAAAATTTTTATAACCTCAGCTCCTCCTGCTGAAACTTTATGTGCAACTGAGTTGATTGGAGCACAGTGATGTTTATTTATAATGAGTGCATCAACCCCAATCACTGCAGCTGATCTAATGCAAGCACCAAGATTTCTTGGATCAATAATATTATCAAGAATCAAAATAAGAGGATTTGTAATTTCTGAACTAAGAAAATTTTTAAGATCTTTGAAATTTAATTCATTTTCATTAACAATTATTGCTTCAGGTTCTTGTTTTAGTTTTGAAGACAAGTCATATTTAATGCTATTTTTTTCCAATGCAACAATTAATGAAGAAATTCTTTGGTCATTTCTATTTGCCGGTAATGTTACTTTCTTTATCTTATGAGGATTATTATTAAGAATACTTTCAATACTATGAAAGCCTACACGCAAGCTGTTATCTTTTTTATTCATTTTCTTACAAATCTTAGCACGGTATAAGAGTAATCTTTCTCTCTGCTGGAAGCACATTCATAATCTTAATTTTTATGTCTTGACCTAGCCTGTAAACTCTTCCAGTTCGCTTGCCTTTTAATAAATTAGCATCTTTATCATAAAAATACCTATCTCCAGGTAAATCTGCAACATGTATTAAACCAGATACATAAAAATTATCTATTTCAGCAAACAGACCAAAATCTGTGATTCCAGTTATAGTGCTACTGAATTCATGACCAATATATTTTTTTAAATGATAACAAATCATTTGTTGAACAACCTGCCGAGAAGATTTTTCTGCATTTCTCTCAAGCTCAGACATCTCTGCACAAATTTCCTCAATCTGATCTTTATTAATATCTATATTATTCTTATTAATAACATTTTTAATTAATCTGTGAGCCATTAAGTCAGGATATCTTCTAATAGGCGATGTAAAGTGTGAGTACCTATCAAGTTGTAATCCAAAATGACCAATTTCTTTTGTTGAATACTCAGCTCTTTTTAAACTCTGTAAAACGACAGTTTGAAGAACTTTATTTAATTTATTTTTTGACGAAAATTGAAGACATTTATTTATTAGGGCAAGAGGAGTATCTTTACTTTGGTTAGAAAAGCCTTTTAAAGAAAAAAAAGATTTTAGACTTTCAAGTTTTAATTCTTCAGGTTTTTCATGGACTCTGTAAACTCCAAATTTATAGTGTTTATGCATGAAGTTAGCTGCACAAACATTAGCTGCTAGCATAGATTCTTCAATCATTTGATGGGCATATAATCTATGAGGTAAATCAATGCTAGAAACTTTC